>NZNW01000128.1 GCA_002695065.1 Salinicola sp. | reverse complement strand
GATAAGGCGAACTTCGTCTGCACGAATACGGTCATTGATGGGCGCGCGCTTTTCCTGAGGGCGCCCGCGCTGATTATTACGCTTGATCGTTAGATCTCCGTTTGGCGATTAACGTTGCTGCTCAGTGCCTGTCCGGCCGGTCGTCTCGCTGAAGCTGCGCCAACAGCGCATCGACAGATAGCGACCCCAGATCCTCACCGGACCGAGTACGCACTGCAACGGCACCCGATTCGACTTCCTTATCGCCGACAACCAGCAGATAAGGAATCTTCTGCAGCGTATGCTCGCGGATTTTAAAGCCGATCTTCTCATTCCTCAAGTCCGACTCGACGCGGAAACCCGCTTCACGCAAGCGTTTGGCAAGGTTTTCGGCATAATCACGCTGAGCATCCGTGATATTGAGCACGACAGCCTGCACCGGCGAAAGCCACAAAGGCAAGGCTCCGGCATAATGTTCGATCAAAATACCGACAAAACGCTCCATCGAACCGACGATGGCGCGGTGCAGCATGACTGGCACCTGGCGCGAGCCATCTTCGGCGACATACTGCGCTCCCAGGCGACTGGGCATCATGAAGTCGACCTGCATGGTTCCGACCTGCCACTCACGCCCCAGGCAGTCCTTCATGTGGTATTCGATCTTCGGACCGTAGAACGCCCCCTCGCCAGGCAACTCCTGCCACTCCACGTCGCAGTTGCCCAGCGCCGCGCGGAGCGCATCCTCGGCACGATCCCAGGTTTCATCACTGCCGAGACGCTTGTCGGGCCGCAGCGCGATCTTGACGGCGATATCCTCGAAACCGAAATCGCCGTAGACCTCGAGCGCCTGGCGATGGAAAGCCGTCACCTCGGGCTCGATCTGCCCCTCGGTACAGAAGACGTGCCCATCGTCCTGGGTGAATGCCCGAACCCGCATGATACCGTGTAAGGCACCCGAAGGCTCGTTCCGATGGCAACCGCCGAACTCGCCATAGCGAATCGGCAGCTCGCGATAGCTGCGCAAGCCTGAATTGAAGACCTGGACATGTCCCGGGCAATTCATCGGCTTGAGCGCGTATTCACGCTTTTCCGACTCGGTGAAGAACATGTTGTCGGCGTAGTTGTCCCAGTGACCGGACTTCTTCCACAACGACACGTCCATGATCTGGGGGCACTTGATTTCCTGATACCCGCTGCGCTTGTAGACGCCGCGCATATACTGCTCGACGACCTGCCACAGCGTCCAGCCACGAGGGTGCCAGAAGACCATGCCTGGCGCTTCTTCCTGCATGTGGAAGAAGTCGAAGCGCCGTGCCAGCTTGCGGTGATCGCGCTTCTCCGCCTCCTCCAGGCGCGTCAGATAGGCCTTCAGCGCCTTCTTGTCGCCCCAGGCTGTGCCGTAGATCCTCGTCAGCATGGGCTTCGATGCATCGCCACGCCAGTAGGCCCCTGCCAACTTGGTCAGCTTGAACGCCTTGAGATGGCGGGTGTTCGGCACGTGGGGGCCGCGACACATGTCGATATATTCCTGATGATGGTAGAGACGGATTGTCTCGTTTTCAGGGATACCCTCGACGATCTCCTGCTTGTAGGGCTCGTCTCTCGACACGAAGGCCGACAGCGCTTCAGAGCGATCGACATACTCCCGGACGACATCGTACTCCTGCTCGATGAGCGACTTCATCCGGGCCTCGATGGCCTCCAGATCCTCCGAAGAGAGCGATGCCGCGAAATCGATATCGTAATAGAAGCCGTCATCGATCACCGGACCGATAGCCATCTTGGCGTCCGGATACAACTGCTTGACCGCGTGCCCCAGCAGATGGGCGCACGAGTGGCGAATGATCGCCAGCCCCTCTTCATCGCGGGCGGTCAGAATCGCCACCTCGGCGTCATGGTCGATGACGTCAGCGGCGTCGACTTCAACGCCATCTATCTTGCCCGCGATGCACGCCTTGGCCAGCCCCGGACCGATGGACTCGGCCAGCTGCATCACGGTTACGGGTTCTTCAAAAGTTCTTTGACTGCCGTCGGGCAGCGTCACAATGGGCATCAAAAACATCCTTACGCTCAGTGGTGGTCCACACCAAAGACCACATGAGCTCGCTCGATCAACAGAACACCCCTCTCGCGACGGACTTGCATACGGGCAAGCCAACCGATGCGCGAGGAGCGTGGCTTCTTACCGCCGACTGGCGGTCACGGGGAGAAGTAGACTAGCAGCGGACAGGCCTCTTTACCATCTGCCGGCAGCCGGGAGCTTCCCGGAAGGCGGTTTTTGAAGCCTGCAAACAATGAGGGCGCCCGAAGGCGCCCCCATATTCACGTCAACAACGTGTCGGGAAGAAGCTTATTCCCACTCACCCAGTTCGACGCGACGGTTCTGAGCACGACCTTCAGCGGTATCGTTGCTGGCGATCGGCTGCTCTTCACCATAACCGATAGTGGTGATGTTATCGGCGGAGAAGCCCTTGTCGACCAAGTAGGCCTTGACAGAGTCGGCACGACGCTGTGACAGCTCCTTGTTGTAGGCCGCAGGACCGACGGAGTCGGTGTGGCCTTCAAGGCGAATGCGCAGCTGGTCGTTGGTCATCAGCTTCTCGGAGATGCCATCCAGAATCGCTTCGGCATTGGAAGTCAACTGGGCCGAGTCGAACTCGAAGTTGACGTCACGCAGCACGAGGTCTTCCTGGCAACCCAGCGAGTTGACTTCTGCACCGGCCGGAGTGTCCGGGCACTGGTCCTGATAGTCCGGCACGCCGTCACCGTCGGAATCCAGCGGGCAACCCTGGGCATTGACTTCAACGCCAGCCGGGGTTCCCGGGCACTGGTCCATGTAGTCCGGCACGCCGTCACCGTCGGTGTCGAGCGGGCAACCAACGGCATCGACCGCTACGCCAGCCGGCGTGTTCGGGCACTGATCGCGGTCGTCCGGAACTCCATCGCCATCGCTATCCATGACGTTGGAGGAGTAGTCGGCACAAAGCAGCGCACCGGCCGTCGCGCCAGCAACGCCACCGACCGCAGCGCCGGTATCTTCGTCGGAATCGCTGCTAGTCGCGTAGCCAATCCCGCCACCGATCAGGCCGCCGGCGATGCCGCAGACGAACGGGGACTGATACCAAGCCTGGTCTGACGAGCTACCAGTGGATTCCATACCGGAACTGGCACAACCAGAGAGACCGACTACCAGAGCGGAACCCAGTAGCAGGCCAGTCGTTGATTTTTTCATGTAAGACTCCTTCTTAACACAGCGCTAGTCGTAACGGGCGTTACCCAGCGGCTTCGAGTATAGAAGCCGAATTCGTCAAGAGAAAGATGTTCCTTCCCCAACGACAAAGAAATCTCTCGGCGACCGCCATGCGCGTCGACTTGAGCAGTGGTCAATGTTCCCATTGTCCCTTTTCTTTGCAGCTCCACAACAGCATTATCGATTCCAGCCCGAGATGCAAACCCGTGTCGGGAAACACTGTTCTTTTTTAGCATCATTTCCCAGATTGGCAAAGCGGATTAGCGAAAACTTCGCTTTTTAATGCCTATCCTTTCGCATCAAGGAGGCGCTGCACGCTTCGGTCACTTCGCGCCGAAACCGCGTGACGGACACGGGTCTCAGCGTGCGACGCGGGGATCCCCCTGCTCCGTCCGTTCGAGACAGAAAGCCTGTAGTGCTTCCGCCGCCAGGTGCAGACTGTGCTCGTGCCTGACTGCAATGGCCTCACGCTCTCTATCCTCCCGATAGCGCTCTCTCGGCGAGAGCTCGCGGCGAGCCTGATGCGTGTGGAGATGCCCGGCCTCGGCCTGCACCTCGCGAAACACCTTCCAGGTATCCCGCTCCGTCAAGCGATGGTCGATGATATCGAGCAGCACTTTACAGCGTAACGCCCCCTCCACCATGTCTACCTGGCGCTCGAGCATGGCCTGCGACAGAGCGTGCAGGCTCTCTATGCAATTTTGATTGGCGCGCGCCACCTCGTCCTGCCGAAACGCTTTGCGGCGCTCGACCTCACGCCAAAGTCGCAAGGCGTAAACGGAGAGCGCAACGATGACGAGGATGGCCAGGAGCGATAGCCCCACCGCAACAGACAATGACATAAGAGTGAAAGTCGCCTTCTGGTGATGTTTACCATGGAGGTTTCCGGGCCGCCGCCGCCACGACGCTGCCGTGGCGACCCGGGTCGAGAATCAGTCCGTCCAGGCATCCCGCCACGCGCCGCTCAGGGAAGCGCAGGCCACGAAGGCGGGATTCAGCAAGCTGTCGCCGGTATTGTAACGCAGCGCTTTCCAGGATTCGCAGTCGACGAGATGTCCGCCAGCACCCTCCAGGACAGCCTGCGCCGCAGCAGTGTCCCATTCGCTGGTTGGGCCGAACCTAGGATAGAGATCGGCCAGGCCCTCCGCCACCCGGCAGCATTTGAGCGAACTGCCCAGCTCCTCGACCTCGACATTGCCCAGCGACTCGAGCAGACGACGAGTGGTCGCACCTCGATGAAACCGGCTGACGACGACACGCAAAGGAGCGTGAGAGCGGACCTTGAGCGCTTCCCAGACCCCACCGTCACGCGACTGATACCAGGCTCCCCGGGCCGGCTGCCCGACCCATACCTCGCCGGTGCGGGGCTTCTCGACCACTCCCAGGACGGGAAGATTTCGGTCGATCAGGGCCACATTGACGGTGTATTGATCCGAACCTCGAATGAACTCCTTGGTGCCATCCAGCGGATCGACCAGCCAGTAGGTCGACCACTGCCGACGCTCCGACCACGGAATGGAGGCCGACTCCTCGGACAGGACAGGCCAGTCGCGAGAACCCATCGACGACAGCCCTTCGACCAGCACTTGGTGAGCGGCCAGGTCCGCGGCCGTGACCGGGCTGTCATCCGCCTTCTGCTGGGTATCGAGAGCGCCATGCCCGACAGCCTCGATGGCGGCCCCGGCTTCCCGTGACAAGGCGACGAGAGGAGCGATCAAGGATTGCAGCGGTAGGTTCATGGGTCGGCTCTTCTGATAAGGGAAGTCGATCGACGATCCGGAGTACCCGATCGTCGTTGGTGAAACGGCAGTCATTGTCACGCGCCCATGTCGTTAGACCAAAGGCTAAGGCCAGGCAGTCCCGGAGCTATCTACATCTTAAGTAGAATGGAACTACCCCGCCTCCCGAAAAGGAATTCATCCGATGACGGCAGCACCCGAACCAGCATCCGAAGCGCCCTCGACGGCGGCCCGTGTCGGTCTCATTCTTGGCCCGGTCTGGATCGTCGCGACACAGATCCTGCCAGCCCCCGCCGGCATGGAACCGGCAGCGTGGCATTGCGTGGGCTTGGCACTGCTATTGGCGACCTGGTGGGCAACCGAAGCCATTCCGATTCCAGCCACCTCGCTGCTACCCATCCCGCTGGCGCCCGCGCTCGGCATCGCCGATCTCAAGGGAACGGCCGCCAGCTACGCCAACCCCACGATCTTTTTGTTCCTTGGCGGCTTTCTACTGGGAATCGCCATGCAGCGCTGGAATCTCCACCGCCGGATTGCGTTGCGCATTCTGAACGTCGTCGGCCAGAAACCCAAGCAGCAGATTGCCGGATTCATGCTGGCCACGGGGTTCATCAGCATGTGGGTCTCCAATACGGCGACTGCGATCATGATGCTGCCCATCGGCATGTCGGTGATATCCCTTTTCGCCGACGCGGAATCGGATGAAGTGAAACGTTATGCCACCGCCCTGCTGCTGGCCATCGCCTACTCCGCCAGCATTGGCGGCGTCGCGACGCTGATCGGCACGCCGCCCAACGCCATACTCGCGGGCTATCTTTCCAGCGAGCAGGACATCGAACTGGGATTCGCGCAATGGATGGTGATTGGCCTTCCGGTCAGCTTGGCCATGATGGTCGTGGCCTGGTGGTGGCTGACCCGTGGCAAGTTCGAACTCAAGCTCGACAATGACGACGGCGACGTCATCGGCGACGAACTGGCCAAGCTCGGCGAGATGAAACCGGCCGAAAAGCGCGTCGGCGTCGTCTTTCTCCTCGCCGCCCTGGCCTGGGTCACGCGACCGCTACTCAACGATTGGGGCGTCGAATGGCTCTCGGACACTTCGGTCGCACTGCTGGCCGGCGTCGGACTGTTCCTGATTCCGAGCGGCAGTGAGCGGCATCGTCCGCTACTGCTGTGGGAGGACGCCCGGGATCTCCCATGGGGAATTCTGCTGCTGTTCGGCGGGGGCCTCGCCCTGGCCAGCACGATCAGCAGTTCCGGCCTGGCAGACTGGATCGCCAATCAACTCACCGTCTTCGGCAACTTGCCGCTGCTCCTCCTGATCGGCGTGATCGTGCTTGTGATCATCTTCCTTACCGAACTGACGTCGAACACGGCAACGGCCGCAGCCTTCCTGCCGCTGCTCGGTGCCCTGGCGGTATCGCTGGGGGTCGATCCGCTGCTGATCACCGTGCCGGCCGCCATCGCGGCGAGCTGCGCTTTCATGATGCCGGTAGCCACGCCGCCCAACGCCATCGTTTTCGCCACGGGTCGAATGTCGATCCAGTCGATGATCCGCGCAGGCTTCTTCCTGAATATCGCGGGAACCGTGGTGGTGACGCTGATCTGCCTGGGATTGATCGAGCTGTTCTGGTTGTAGGGAGCGCCATAGCCGACGCGAGCCGAAGCCGGCATCAGGGACACATTCCGATGCCGGCTCCTCACGCAAGGCGAGGCAACGAAAAAAGGCCGCCGGACAGTGTCCGGCGGCCTTTCTCTCGTATCTGGTCGGAGCGACAGGATTCGAACCTGCGACCTCTGCAACCCCATTGCAGCGCGCTACCAAGCTGCGCCACGCTCCGATTTCGATCGGGCCACCAGCGGCGGTCCCTGCGAAACGCTGCGTATACTACCTTGCGGTCCCACAAATGAAAAGCGCTTCTTAAGGCTTTTTTTTCAATCGGTTGCGAAAGCCTCTTCGACACCGGCAGGCGAGGCGGAAAGCCCGTCTCGGCACCCGCCCGGCGGCGACGACATCGGTGAGCGCAAGCCTCGTCTCCACGGCGAGCCATGGGTACAATTTGCCGACATCGAGACCAAAGTCTAACAAGGTGGCGTCATGTCGTTGATTATCGGTATGTGCATACTGCTCGGCTGCCAGTTCCTGGGGGAAGTCATCAGCCGGGCCCTGTCCCTGCCCGTGCCCGGGCCGGTCCTCGGCATGCTGATTCTGCTGATCGGCCTGCTGATCCGCGGCAGCATCCCCGCCAGCCTGAGGACCATGGGCGAAGGGCTGCTCAAGTACCTGACGCTGCTTTTCGTCCCTGCCGGGGTCGGCTTGATCCAGCATTTCGGACTGATTCGCCAGGAACTAGGGATTCTGATCGCCACATTGCTCGTCTCGACCTCGGTGACGATTCTCGTGACCAGCCAGATTCTTCAGCGCGTCGCCCGAAAGGGCCGGGCGGCCGGGGAGAGAGAAGCATGAACGATCTCCGGCTCGAGCAGATCTGGGTCTATCTCTCCGCCAGCCCCCTGCTGCATCTGTTCGCCACGCTGCTGGCGTTCATTGTCGCCACGGTCATCAACCGCTGGGCGGGAGGAACGCCTCTGCTCCATCCCGTCATCGTCACCATCGCGCTGCTGATCGGCTTTCTGTTGCTGACCGGCACGGACTATCCGACCTATTTCCAGGGCGCCCAGTTTCTGCATTTCCTGCTGGGGCCCGCCACCGTGGCCCTGGCCATTCCGCTCTACGATCATCGGGAGCGGGTGCGCCGAATGCTCTGGCCTATCCTCATCGGTACGATCTCCGGCGTTGCCACGGCGGTTGTCTCCGCCGTGGGGATCGCCATGGCCCTGGGTGCCAATACCGAGACGATACTCTCGCTGGCGCCGAAATCGGTGACATCGCCGATCGCCATGGGCATTGCCGAGAAACTGGGCGGCATCCCATCCCTGACCGCGGGGCTCGTCCTCATCACCGGCGTCGTCGGCTGCATCGTCGGCCCCTGGATCTTCCGCATGACTCGGATTACCGACCCTACCGTTCAGGGATACTCAATGGGTCTGGCAGCCCACGGCTTCGGCACGGCCTACTGCTTTGCCTCGATCGGCGCGGTTGCCGGCGCCTTCTCCGGCCTGGCGATGGGACTATCGGGGCTGATCACCGCGTTCCTGCTGCCTCCGCTCGTCCATCTGTTCGGACTTTGAGCCACGCGGCCGAACCGGCCTCCCATGGCGCATCGCCCGGCACCTCTCAGGGTGTTTACTCGATGCCCCATCCCTCTTACAAAAGAACAACGCTTCGCTAAGGCATCGTCCCTGTCGAGCCCGGATAATGCGACTAACGGATTAGGCTCAGGCGAACAGCGATATGGAATTGAAAACCTTCTTTGCGCAAGGAAGCGACGGTCGCGTCATTCCCCATGCACGGGTCGCCGTATACTCCCTCGAGGGCGCCGATCCGGTAAACACGCTCCGCAACGCCGACGGCGATCCGCTCGACAATCCCTTCTCCGCTGGCGACGAGGGCCAGATCCAGTTCGCGGCACCCAACGGACACTATCGCATCGAGGTCAGTAGCGACGGCAGCCAGCAACGCCTGAGCACGCAGTTCTTCGATCAGGGCGAGGTTCACTCCGCCTCCGGCCGACAGTCTCTGACCGAGGCGCTCGATCAACGGCTGCTCGTGGTCGAGTCGGTCGATACCCTCAGGCGCTGGCCCGCAGATCGCGTACCCGACGGTTGCGCGGTCATCTGCCGCCGCTTCCACCACGACCTGGCGGACGAGGTCAATGTCGAACTGACACGGTGCGTGGCATGGGACGACCCGTCGCGAGCCGGCCAACGAGCCTGGCTGGCTGCCGATGCCCAGCCCGACTATCACTACTTCACGCTATGGGCCGATGATGGCGCGGCGTATCTCCACGACAGTCACGACGTCCACCTGCTCAAGGTGGGATTTCGCGCCGATTACGGCGCCGGCGACGACCGGCGCTCCGGCACGGACGAATCGGCCTGGCTCCAGGAGACCCTCGACAAGACCCCCTATCGCACCAAGTACCTGCCCAGCCTGCCCGCAGAACGGGGGCTCTACGTCGGCAAGCGGCGGATCCGGCTCTGCTCCGGCACCCGCATCATCGGCGATGGGGCGCTCGCCAACAGCCGCATCGTCAGCGAATACGTCGGTGCCTCTTTTCGCGACGGCCTGTTGTGGCTGCGCGAACCCCACGTCGTGGAGGCCTGGGCCGAGGGGCGCCCTGCCGGCGATGTCGACCGCGGCTTCAGCCACGACATCGAGCTGCGGGGGCTGACCTTCGAGGCCAGCGACTTCGCCAGCGCCGCGGCCACAATGGTCTGCGTGCGCGGCGTCGACTACCACGATAACCATCACGTTCGCTGCGGTGGCATCAAGTTCTTCCACGAACTGGAGCTCAACCGCCGCTATTCCCTCGCCCACGAGGACGATCCCACGACCGACAACGCCGTCCTCGCGGGTTTCGATCCGAACACGCCGGACGATCTCAACCAGGCCATTCGAATCAGCCACCTCACCGGCGGCACCGACCGGTACAGCTATACCCCCGGCGACGGCAAGGCGGCCGTCGCCGTGCGCCTCAACTTCGTCAGAGACTTCAGCATCTCCCACGTGCGCATGGACTACTGCAACGTTTCCGGCTGGGGAGGATCGGCCCGGCCCGGCAAGGGTGGCGAACTACGCTGGATGCGACGCCTGCGCGACGGCTATATCAGCGACGTCCACTGCACGCGGTCCAACGGCGCGATCTATTTCAACAATGCCCACAACGTCAAGATCTTCGGCTGCAGCGCCAGGGACGTCAGCGATACGGCGTTCGATTTCGAAGGCTGCACCTACTGCCTGTTCGATGGCATCCACTCGGTCAATGCCGGCAATTTCGGCATCTCGGTCTTCTATGCGACCCGCGGCAACGTGATCAAGAACTTCCACGCGCTGCAGACCGCCGAAGCGGCACGACTGCGCGAGCGCTACGCGACGCAACGCTTCAAGCCGGGTCTGGGAAAGACGCTGTTCAGGCGCCTCGCGGGATTCGAGGATCCGGATTTCGAGCAGGACATCGTGCTGGACACCGGTTCTTTCGTCTACGAGGGGGAAGGCTTTGGCCTGGTGGCGGTCGACTCCTGGGTCAACGTCACCTACCGCAACGTCAGTCACCATGACGTCGTGATGGACCTGCGCGCGCACAGCAACGCGCGGGAACAGTACCTGCAGGACAACCGGTTCACATTCACCAAGCCGGCAGCGGACGGCGACGCCCTCGTCGCCATCGGCCCCAACAGTTCAAGTTACGCCCGCTGGCAAGGCGGGATCATCCAGTCGACGGTCGAACAGCCGTCGGGAGTGATACCACTGCTGGCCCAGGGGCGTGCCTACGCGGGCGTGACCATCGTCGACATCATGGAGTGTCGAATCGACGTGCCCGGCGTCGACACCTCGATCCTGATCGGCGATGTCCGCCGCTCGGGCCGCGCGCCCGGGCACGCCTTCCGGCTCCACGGCAACCTCGTGACCGCCGGGAGCCGGATCGAGATCCTGAATATCAACCAGCGAGCCGGTGGCGCGGCGCTCCAGTTGGAAGCCCTGAACAACCGAGACCTGAGCTTCTCCCCCGTCGACGCCGAGACCGACCAGGGCGATGGCGTCGCACGCTACCGGGCGCTGCGCGTCGGTCTCAAGGCGACCCGCTCGCGCTGAGCCGCACTTGGGGGGAACGCGTCGCCACGGTTGCAAGCGGCTTCACGACGGCGCGGTCCGCTCGCTTCCGTTCGACATGCCAGGCTAGCCCAGCACGATGAGCGCGTCCGCCTGACGGAGACGCACGGCCCCCGGAGCAGGCGTTTGCTGACCCCGGCCTGCGGGGCCTGGCGACATCGGCGATGGCCTGGATGATCGCCCGCCTGCTTCCCTGGCCCAGGACGGGATGGCGATGATCGCCAGGCCGCCAAGTCCCGCGACCAGTACTTGACGTCGACTCGGCATGAGGCACTCTCCTGCAAGTGGTGGGGTCGATGAGTGGGCGCACGCAGTCGATATCGGCCATGAGGACGGCCCACTGGCAGCGGCGGAAGCGCTTGCGGCCTGCCGCCGGCGTCTCACGCCTCAGCGCCCCCGGGGTGGATCGTCGAACCGCGACTCTGCCCGATCCAGCGCCGCGATGATGCGATCCGCCGCCAGATAGGAGAACGTGTTGGTGATGTGATGATCGTCGCGGTAGACCAGTACGTTGTCCCGCAGCGGCGAGCAGCGTTGGTCGTCGCAGAACAGATCACTCAGATCTGCGAACTGGACGTTCGGCAGCTGGACCTCGTCGGTGGGCGACTGCGCCTTCAACACCGAACGCCTGGGGATGGAACAGGCCACGCTCGGATCGTCCTGGAGGTCGACGCACTTGGGCACGTCGAAGCCGTACCAGGGGTTGTCGCGTATCGCGAGCACATCGATGCCTGAGTCGGCCAACCGCCGCCAGACTTGACGATATCCCTCCGGCACGCGCTCCTCCGGCCCCTGCCCCCGAGTCGCGGTGGTAAACACCAGATCGGGTTTCAACTCGCCGAGACGCTCGAGCGCCTCGCGATTCCACGCCAGACAGGAAGGATTGACCTGATAACGGGCATGCGGGTCGGTCGATAGCATACAGGCCCCCTTGGTCATCGAGATCAACCGGAACTTCTCCCGCTCCGCCGCCACCCTCAGCGCCGCCAGCCAATGCTGGGCATGGGAGCCGCCCGCGAGCACGACCGTATAGTCCGCGTCCGAATCGCCGTAGGTGCACTCCCGGACCCCAGGCTGCAGATAGTTCTGATGGCAGCCATCATAGGAGGAAGCGGGCAAATCCAGGCTGGCGATCAGGGTCGACGGCTGGAGATCGTCGCCGGCAACGTCGGGCGCGCGCAGGAACGTCGCGAGTTCCGACCTGGCTGCCGCGCTACGCCCTTGATAGTCCTGGTACCACACCGCCAACAAGGCCAAGGGAAACGCCATCAACAGCACGCAGACGCCATAGGTATAAACCCGCCGGCGAGACAGCAGTGGCGAACGCCGCACCGGCGTCTCCAGGGCCCATGTCGTCACGAAGGCGAGCACCCCGGCACCGCCGATGATCGCCAGCCCCGGGAGGAGGCCGACATCGAACTCCCCGGTGGCGTAGCGATAGAACGAGAGCAGCGGCCAGTGCCAGAGATAGAACGAAAACGACATGTCGCCGAACCAGACGACGAACCGATTGTTCAGCAACCGCATGTCGCACCGGTTTCGCGCCGCGATGACGATACCCGCCGCGGCAAGCACCGGCACCAGGGCGACCACCCCGGGGAACAGGGTCGAAACGTCGAGAAACAGGGCGAAGGTCGTCAACACGATCAGCGAGACCCAGCCCAGCACCTTTGCGGCGGGCGGTGACAGCGAGACCCGCGAGACACCGAGCGCCAGCAACCCGCCGAAGGCGAATTCCCAGGCCCGGGCGAAGGTGTCGAAATAGGCCCAGGACTGGTTCTTCTCGGTAATGTAGATGCTGTAGCAGAGCGACAGCACGGTGACCGCCAGCAACAGCAGCACGCAGGATGAATTGTCCCGGCGCCCCCGGCGCGCATCGAACTTCAATCCCGCCCAGAGCAGCAGCGGAAACGCGAAATAGAACTGCACCTGGACCGCCAGGGCCCAGAGCTGCTGGAACGGCGATGGCGGCGCCCCCTGCTGGAGATAGTCGGTGGCGGTCAACGCCAGCGACCAGTTTTCCAGGAACAGGATCGACGCCATCCCATGCTTGATCTGGTTGCGCCACATCGAGTCCGGCATCAACCACATCGACAGCAGGATCGTCGCGCACACCACCAGCGCCGCGCCCGGCAGCAACCGCCGCAGCGTCTTGCCGTAGTAGTCCAGCACGTCGGCCAACGACAGCGGCGCCCGACGTGTCAGTGATCCCACGACGAAGAAGGCGGCAACCACGAAGAAGACATCGACGCCGCCCGAGACGCGCTGAATCCAGATGTGATAGACGGCGACCATCAGCGCCGCGACGGCTCTCAGGCCCTGAATCTCGTAGAGATACTTCCTTTCCTTACCCAACGAATGGCTCCTTTCCATTCCATGCGCCCTTTTCCCCGCGACGGCGGACGGCTGACGTCCGGCCATCCGGCGAAAAGCGCTTTTCATGCCTGTGCCGACGATCGGCGGTCTCTCCTGCGTCAACTCCCTGTCCAGGGGGCATCGGCATCAGGCCCGGCTTCCGACCCGGACCTGGCGCCCCTTCAGGTTGTAGGCGAACAGGAATCTGACTGCCGCCCAGCGTTGAGACATCCGCGCCAGAACGCAGCAGCAAAGGAAGGTGACGCCGAAAAGAAGGCCGAACACCAGGTTGGCATTCGAATCGGGCATCGCTTTCGACAGAACCGTGACCACCACCAGGATGATCGGCATGTGGGCCACGAAAAGCACGATCGACTGACGGCCGCACCACTGCAGCAGTGTCGTGCAGCGTTGCACCCACCCGAGCATGGCGAGACGTGCCAGCGGCACCAGTGACGCCAGGGAGATCAGCAGGTAGACCGGTGAGAATGGGTGCAGCGGCATCAGATACCCGGCCAGGCAGACCGCGACCAGCAGCCAGACCACGAATGGATTCAGGCGCGCGAGCCCGTCGGCGAATCCGCTCAGGTTCTCGCCCAGCCAGCCGCCGAGCATGAAGAAGACCGCGTAGAAGACGATCTTGGTCGGTAGCGTCGGCACCATCCGGCCGTCGTCGTCCGGCACCAGCAGCCAGTCGGGGGCCAGATGCTGGGCCAGGTAGAAATAGAGCAGGTAGCCGACCAGCGTCACCGCGACCGCGCCCTTGGCACTCAACTTGAACAGGAAGAAAGCGAGGACGTAGTAGATGAACAGGCAGTACAGGAACCAGAGATAGTTGTAAGGCAGGATCAGCAGCGGAAACAGCTCATCCGGCATCGGCTCGTTCATCAGCACCCAGCGCAGCGAGTAGAGCACGAAGGCGACGAGCGTCCACACCACATAGGGATGAGCGATGTTCTTGAGCTTTCCGGTGAAGAAGCGGCGCGGTCCCTTCTGCAACGACCGCGCCACCATCAGTCCCGACAGGAACATCAGCACCGGCATCCTGAACGGCGCCAGATATTCCGACATCAGCGGGAGCCAGGACCAGAGTCCGTCATAGCGAATCGAAATCCCGTACTGGGAGTGAAGCACGATCACCAGGACGACCGCCGTCCCTCTGACGAGATCGATCCATCGATAGCGTGCTGCCGTCGTCTGTTCCACGAGAGCTTTCCTTGGACATTGGGTTGAATCGCTCCGCGTCCGCGCCTCCGATGTCACAGCGGGTGACGTCGCAGCCGGAATCGCGTTCGATGTGAGAGGTCGGCGGCCGCCGGCGGCGACCGGACGCACGGAGGAATCAGTAGGCGTTGTTGCCGGTGAAACCCTTGAAGACCGTCAGGAAGATGATCTTGAGATCCAGCAGCAAGGACCAGTTGTTGATGTACCAGAGGTCGTGTTCGACGCGGTGCTGCATCTTGTCCAGCGTATCGGTCTCACCGCGGAAACCGCGCACCTGGGCCCAGCCGGTGATTCCCGGCTTCACCATGTGCCGCTGCATGTAGGATTCGACCAGGTCCTTGTAGTACTCGTTGTGCGCCAGCGCATGGGGACGCGGGCCGACGATCGACATGCGCCCCTGAATCACGTTGATGAACTGCGGCAATTCATCCAGCGAGGTACGGCGCAGGAACGCGCCGACCCGCGTGATTCGGGGATCCCGCCGCGTGGCCTGAGCGACCTGGCCGTTCTCCTCCTGATGCATTTTCATCGAGCGAAACTTGTAGACCTGGACGTCGTGGCCATTGGCGCCGGTGCGCAGCTGCTTGAACAGCACCGGGCCGGGGGATGAAAACTTGACCGCGATGGCGCAAGCCGCGCAGACCGGCGCGATCAGCAACAGGATCAAGCCGCCGATGACGATATCCTCGAGCCGCTTGACCCACAGTGCACTGCCGGCTATCGGGCTGACGCTCAGATCGATGGCGTGGGTGCCGGCGATATGACTGACCCGATGGTTGAGCAGCGGGATGTCGGCAAAATGGGGAATGAAGCGAATTTCCAGCGGCAGGTGGCGGAGGTTGTACATGATCGCCTTGACGTGCTCGCCCTCGGATACCGACAGGCAGATCCACACCTCCTTGGCACCCGACTTCTCCACCCGGCGTGCCAGGTTGCGCGGTGCCTTCTCCGCCCGCAGCACGCGCCCGCGGCAGACACCGGCGATCGCATACCCCTGCTCCTGGTGTCGACGCAGCGAACGCGCCACATCGAGCAGATTCTCTTCCGGACCGACCAGGAACACCTTGCGTCGATTGCGGATGCTGCCGTTGTGGTACATCGTCAGCATCATCAGCAGTGCCCGGGAGGCGGCGACCAGGCAGAACGACAGCATGAAGGTGAACACCAGCCACTGCCGGGAGACCTCGTCCGACAGCTTGAGCAGGAACATCAGGATGCTCACGGCCGCGAATACCGCGGCCCACACCCACAGCAGCCGATAGATCCGGCTGCGCAACCGGGTGGAGCGCCACTTGCTGTAGCCGCCGCCGGACAGGTTGATCAGCACGACGGCCAACGCCATCACGATCAGCACCAGCGCATTCACGCTCTCCAGTCGCGGTGTCTGGAACCGAATCCCGTTGGCGAGAATGCCCGCCAGCAGGATTGCCATGACGTCGATCAACGGTGCCAACCGCCTGACAGGATTCAGACTTTTCATATTCGTTCTCCCGATACCATCCTGGTAACCCTTGACATAGCTATTGTTGAAAACTGCTGTCGGATCTCATTCCCGGGGTCGTTTCAAACCCCGTCATCGAGATCCAGGCGCAAAAGCGCCCGGGGAGATCACGTTCGGTCTCGACGGACAGCCGCCCGAACGCACCCGCTACTTCTGGAAAACACCCACCAGCTGATCGTTGTCGAAAACCAGCAATGCATTGATTTTCCTGGAATCCATCATCGCCAATGCATCCTCGACACGAGCAGTCGGGGCGATTCGCGACGCCTGCGGCGTCATGAAATCGTAGGCCTTCCTGGAGAAGACGTATTCGCCGTACTTCTCGATGGCACGGCGAATGTCACCATCGGTGATGACGCCCCAACTGCCGTTGTGCTGGACGACCGCCATCCCCAGCTGTCCCCGCGACATCGCCTGGATCACATCGAGCACCTCCGCCTCCGCCTTGACCACCGGCAGGTTCTCGCTGCGCATCTCGTGCTCGACCCGGCTCAACAGGCGGCGTCCGAGCGAGCCTCCCGGGTGGAATCGGGCAAAGTTCTCGGGCTGGAAGTCCCGCGCCTTCATCAGCGTCACCGCCAGCGCGTCTCCCATCGCCAGCGTGGCGGTGGTCGACGACGTCGGCGCCAGCTGCAGCGGACAGGCCTCCTCGATGACGCCGATATCGAGATGACTGTGGGAAGCCCGCGCCAGGGTCGAGCTTCGGTTGCCGGTCATGCCGACCAGATAGTTGCCGTTGTCCTTGAGATACGGAATCAGCTTGACGACCTCCTCCGTTTCCCCCGAATTGGAGATCGCCAGGAAGACGTCGTGGGGCGTCACCATGCCCAGGTCGCCGTGATAGGCCTCGCCCGGATGCATGAAGAAGCTCGGGCTGCCGGTGCTCGCCAGGGTGGCCGCTATCTTGCGACCGACGATCCCGGACTTGCCCATGCCGCAGACGATCACCCGCCCCGGGGTCTGCAGGATGGCGTCGATGGCGGCGCTCAGGTCGTTGTCGAGCTTGCGGGAGACCTCCAGAAGCGATTCGGCTTCCTTGACGAAGACCTGTCGGGCCGTTTCCAGATATTCCAGATTCATGCTGTGCTCCTCCCTGACGCTGGTTGCTGCCAGGCCGAAATGGCTGACTGCCGTCGGCGGACCGACGACGCCGTACCAACGGCATCGAGGCCCGTGTTTCGAGAGCGCGCGGACGCGCGCCATCAGTGATACGAAGGTATCGATAGGATCGAATGGGGTGAGGCCGAGCCTCGGTAACCCTGAGGGTTCAGAGATCGAGCGCCCGGCTCTCGGCAACGCCACCGACCGGCAGGGTGGTGGCTCACTCAGGGCGCCGGATGGGGAATCCGGCACCTGGATAACGTGCGGGAGGCGCAGGCAGGCGGCCTCCCGCCGGATCTACTGAACGATGCGGCGCAGCGCCTCGTCATCTCCCAGCAGGTGCGCGTACATCCCGGCCAGGTCGAGGCCGCGCGCCGAGAGCAGGTCTTCGGCGATCTCGCGTGCGACACCGCGCCCGCCCTCGGCTTTCGTCACGTAGTCGGCTGCATCGAGAACCAGAGGATGGGCATCGGCCGGGGCATAGGCCGCGGCGACTTCCCGCATCACCGGGATATCGATGACATCGTCCCCCGCGAACGCGATGCGGTCGGCAGCGATGCCCTGCTCCTCGGCGATCTGCTGGATGGCTTCGAGCTTGCGACTGAAGCCGATCTTGATCACGTCCATGCCCAACTGGGTGGCCCGTGTCATCAGCGGCTGGCTCGATTTGGCCGACAGCACGCCGCTCTTGATGCCGTGCTGCCGCAGCAGCCCGATCGCGACACCGTCACGCACATTGAACGGCTTGAGCGCTTCCCCCTCCGGCCCGATCAACAGCGTGCCATCGGTCAGCACGCCGTCGACATCGAACAGCACGAGTTCGATCTGGTCACGACGATCCGGACGGGGCATCGATCGATCTCGACTTTCCATCAATCGATCTCGACCGGGGGCAGGCTCTTGACCAGATCGTCCACCGCCTTGATCTGGGCCAGGAACGGTTCCAGCTTGTCGAGCGGCAGCGCGCTGGGTCCATCGCAGCGCGCGTTGTCGGGGTCGGGATGCGACTCGAGAAAGAGACCGCCCAGCCCCACGGCCATTCCGGCGCGGGCGAGCTCGAGAGCCTGGCGACGACGCCCGCCCGAGGCCTCGCTGGTCGGATCACGGCGCTGCAGGCTGTGGGTCACGTCGAAGATCACCGGCGCGCTGCCGCTGACGTCCATCATCTCGCGAAAACCCAGCATGTCGACGACCAGATTGTCGTAGCCGAAGCAGCTGCCGCGTTCGCACAGGATGACCTGCTCGTTGCCCGCTTCGGCGCACTTGTCGACGATATTCTTGACCTGCCCCGGACTCAGGAACTGCGGCTTCTTGATATTGATCGGCTTGCCGGTCCTCGCCATCGCCACGACCAGGTCCGTCTGGCGGGCCAGAAACGCCGGCAACTGGATCACGTCGGCGACCTCGGCGACGGGCTGCGCCTGCGCTACCTCGTGCACGTCGGTGATCACCGGCACATTGAACTCGCGTTTGACCGCTTCGAAGATTTTCATCCCCTCGTCGAGGCCGACACCGCGGAAGGAGGGGATCGAGGAGCGGTTGGCCTTGTCGAACGAGGCCTTGAACACGTAGGGGATGCCCAGTTTGCCGGTCACTTCGACATAGGCCTCGCAGGCCCTCAAGGTGCTGTCGAGATCTTCCAGCACGTTGATGCCGCCAAACAGCGTGAAAGGCGCGTCGTTGGCCACTGCCAGCCCGCCGACCGATACGGATTTCATCAAGCCACCTCACTTCTATCCATTGAATGCAATCTTGCGCGGTCCATAAGCTTAACGAAGTTCGCCTCGCTGAAGGGAGTATCCTGAAAGTAGTCCTCGTTCACCAGATAGTGATCGATGTAGGCCGCCAGGCGACGCTCGCTGAAATGCGCGTAGAAGGTATTGCCCAGAAACGTCACCTTCTTGTCCAGCAGCTTGGCCTCGAGACCCACCGTGGAGTTGATGGTCACCACCTCGGCGGCCCGATCCAGCAGCTGGAAGGTATTCTCGTTGACGATGAGGAAGTCGTGCTCCGCGCGCAGCCCGGCCAGAATCGACGGAATGGCCTGGTTGATCTCCGCGGGATGGGGCTTGATCACCAGTCGCAACCCCTTCTCCCTGGCCATCGCGATCGCGTCCTTGAGGCCGTCGATCACGCTGTTCTTGCGGTAGTTCAGAATGATCTGGGCGTCGGTGCTCACCTGCATCGGAAAGAACAGGTAGGGCGTTGCCCAATCCATCTCGTCAAGCACGACTTCATCCGCCTTGCGGAGCTTCCTCAGCTCGTCGAAGCCGTAGGCGTTCTCGCCGGCATAACCCAGGATCGCCTCGAGACGGCATCCCACGACCTGGACGAACTTCTGGAACACCGTCTTGAAGTCGAGCTTGCGCGCCTGCCCGATCACGTGCCGCTTCATGCGCGCGGCGGTGTATTCGCGCTTCCACCGACGAAAGGCCTCGAGATCGACCTGGTAATCGTCCAGTACCTCGACATGCTCGTACAGATAGGACTGCATGTCGGTGCCCTTGGGATCCGCGAAGGTCTTGTTGCCGATATTGCCGTAGCCGGTGTAGAGCACGTCGATGCCATTGGCCCGGGCGTGGTCGGCCAGCGCCGACTGGGAGGCGAGCCGGCCGCTCGGCAGGATGTAGAGATCCCATTGGCGCCTGGGTTGCTCGCGCTCGATGAAGTCCGCGAAACCGGAGTAGACCCTGTCGGCCTGAGCATGGGTCAAGCGGCCGGTCAGGATACTGAAGTTGTTCTCCCGGCAGGTACGTCCCCGACCCCGGCGCGGCATGAACACCGTCTCGCGCTTGAGCGTCAGGTAGACGTACATGATCAGGTTGTTGGCCACGAACTCGACACGGCAACCGCTGGCGCCGGGCGCGGCGAAGACGCGCTTGAAGAAGCGGTAGTCCTCGGGGTTGGAGATATTGATCAGAACCTGACTATACATAGCACTGCCCGTTATGCTGGTAGAGTTTCAAGAGTTCGGTATTCATGCTGACCGGCGAGAAATCCCGCTCGTAGCGCTCACGACAGCGTCGCCCCATCGCCTGCCGGTCGCAGCGTTCGAAAGCGGCCATCGCCGTGGACAAGGAGGCCGGGAAGTCGTCGAAATCGAAGACGAAGCCGGTATCGCCATGGCTCACCAGTTCAGGCAGCGCACCGCGATTCGAGCAGATCACCGGCGTGGCGTTTCGGTAGGCTTCCAACACCACCAGGCCGAATCCCTCCCAGCGGCTGGGAACGATCAGCGCCTTGGCCCGCGCGATCAGTCCGTCCAGCGCGGTATTGTCCTGCCAGCCGAGAAACTCCATGTTGTCCCAGGCGGTGAACGTGGCATCGGAATCGACGACATTGCCGCCGACGATCTTCAGCAGCGGGCGATCTTCGCCCCAGAACGCGTGGAGCTTGTCGAACCCTTTCTGACGATCGAAGCGCCCGATGAACAGATAGAAATCCTCCTTGCGCCCTTCGCCGATCGCTTCCCGGGTATCACGCACGCAGTTCTTGATCAGCAGCGTCTTCTCCCCCATCCCGGCCTGTTCCAGCAGCGTGCGCTCATACTCCGAGATGGCGACGATGCCGTCGGTGCGCCGATACAGCGCTCTTTCCACCCACTGGATGCCATGCCGCTTGAGGCCGGAGATGCGATGCGGGTCGAACGCGACCCCATGGGGCTGATAGATCAACTTGGCGCCTTGAAAAGAGACCGGCAGCGTGCGGCAGAGAAAACCGGCGAAGGTGCTGTGGACATGCACCACATCGGGGCGCGCCTGGGACACCGCGCCGCGCAGACGCATGGCCAGGTGTTTCAGTCGCTGGATCCGGCCGGCCCCGTCAAACCCGATGATGTGGATCTTGTCCTTCAACTCCGCGATGTCGCCCAGGTTGATCTCCTCGAGCTGGGTGAGCGGCAGCAGTACCGACACGGCCTCGACTTCCGGACGCCGCGCCTGCTCGGCCACCACGTTGTTCAGATACGTGGCGATGCCGCCGGTCACCGTCTCGCAGACATGCATGATTTTCATGAATTCACTCGCTGAAAGAGAGCATTACCAGCAGGCAATAGATGATGAAGGTCGGGACCAGGACCAGCGCGGCATCGGAGAAGGTGGCGACCCCATACATCACGCATCCGATCGAAGCGGCGCGACTGATCGGCCGGGTCGTGTCGAAAAGGCTCCGCGCCATCACGATGTTGGCGAAGAACATCAGAAAGGGGATCAGTCCGATCAGGCCGACGAACTCCGCGATGGAGACGTAGGGAATTTCGTAGGACCAGTAGATCGGTGTGCTGGAGATCAGACCGGCATCGAAGAAGTACTCCAGATAAGCCGCCCGGCCACCCAGATTGCTGTCGAAAAGGAACGTGACGTCCTTGCCCATCATGCCCAGCAGCCCGATGAT
This sequence comes from Salinicola sp., assembly GCA_002695065.1. Classification (GTDB taxonomy): domain Bacteria; phylum Pseudomonadota; class Gammaproteobacteria; order Pseudomonadales; family Halomonadaceae; genus Salinicola. The sequence continues at coordinate 119,074 of NZNW01000128.1, read as the reverse complement.
GCCCGGTACCACCAGACACACCGCCAGGCAGATCACGATCAGCTTCTTGACCGAGATGGCCTTGTTGAAGATCAGGTACTCGAAGGCGCAATAGATGAGCAACAGCGCCCAGGCGGTGCGCGAGAGCGTCAACATGATCGTCAGCATCAGTGCCAGGAGCCACAGCCGGTTCTTCTCGATGACGGCGAAGACCGGCAGCAGCATGATCATGCAGACCGCATAGATGTTGCCGTTGTTGTAGGTCGAGAACAGCTTGTAGATTCCGCCCCGGTCGTTCATCCGGGCCTCGAGGGTTCGCTCGGCACCGAAGGTCGTCGTCAGCGCGGGAATGGAGAAATATTGCCCGGTTCCGATCTTGAGAACGAAAAGAAAGAGGCCGAAGGCGACCGCGAACCGAATACAGTTGCGCAGGCAGACCAGGAGATAGCGAACGTTCTCCGCCGACAGCCGTTTCGACCACACGTAGAAGAAGATCGGCACCACGATCAGCGCCATGATGTAGCCGAAGTAGATCCCGACGCTGGCAATGCCATTGAGCAGCGTCACCGTCAGGAACAACGCCCAGAACGGCATCAGCAACCAGATGTAGATCGAGTAGCGATCCTGTCGACCGAGTTGCCCCGTTCCCAGGATCGCCTTGATGAACAGGATCGGGAACGAGAAGCAGATCAGCAGATAGATGGTATTGAGGGGAATGCCGCCCACGGCGACCCCCGATTTCGGTAGCGCAATGGCAAAGATGATCGCCATCGCCACGAACAGCCGTTTGGCGTTGATTACCAGCATGTCTCTCGCTATCCATTAACCGCCGACGGCAATCCGTGGCCTGCGGTTTCGATCAAGGTGTGGTGCGGAGCCGAATCGTCTCCGCTCCCGGGCATCAGCGGCGTTTCAGCGCCGGATCGGCAGCATGAGAATGCCCATGCGGCGCCAGACGAAGCATGCCGCGACCAGGTTCTGCATCCCCAGCACCATGGCGAGGGAGATCGCGGCACCGACCGCTCCCCACAGCGGGATCAACACCACGAAGGCCAGCAGCCCCAGGGCGCTGCAGACCAGGGAGATATTGCGCATCACCTTCTCCCGCCCCGTCATCGTCAGCAGAAACCCCACCGAGCCGAACGACACATTGACGAGATGGCCGATGACCACGATGCGCAGCAGGCTCGCCGCCTCGCGGAACTCCGCCCCGAACCAGCCCAGCACCCACTCCGGGAAGAGAAAGCAGACGATCGCCAGCGGCGTCGCCATGCCGGCCGCCACCATCGAGCTCTGACGGGCCAAGCGCCCCAGCGCTTCGTGCTCTCCGCGATGAAACAGCTGCGCGAAACGCGGCGGGAAGACCGCATTGATGACCAGCAGGATGAAGCTGATGACCATGCCGACCCGCTCGGCGGATTTGAACAACCCCAGGTCGGCGTGGCTCAGCAGCGCCCCGGCAATCAGCATCGCCACCACCTGCTGGAGAAACATCGACAGGTTCAGCACGATGAAACTCTGCGCGGTGGCGAAGAACTCGCTGCGGCGAGGCGGCGCCTCGACGCCCATCCCTTCGCCCCGCCGGACGGCAGGATGCCGACGCAGCCAGAGCTCCATCTGCAACGCCCCCTGCAGACACACCAGCCAGGCCGACAGACAGAATGCCCAGCCGGCCTGTGGCAGCGAGCGGGAACCGGTGACGAGGACCATGGCCAGAATGCAGATGGCGGCCAGCAGCGATATCGAGCCGTTCTCCTGCAGGCTAGCCCTGGCCGGCATGTGCACGCCTTTCAGGAACCCCGCCAGCACGAACGACAGCGTGAAGGCCGGCGTCGCCACCGCGATGCTGATCAGCAGCGACGACAGCTCCGGCGAACCGAAAGCTTCGGCGATCTGGCGGTGCAGCAGGCCGATTCCGCCCCCCAGGAGCAGGCTCAGCCAGCCCGCCCGCACCATCGCCCAGCGCAGGTAGCGCATGATGTTGGGACTGGCGTTGTCCTGGCTGATGTAGCGCATCAGCGAGCCGTTGAGGCCGTAACAGGCAATGATGCCCGCACCGAAGATGACGCTCTGGGCCAACGCGAAGACACCCACGCCCTGGGCGCCGTAGAGGCGCCCCAGGACGACACCCAGCAGGATCGTGCCCAGTGCGGCGATCCCCCGGGCGGCAAAGGTGCGGCAGAGGTTGACGAACAGGTCGCCACGCAACCGCGAAACGATCCGGGCGTGCCTGTCGCCCAGCAGAGAAAGGCTCATGACGATAGTCCCGGCATCGGATCAAGCCGTTCGAATGCGAAGGGTCGGGTGTCCATCATTTGTAGCTGTAGTGGTAGTAGCCGTAGCCGTACTCGGTAGCGGCCTTGCGCTCCACGGCATTGAAGATGGCGCCTCGGGGCTCGACGCCCGCCGTCTTCAGCCGGCTGATCGCCAACTCCATCTCCTTGACCGGGTTGGTCTGGAAACGGGCAAGTATCAGCGTCGTGCCCACCTGCTTGCCGATGATAGCCGCATCGGTCACCGCGAGAATCGGCGGAGAGTCGACGATGACCAGGTCGAAGCGCTCGCTGACCTGGGCCAGGAATTCGCTGAAGCGCGACGTCATCAGTAGCTCGGAGGGATTCGGTGGCGCCATGCCACGAGCGACGTAATGCAGATTGTCCACGTTGTCGACCGTACGGATCACCTGCTCGAGACCCTGCTTGCCGGAGAGCACATCGCTCAGTCCGTTCTCGGAGGCGGCCCCGAAGGCGCTATGGATCTGCCCTTTGCGCATATCCGCGTCGACGACCAGCACGCGCTGCCCCGCCTGGGCACACACCGCTGCCAGATTGACGCTGACGAAGCTCTTGCCCACGCCGGGGCTGGGCCCGGTGATCATCAGGCGATTGTCGCCGGCCTCGAGCATGGCAAAGTGAAGACTGGTCCGCAGGCCGCGCAGCGCCTCCACCGAGACATCGGCGGGATTGCGGGCGGCCAGCAGGCCGCTGGGGAAGCTGCGGCCTTGCTCCTTGCTGGAGCGCTTCACGCGTCGGTTCAGCTTGCCCTGCTCGTCCGACAACGGAATGGTGGCGTAGACCGGCAGTCCCAGATCCTCGATCTGCTCCTGGGTTTCGATACCGCGGTTGAACAGCGCCCGCAGGAAGACGGCGGCGACCCCGACGACCAACCCGACGATGATGGCGACGGCGACCAGCAGCGGCTTGTTCGGTGCCACCGGGGCCGGAAGAACCTCAGCGCCGTCCAGAATCCGCACGTTACCCACCGTGCTGGCCTCGGCTATCTTGGTCTCCTGCACCTTGTTGAGCAGTTGGACGTAGATCTCGTTGGTGACCTCGACATCCCGCTGAAGCCGCAGTATCTCCTGCTGCGTCTCCGGCAGCCCCTTGACCTGCTTGTCGAGATTGTCCCGCTCGCGCTGGAGCTGCGCCTTCTTCTCCAGCAGCGCCTGGTAGGTCGGGTGGCTCTTGGTGAACCGCTGGGAGATCTCCGCCTCGCTCATCTCCAGCTCGTTCAGCTGGGACTCCAGGTTGACGATCCGCTCCAGGACCGATTTCGTCTCCAGCGAGAGGTCGACGCTGTCCCTGGACTCCCGATACTCGTTGAGCTTCTCCTCCGACTGGTTCAGCTGACTACGGATCTGCGGCACCTGGGTATTCAGAAACTCGAGGCTCTTGCGCGCCTCTTCCGATTGGCGCTGGACGTTCTGGGAGTAATAGATGTCGGCAATGGTGTTGAGCGTCTTCTTGGCGGCGTCCGGATCGGGGCCGGTCAGGCGCCAGCTGAGAATACCCGTCTCGCTGCCGGCCTCCCCGACCTCGAAGCGCCCCCGCAAACCGTTGATGGCAGCCAGTCGCGGCACGTGCTGCACGGTGAATTCGGCGCCGGCTGGTGCCTGGATCGACGTCACCCGCAAGGCGACGTCACCGCCCGAGAAGCTACTCAGCTGCCCGACCTTGCCCGTACCCAGCGACTCCCCGTCCGCATCCCGCAAACGGTAGGTGTAACTGTCCTGGACCTGGAGGGTGAACGTCTTGCCGAGATAGGCTTCCGACATCGGCATTTCGCTGACGGCGATGCTCTCCCCGCTGAACGCATAGCCCCACCCGTCGGCGAAGCCGGGACGCCCGATACCTTGACGTTCGAGGAAGGCCCCGATGATCGGCATGGTGACTGGCGCCACGTTGATGTCGAGATTGAGCAGGTCGACGGCCTGGCCCAGCACCATTCGAGATCGGATGATCTCGATCTCGGAGAGCGTCGGCGGCTTTTCGCCCAGCAGGCTCGTGACCTCCTGGAGCGGATTGTTGCCTGGCGAGTCGCTCTCGATCTGCACCAGGGCGTCCGCCCGGTAGATGGGCGTCGCCAGGCTGGCGTACAGGATTCCGATCAGCGCGAAGCCCAGAACGCTCGCCATCACCCACTTCTTGTGGTCCAGCAGAATCCCCAGCAGCCGACGAATGTCTATCTCTTCGTGGTTACCCGCTGCCGATGTCGTCGATGTATTGCTTGTGGTCATGTGGGGTTTTGCATCCTTTCAGCGATCCGGCAACTTGCCTACCCAGGCATCTACGGCTTGTGTCAGCAGACGATGAACGTGTTCGAAAGCGCTCCGACTCTTGCGATAGGGGTCGGGTACCTCGCTCTCCCCGATCCAGCGAGTGAGCAGCATCGTCTTGCCACTGGCGGCGGGATGAAGCTCCGACACGGCACGACGCTGACCATCGGACATCACCAGGACCAGGTCGGCGGACTGCAGCATGCCGACATCCACCTGTCGGGCGACATGTCCGGACAGATCCAGTCCCTCACGCTCCGCCAGCTCCCGGGCCGTGGGCTCGGCGCCTTCGCCGACCAGCGCCCCGAGTCCCGCGGAACCGATCTGCCTGCCCGGGAACCGCTGCCTGAACAGCGCCTCCGCCACCGGGCTGCGGCAGATATTGCCCGTGCACAACACCAGTATCCGATCGAACATGTCAGTTGCCGTCGCGAAGTTCGTCGAAGTCACGCGTGGCTCGTGTCACCTGATAGACCGAACTGATCGTCGGCGTCAGTTGATTGATGACCCGATTCCAGCGACTCAGCGGTGCGGCGGTGACATAGACGATATCGGTGGGTTGCAGCATGAACTGCGCCCCGAGCACCAGTGCCGTGGCATTGCGTGCGTCGAGCTGATAGACAGTGGCCAGTTTGCCGCTGTCCAGCGTGGACTGGCGAATCACGAAGATCCCCTTCGCGTTGGCCTGGGTTTCGTCCATGCCGCCAGCCTCGGAAAGGGCGTCGGTCAGCGAGAGGCGGGAATTCCCCATCGGGAGGGTCACCGGGTCCATCACTTCGCCCATGACGAAGACTTTCTGGCTTCCGATATCGGGCACATGGAGGACATCGCCGTCCCGGAGCAGCTGGTTCTGGCGCATGTCGCCATTCTGGAGCATCGAATAGACGTCGATATGCGTCTCGCTGCTGCCCCTCGACAGCACCACGTCGTGCCAATTCGCGTCGCCGTTGAGGCCACCACCGAGATTGACCGCGTCGAGCACCGTCATGGGAACGTTGGTGATGGGCATCACCCCGGGGTTCTCGACCTGTCCCGTGACGTAAACCTTCTGCGAGTTGAAGCCCACGACCTTGACGTCGACCTGCGGCTCGGTGACGTAGGTTGCCAGGCGACGCTGCAGTTGCGAGCGGACATCCTCCACGGTGCGACCGGCCACCTGGATTCGCCCGACGTAAGGATAGAAGATCGTGCCGTCGCTATAGACGGTATTGCCCGTATCCTCCGTGGGCCGCTCACTGCCGGCTGGTATGGTCAACTCCGGATGGTCGTAGACGATGATCGACAGCACATCGCCAATGCCGATGTGATACTCGTAGCGGCCCTCCAGCGCCGGGTCACGGTGGGAAGCGGCCGCCGCTCGCTGCAGGTCAGCCTCGTCACCGCTGCCACCCCGCAGCGACGTGACCGCCTGCTGTGTCCGAACCAGCCCCAGCGTGATCGGCTCCACATCGACCAAATCATCGATCGGCGCGGAGTCCGTGTCGTAGTCGATGTGTCCCCCTGGCGCAAAGGCGCAGCCGGAAACCGCGACGACCAGTGACAACGACAAGACGGGCAAGCGCCATCGGGTAATGGAACGCCTGCGACCCTCGCGAAATTTCATCATCCCTGTCGACCACCCCTTCTCTCTTCCATATAGAGTCCTGACTAACATGACTCGCGAATGACTTCCGCTTTAAACCTTAAAATTTAAACACGCTACCGCCCCAGGATTTTAACGGCATTCCCTGACGCCCTTATTTATCGTGTCAATTGACTCAAAAACATGAATCGCCCGTCATCGACGGCGACTGGCCATCAATGCGCGAGCTTGAAGTCGAGCAATCCTTGACTCAGCCCTTTCACAAATCAACCAATGCCAATAACGTGCCAGCTTTTCAAAACAAACAAAATACCTAACCCTTTAGTTACAAAACGGCGTTCCGAAGTGTGCAAGAACCAAGAATTCCATGAATCAACACGGATCCCGCCCTTACTGATAACGAACAGGTGTGACGAATTCGCGACAGCCGGAGATATCAACAAAAGCAGCCAGTTACTTTTCAGTGCTTGAAACACACATCAACTGACGCAAGAAACTCATTGAAACAAATCCGCATCCCAAAGAGGCCTGCCTATGTTTTTCAATGACTTACAGAATCACACATACGAAATTGCCTTACCCAACCGGGGTTTCGGCCCAAGCGAGGCGCGATGAGCCCGACCTTTCATTCTGCCATTCGACCAATTTACGCACTTCACCAACCTTACAAACAGGTCGACTGTCGCCATTTTTAGACAAATTAAACTTGGCAATCACGATAACGACAACCAATGTTTCACAAAAACACATTATAATTTTATTGCTTTATCTCGCGACGCTTGCACCATATACGAGCGTCGCTAACTATACTTGATGCTCTTCAGTGCAACCCGACGGGTGTCTTGTTTTTGACACACTACAATTCCATAAATTTGAAAGTTATAATTGATCAAATCCGTGATATTGGTAAGAATACAGGTGGTCTCCGGACCACATCGTTGGTTTAACCAACACGTTAGGAGGTACTTATGAAGAAACTGGCCATAATGGCAGTCGCGTTAATGGCTGTCTCTTCACTCGCCGTCGCCCAGGAAGTGGCAACGGGCAGCGCCGCCGGAGCCGGCTCTGCCGCTAGTGCGTCGACAGCATCTGCTGCCGGCACCAGCACTGCGGCATCGTCGGTCGGTGCGCTGGCCGCTGCAGGTGGCAGTGATGGCACCACCGGAACGACCGGCACCACCGGTACGACCGGGACCCGGTAATGACAGCGGCACGTCATTACCGCCTGGAAGGCCGCCCTCGGGCGGTCTTCTTTTGTCTCGCCATGACGAGCCTGCTCCTCTCCGGCTGCTCCCTGGGGGGAAGCCGCCCGCTCGATGGCATCGTCCCGGGACTCGCTGGCGATGATGTCTCCGACCAGGCCGCCGCCACCTCCTACGCATCGCTCGACTTCCACGTCGCGGGGCATGGCGGGCTGGTGATTCTGGCGAGTCAGGCTGGGGAGATGACCTACTGGCAGTTCCGTGACTCGGCCACCGTCGCCCTGGAGGATGGCTACCTGCACAGTAGTGCCGGCCTCGAGCAGAACGTGATCGACACGCAACTCCGTGACGGGGAAGGAAACGTTCTCGATACCCCTCCCTGGAGAAGCCCCTCCTCGACTGCCTACCGTCTCGAGCGGGAGTGGCAGACGGCAGACGGCAATCTACATCATGGCCAGGCGACCGCCCTCCTCGACTGTGAGGCGGCACCTTCCCGTGTCGAACTACCGCTGACGTCGCGAGAGTTGCAGGTGTGCCATGAAACGCTGAACTGGAAGGATGGCAACGTCACTCACGGCACGCTCTGGCGAGCGCCGGAAGACGGCCGCCTGTGGGCGGTCGAAACCCAGCCATGGCCCGGCGGGCCGATATTCGACTGGCAGGTCGCCCGCCCTTGGTGACACTGACACCGTCGCGATTCGGCGAAAGCGAGACAGGGATTTTCGTGAAGCCCATCAAGGACGAGACCGACACATGGTGACCCCCCGTTTTCCATTTCACCGGCGCCGGTCATGGCGTGCCGCCCGCCGTTTTCTCGCCGTTGCACTGTGCGGTCTCGGTCTGGTCGGCACCGCCGAGGCGCAGGACGACACCCAGCCGGCCTCCACCTTTACCATCGACATCGAGGGGCGTCGTCCACCAGCGCCTTCCCCTTCGCTGCTCGATGCCTGGTTGACGGTAGGGCGGGAAACCCCGGTCAACTGGTCGCGCGCCTTCGTGGCTCGAGATGACGCGACGGCCGAGGATCGGCAGCGCCAACGACGCCTCGACGCCGAGCTGGCGGGACTTGCCATGCAGGCACGGCTACTGGATGCGCCCCAGGTCGGTGACGGCCTCGACGCCTGGCGCGAGGCGCTCGGCAAACTGGACCAGGGGCGGATACCGGGGCGCGTCGATCCGACCTGGCTGATGGCGCATCTGCGCCAGGTGCCGCGACTCGAGGACGTCGACACCCTAGGCTGGTGCCAAACGCCCGACTGGATCGAAGCGTGGACGCCCCTGGGCGTTGCCAGGCTGGCGTGGGAGCCGGGCATGACCACCGATACACTGCTCGACCGACTCGACGGGGAGGCCTATGCCAGCGCCGATACGTTGCAACTGGTGAGCCCCCAGGGCGATATCAAGAGCCTGGGCATCGCCGCCTGGAATCACCAGCGGGCACCGCTGGTCCCCGGCACTCGTGTGGTCGTCGCCCTCCCTCTGAACTCGGTTGGCGCCCAGTGGGTCGACATGGCCCTCCCCCAGTTTCTGGCCACGCGCTTGCCCGGCGATGAGTGCATCACGGTCGACCCAGCCAATCTTTACCACTAAGCCATGCTCATGACGACATTCGCAGATCGCCGCTGGACCCCGCTGCGCCTTTTCACCCCGGTCATGGGAGCCTCTCTCCCGATCCTGATGGCATACGCGCCCATCACGCAGGCAGACCTGGGCCAGGCCCGCACCGACTTCGGCGGGGTTGGGCTGATGCAGACACCGACGGCACGCATGGCGCCATTGGGAGACATCTCCCTCAATCACAGCCATGTGTCGCCCTACCTCCGCTACAACATAAGCTTTCAGCCCATGGACTGGCTGGAGGCCGGCTTTCGCTACACGGCGATCACCAATCAGGACTATCCCGCGTCCACCGATCCCGGGCGTTCCTATCTGGATAAAGGCATCGACTTCAAATTCCGGCTGCTGGAAGAGAACCGCAACACGCCAGCCGTGGCGCTGGGCTTTCGCGACTTCGGCGGTACCGGCCTCTTCGGCAGTGAATATCTGGTCGCCAGCAAGCGCTGGTACGACTTCGATTTCACCCTCGGCCTGGGCTGGGGTTATCTGGCCAACGGCGGCGGCATCGGCAACCCGCTGGGGGCGGTATCGGATCGATTCGACGAGCGCTCCACGGAGAATCCCGAGGAAGCCGGCGACTTCGAGTTCGGCGACATCTTCAGCGGCGACGTTGGCCTGTTCGGCGGCATCGAATACCAGACCGGCTGGGAGCCGCTGTCGCTCCAGCTCGAGTACGATGGCAACGACTACCGCAGCGAACCGTTCGAGACCACGCTGACTCAGCACTCTCCGGTCAATCTCGGTGCCCGCCTGAGCCTCAACGACAACATCTCGTTGAGCGCCGGGTGGGAGCGCGGCGACACCGCCATGTTCGGCATCACCTTCCGCGGCAATCTCGCCGGCATTTCCCAACCCAAGACCGATGATCCGAGACCGGTGCCGATCCAGGCGGCACCGGAGCGGACCGCGCAGGACTGGAACGCCGTCAGCTCGGAACTGCAGAACAACGCCGGGATGCGGGTGCGGCGTATCACCCGCGACGACGACGAGCTGATCGTCGAGGCCGAAGCGACCAGATATCGCTCGATGCTGGAAAGCGAAGGTCGCGCCAATCGCATTCTCAACAACCATACCGCGGAAGATATCGGCACCTACCGCTACCGCTGGCAGAGTGTCGGCATGGGCTTGCGCGACGACGTCCATGATCGCCAGGCCTATCTCGAGGCGGCCGATTCCACGGCCTACGACCAGCAGTACCACTACGGGCTGTACGCCTCGGCATTGACGCAACCCGGCGATACGCCCCCCGACGGGGAGTTGCTCTACCAGAACGATCTCGACCAGTTCACCTGGAGCCTGTCGCCGGGCCTGAATCAGAACCTGGGAGGGCCCGACGGCTACCTCTACCAGATCTACGCCAAGCTCGACGCCGAATACCGGACCGACCCCAACGGCTGGTTCAGCGGCCGCGCCGCCCTGAACCTGGCGGACAATTTCGATGACTTCGACTACGTCGCCAATTCGAAGCTGCCTCGCGTTCGCACCAACATCAACAGCTATCTGGATGAAACCAGCCTCGGGATCTACAACCTGCAGTACACCCGTACCCTGCGATTCGGCCAGGACTGGTACGGCATGGCTTACGGCGGTCTGCTCGAGATGATGTATGCCGGCGCCGGGGGCGAAGTGCTCTATCGCCCGTTCAACAGCCCGGTGGCCTTCGGCGTCGATCTCAACTGGGTCAAGCAGCGGGATTTCGACCAGCGCTTCGACATGCGCGACTACGACACCTGGACCGGCCACGCGACCGCCTATATCGAAACCGGCATCGAGGACGTTCTCGCTCAGGTCAGCGTGGGTCGCTATCTGGCCAAGGACCTGGGCGCGACGTTCGATCTCTCCCGAGAGTTCGACTCCGGGGTGCGGATCGGCGCCTGGGCGACGCTGACGGACGCCGGCGACGACTACGGCGAGGGCAGTTTCGACAAGGGGCTCTATGTCTCGATCCCCCTCGACGTCTTCTTCTCGGAATCGAGCCGCGGCAGCACGACCCTCGCCTGGCAACCCCTGACCCGCGATGGCGGCGCGCGCCTCGCCCGGCGTTACACGCTCTATGGCCTGACCCAGGATCGCGACATGGGCCACTACTGGGACGACTACGACAAGCTCTGGAAGTAGCGACTCTCGCGACCTGCCGTCCCGCCCCCAAGACGGCGCCTCGCCGGCGCCGTTCTTCCCTCGACGCCATATCCTCGCCGGGGCGATCATTGAGTGCCGGATCCGGCCAGCCCCGCCGCCTCGCCCCGCTACAATGAGCTCGAGACGATGATCAGGACGCGCCCCCATGCTCGACCCCCAGCAATGCCGCAGTGCCCGACTGGCCCGGGATGCCCGCTTCGATGGCCGCTTCTTCATTGCCGTCGAGACCACCGGGATATTCTGCCGCCCGATCTGCCCGGCGACGCTGCCGCAGGAGCGGCACGTTCGTTACTTCGAATCGGCGGTCGCCGCCTCCCGCGCCGGTTTTCGTCCCTGCCTGCGCTGCCGTCCGGACAGTGCACCGGACTCTCCCGCCTGGCAGGGATCCCAGACCACGCTGTCACGGGCCATCCGCCTGATCGATGCCGGCGCACTGCAGCAGGGCAACGTGACGGCGCTTTGCGACAGACTGGGTATCGGCGAGCGCTACCTGCGCCAGCTGTTTCAGCGTCGGTTCGGGGTATCGCCCAAGGCGTACGCCCTCTACCGCCAGTGCCTGTTCGCCAAGAAGCTGCTGCACGAGACCGCATTGCCGGTGACCGACGTCGCCCACGCCAGCGGTTTTTCCAGCCTCCGGCGCTTCAACGACGCCTTCAAGCGGCAGATGGCGCTGACCCCCAGCGATATCCGGCGACAAAAACGACGCAACGCAGCCCTGACCATCAAGCTCGCCTATCGCCCGCCCTACCAGTGGGAACGGCTGCGCCATTTCTACGCGCTCCACCTCATCGAAGGCCTGGAGTGGGTCGACGACCATTCGCTGGGACGGACCCTGAGACAGGGGGAGACCACCGGATACTTCGAGGCCGTGCACGATCCCGAGCGTCATCAGTTCGTGGTCACGCTGGTCCTGAGCGAGCTCGGCGACCTCAGTGCCATCGTGCGCCAGATTCGGCGAATGCTGGACCTGGACGCCGACACCGCCACCATCGAAGCCCATCTGCAGCGGCATCTACCGGAGTTGCCGCTGGCCGAAGGGCTGCGCCTGCCGGGATCCTGGGGCGTCTTCGAAGCCGGCATCCGTGCCGTGCTGGGCCAGCAGGTCTCGATCGCCGCCGCCAACCGCCTGATTCAGAGCCTGGTCGACCATCTCGGGGAAACCGATGCCGGCGGACGTCGGCGCTTCCCCACCGCCGGGGCCATCGCCGCCAGCGATCTCGCTTTCCTGAAACTGCCCGCCAGTCGCCGGGAAACCGTCCGGCGGCTGGCGACCGCCTGGGATCGGGGAGAGCTCGGCGAGGAGCCGCGGCAGTGGCTCTCGCTCAAGGGAATCGGGCCGTGGACGGCCAAGGTCGTCGCCATGCGCGGAAACGGCGACCCCGACATCTGGCTGGACGGCGATGTCGGCCTGCGCCGCGCACTCGCCCGCCTGGAGACGCCGGTGGATGTCGCCACCGCGTCCCCATGGCGCAGCTATCTCACGATGCAGCTCTGGAACCAGATCCTATGAATACAGACTTCCCCCAGTGCGACGCCCGCCTGCCGGCGCGTCACGACGAATTCGTCCAGCGCTATCAGCCACCGGCGTCGATCCCCCTGGGTCCCATCGAGATTCGCGCCACCGCGCTGGGCCTAACCTGGATCGCTTTCTCGACGACGCCGGGCCATGTCGACAACCCCAACGCCGTCACCGCACGCTGCGCACGGCAACTGGAAGCCTACTTCCTGGGCGAACTGACGACGTTCGACCTGCCGCTGGCCCCCCGGGGCACCGACTTCCAGGCGAAGGTGTGGCAGGCACTCCGAGCGATCCCCTATGGCCAGACCCGCAGTTATCGCGAGATTGCCGTCGCCATCGGCGCCCCGTCGGCGGTCAGGGCGGTCGGCGCCGCCAACGGGCGCAACCCAATCTCTCTCGTCACTCCCTGCCACCGGGTCATCGGCAGCAACGGCAGGTTGACGGGCTATGCCGGCGGTATCGGCAGAAAGCACTGGCTACTACGCCACGAACAGACAGTGTCAGGTGAACGGCTGGCGCTGTAGGGGTGGATTCCGGTGCGGCATAATTACACACCCGGCCGGTGGTGATTGGCGGCGCAAGCGCCAGCGCGTAGAGTCCCCCTCTGACGACGGCGTCCTGGACGAGATATGACGCATTTCTGGCATCGCTGCTACCGCCCGCTGACCGCGCTCGCGCTGTTCGCCATGCTGATGGCGTTCACGGGCCCGTTGATCAGCCAGATGCAGCGCTTGATGGAGATGCCGGCCCACGGCGGCATGATGATGGCTCCGTCCCATCACGCGGCCACCGGCGTCGACCACCGAATGCCATCGTCCGCCCGAACCATGACGGCAGACGACCACTGGCACCTGGCCGCCTGCGGTTACTGCGAGCTGTTTCTCCACGCCCCCGGCCTCGAGCCGCCGCGAGCCGTACCCCCGGTCTCGCCGCCACCGGCGGTGGTACATCCGCCGGAGGTCGTCGCCCCGCCGTCGCCGACGCCGGTCTATCCCCGCTACGCCTCCCGCGCACCGCCCCTGGCCTGAAGCCGTTCTCTCGCTCCGCATGCCCATCGTGACCCGATGCGTATCCGGAGCCCCATGTCATGCCCGTCCGACGACCGTCGTCGGGCGCTGCCATCCGGTTCAGGCCTGGAGTTCACCCATGGACACCGTTTCAGCGGCGACCGATCGCCGCCAGCCCCCCTTGTGGGTCGCACTGATCACTCGCCTTCACTTCTACGTCGGCCTGTTCGTCGGGCCGTTTCTGCTCGTTGCCGCGCTATCGGGGATAGCCTATGCGCTGACGCCCCAGCTCGAGAACTGGCTCTACCATGATGCCTTGACCACCCAGAGCGAGGGTGAGGCGCAGCCGCTGGCACGCCAGATCGCCGCCGCCCAGGTCGCCGCGGGGATCAGCACAAGTCCCGCCGCCGTTCGTCCCGCACCGGCGCCGGGAGCGACCACGCGGGTCATGTTCGCGGGTGAAGGGTTGGGGCCCTCGGAGCATCGTGCCCTGTTCATCGATCCGGTCACGCTGGCGGTTCGGGGCGACATGACGGTCTACGGCACCAGCGGCGTGCTCCCCCTGCGTACCGCCATCGATCAGTTCCACCGCAGCCTGCTGCTGGGCGATACGGGTCGTCTCTACAGCGAGCTGGCCGCCTCCTGGCTCTGGATCGCCGCGCTGGGCGGCGGCTTCCTGTGGTGGCGCCGCCGTCGAACTCGCCGCCAGGCAGCGGGACCGCAGCGCTTGCGCCAGCGCCACGCCACCCTCGGGGCAGTGGCGCTGATCGGGCTGCTGTTCTTCTCGGCGACGGGCCTGACCTGGTCGCAGTGGGCCGGCGGCAACATCGCCCAGCTGCGACACGCCTGGGGCTGGGGCACGCCCAGCGTGTCCACCGATCTCGCGGCGCCGGCACCAACGGCAGAGGGATCGGCCGGCGCGGCCCCCGGCGATCCCCATGCGGCGCATCACGCCGCCGCCAGCCATACCGGCATGGCCGCGTCGCGGCCGGCATCGTCGCCCGCTGATTTCGACCTGGCGCTCGCCGCCGCGAGAGCCGCCGGCATCGATGCCGACAGCCTGGAGATCGTGCCGCCGAACTCACCGATGACCGCCTGGAAAATTCGTGAAATCGGGCGCGGGTGGCCGACGCAGGTCGACCAGATCGCCCTGGACCCGCAGACCTTTACCGTCACCGATCGTGCCGATTTCGCCACCTCCCCGCTGGCCGCCAAACTGACCCGCTGGGGGATCGACCTGCACATGGGAGTGCTGTTCGGACTGCCCAACCAGTTGGCACTGGTCGCGTTCGCCTCCTGCCTCGTCACCCTGATCTGCTGGGGCTACGCGATGTGGTGGCGTCGACGCACCGCCGCTTCCCGCGAGCCGCAGACGTTGACCGCCATCTTCCGGCTGATGGATCGGCGGTCGCGGCTGGTCGTCCTGCTCGTTGCGGCCGCCTTCGGCTATGCCCTGCCGGTAATGGGCGTCAGCCTGTTGCTGTTCGTCGCCGTGGACTATCTGCACTGGCGTGCCGGTGTCCGCCAGCAGGTGGCGCAGACGGCCTGATCCTGGGCCGGTGGCGAGCGGCTGTGATACAACAGGCGCTCGCCACCGCCACGATGCTGCCATGACCCGCACCCACCACCCCTCGCCACGCTTTCAGCTTCGCCTGGTCGCCGACCGGGAGATCGTCGTCGGCCCGGGCAAGATCGAGCTGCTGGAGGCGATCGAGCGGCACGGCTCGATCGCCGCGGCGTGCCGTGAGATGGGCCTGAGCTACAAGAAGGCGTGGCAACTTCTCGACACCATGAACCGGCACCTCGCCGCGCCGGTGGTCGATACCGTCATCGGCGGCACCCGGCGTGGCGGGGCGACCCTGACGGCACAGGGCCGCGCCCTGGTCGACGACTATCGCCGGCTGATGGCCGATCTCGACGACAATCCCCATGGACAGGCGCTGATGAATCGTCTCGCGCCGCCCCGCGCCATCGATGCCGAGGACAGCCAGGCCGACGCACCGGCGGCCGATGCCGATTCCGACTGAGCCCATCGCTTCGCGCGATTCCCTCTCGACCACCGCATTGCCGGCGGCTATAGTGGCTTCCCGTTATTTCCATTCAGACATAGCGAGAAGCCCGTGAATCTCTCGGCCCGTCAAGTCCCGCCCGCTCTGCTGGCACTGGCGCTCTGTATCCCGGCGGTCGCCGATGCCGGCGACAGAGCCGATCCGGTCCGGATCTACGCCGCCGCCTCGATGACCGATGCCATGAACGCGGCGATCCAGGCCTACGAATCCGACCACGATGTCGATATCGTCCCGGTCTACGCCTCCTCATCGACACTGGCGCGCCAGATCGCCAGCGGCGCTCCCGCCGACATCTACCTCTCCGCCAACGAGCAGTGGATGGACTGGCTGGCAGCGCAGGATCTGCCGGTCGGGGAGCGCGTCGACCTGCTCAGGAACCGGCTGGTATTGATCGCGCCGACGGCCAGCGACATCGCCGGTTTCACTCCGGGCGACGGGACCACGATAGCCTCCCGGCTGGGCGACGGTCAGCGCCTGTCGGTTGGCGAGACCAGCCATGTGCCGGCCGGTATCTATGCCAAGCAGGCGCTGCAGTCCATCGGCGAGTGGAACGCGCTGCAATCGCGCCTGGCCAGCGGCGACAACGTCCGGGCCGCGATGGCGCTGGTGGAGCGCAACGAGACCCCGCTCGGCATCGTCTACCAGACCGACGCCGAGGCGAGCGACCGGGTCAAGCGGGTCGGCGTGTTCCCCGACGACAGCCACCAGCCCATCACCTACCCTCTCGCCGTGGTCGATCCGACACCGAGCGATGACACCGAGGCGTTCCGACGATGGCTGGCGGGTGACGACGCATTGGCGATATTCAGCCGTTACGGCTTCACGCCGGTCGAATCCGACTGAGCCCCGGATGCTTTTCGAGGCGATAGCGCTCTCCGACGCCGAGTGGCAGGCCATCATCCTCAGCCTGAAGATCGCCGGCAGTGCCGTGGGATGGATTCTGGTGCCCGGCGTCGCCGTTGCCTGGCTGCTGGCTCGTCAAGACTTTCGCGGCAAGGCCCTGCTCGACGGCCTGCTCCATCTGCCGCTCGTGCTCCCTCCCGTGGTGGTGGGCTACCTGCTGCTGCTATCGCTGGGACGCCATGGCTGGCTGGGCCAGTGGCTCTACCAGGGCTTCGGCTTGTCGCTGCCGTTCACCTGGCAGGGCGCCGCCGTCGCCGGCGGCGTGATGGCATTCCCGCTGCTGGTTCGTGCCGTCAGGCTCTCGCTGGAAGCCGTCGATCCCAAGCTGGAGGCGGCCGCGGGCACCCTCGGCGCCAACCGCTGGCGGGTACTGTTCACGATTACCCTGCCCCTGGCGGTACCGGGACTGCTGACCGGCACGGTCCTGGCGTTCGCCCGCGCGCTGTCCGAATTCGGCGCCACCATCACTTTTGCTTCCAACATTCCCGGCGAGACCCGCACCCTGCCGCTGGCGCTCTACACCCTGATCCAGACGCCAGGAAGGGAAGCCGCCGCCGCCAGGCTCTGCGTGCTGTCGATCGTCATCGCCATGCTCTCGCTGATGGCGTCGGAATGGCTGGCCCGCCGCGCCAGACAGCGCCTCCAGGAGCGTGACCGATGAGCGGGAACGCTCACCACTCGACCCCGGGCGAGATCCACGCCCCGGCCGGCACCGCACTGGAGTGCCGGCTGCGCAAGCGCCTGGGCACCTTCGATCTGGATATCGCGCTGACGGTGCCGGCCAGCGGCGTGACCGCGCTGTTTGGCGAGTCCGGCAGCGGCAAGACCAGTCTGTTGCGATTGATTGCCGGTCTCGACCGCCCGGATGGCGGATACGTCCGGCTAGGCGAGCGTATGCTGAGCGATACCCAGCAGAAGATTCACGTACCGATTCATCGACGCCAGCTGGGCATCGTCTTTCAGGAAGCGCGGCTATTCCCCCACTACCGGGTTCGCGGCAACCTCACCTATGGCATGCCGAGGAGCGGCCGCGCCCGATTCGACGACCTGGTGACCCTGCTGGGGATCGGCCATCTCCTCGAGCGCCTGCCCGGCGCCCTCTCGGGGGGAGAGGCGCGCCGAGTCGCCATTGGCCGCGCGCTGCTGACCCAGCCTCGCCTGCTGCTGCTGGACGAACCGCTGACCGGGCTGGATGGCGAACGCAAGCGGGAGCTGCTGAGCTATCTCGTCCGCCTGACCCGGGAGATCGATCTGCCGGTGCTGTACGTCAGCCACGACACGGCTGAGATCGCCGCCATCGCCGATCATCTCGCCCTGATCGAGCAGGGGCGGCTGACGGCGCACGGTCAGTTGGACGAGCTGATGATGCGACTCGACCTCACCGAGCGACTGGGCGGATTCGATGCCGCCACGCGACTGCGCGCCCAGGTGGTCGATCACGACCACGCCTACGCCCTGACCCAGGTCGTCCTCGACGATGGACAGACGCTTCGCATCCCGGCGCTCGACCAGCACCCAGGCACGCCGATACGTCTGCGCGTGGGGGTGCGCGATGTCGCCCTCGCCCACGCCATGCCCGAAGGCACCAGTTATCGCAATGGGCTGGCGGCGGTGATCGACGCCATCGAGCCCTCGACCCAGGAACCCAGCGCCAATGAAGTGCGTCTGATGGTCGGCCGGCAGCGGCTGCGGGCCCGGCTTACCCGCCAGGCCTGTGACGAAATGCAACTGGCGGTTGGCAGGCCCATAGTCGCGCTGATCCGGAGTGTCGCCTTCGATTCCCGATTCTAGCCGTGAAACAATGACTTGAGCATGCGACCCCATAGCGCCCCCGCCAAGCGTATCACTTTGTAACTTAACGCTTTTTAGCGATTTTCCCTTCGCTTTGGGGAGGAAATCTCGTATACACTGCCGGTGGCAGGATGCCGCTGCCGCAAGGAAGCCCCTTCAAGGACGATGCGACGACGCACGGATCGCGCTAGGGACAGCATCCAGGGATCGACAGCAGAGCAACAGGACGTTGCCGGCCCTCAAGGTTGAGACTCGACAGGAAGTTGAGCGCGAAAGGACTCGCTTCCGTTACCGGGTCGATCGCCGCCACGGCCAGCCGACCTCCCCCCGACCTTCTCCCCCTCGACGACTGTCGTGCTCCACTCCGATCCGTCACGGCTCCCGGACCGCGCCATCGCGCCTTCGGACCCCACACCCCTTGATGATCACCTGGCACAGGAAATCGCCGGCCGACTGAAAGTCTCGTTCGTCGAGCTTGTCGCGATGGGTGATACCCACGATCTGAGTCTCGAAGTCAGCGTAGTGCTGGGTAGCCGACCAGATCAGGAAGATCAGCCAGACGGGATCCACCGGATCCATCAACCCGCGCTCCGCCCATTGGCGGAAGACCTCGGCGCGGGCTTCCACCCACTCCCGCATCTCGCCGAACAGCGACTCCTTCAGAAACGGGGCGCCCTGCAGTATCTCGTTGGCGAAGAGCCGCGAGCTTCTGGGATGGGTCTGGCTCAGCTGCATCTTGCTGCGGATGAACGCTTCCAGCACCTCCGCCGGATCGTCGTCGACGCTGATATCGCTCAGCATCTCGTTCCAGCGCCACATCGTGCGCTCGAGCAGGGTGACATAGAGGCGCCGCTTGCTACCGACGTAGTAGAGGACGTTGGACTTGGGGATTCCGGCCGCCGCGGCGATCGCCTGAATGCTGGCACCCCGATAGCCGTGTCGGGCGAAGACGCTCTCCGCCGCCTCGAAAATCCGCTGCTCGTTACGCTCCCGAGCCGTGGTTTCGGGAAGATCGTGATTATCCACCTGAGCTCCTTGCACACTTCTATCGGAATGAAATCGCCCGCCCCGGGACGCGCTTAGTGGCCCACGGTGCCGATGCTATGCTGAATCGGGCGGGTTGTCTGCCGGCGGCCCCCGGTTCCAGTGCCGGTAGAGAGCACTTGCCATCAAGGCCGGAATCGAAGACGCTACCCAAAGCTGACCGATCGGTCAGGATTCATCCTGCAAGGTTGCCGGTAGACGGCGCCCCGCACAACGACAATGGCAGGCTCCCGATGATCGAATTCTTCCTCAATGGCCAGCATCGGCGACTGGCCGCCGCCCCCGATACCAGCGTACTCGAGCTGCTGCGCGGCCCGCTCGCGCAGCGCGGTACCAAGGAGGGTTGCGCCTCCGGCGACTGCGGCGCCTGCACCGTTGCCATCGCCCGCCCTGACGGCGACGGGTCGTTCGCCTATCGCACCCTGAACGCCTGCATCACGCCGGCGCATCAATTGCAGGGCACTCACCTGGTGACCGTTGACGGCCTGGCCCGGGGCGATGCGCTGCATCCGGCGCAGTCGTCGATGGTGGCGTGCCACGGCAGCCAATGCGGATTCTGCACGCCCGGCATCGTGATGTCGCTGTTCGCCCTGCACGAACAGCAGCGGGCGCTCCCCCACCAGGTGCTGGACAACCACCGGCTGGAAGCGGCGCTCGGCGGCAATCTGTGCCGCTGCACCGGCTACCGCCCCATTCGCGACGCCGCCCTGAGCATGGGCGAGCGCAGCGACACCCGCCCACCCTGGGCCGAGGATCCCACCCTCAAGAGGGCGGTTCGCGACCTCTCCCCGGCAGTGGCCGTCGAGGACCAGAGCGGCTATCTGACGCCGACGACCCTCGCCGAACTCACCACCGCCATGCAGCGCCATCCCGAGGCGCGTTTGGTGGCTGGCGCCACCGATCTCTGGCTCGAGGTCACCCAGCGGCTCGCGCAGTTCGACACCCTGATCGATCTACGCCAGGTCGAGGAGCTCCGCCAACTCGAGGAAGTCGCGGACGGCTGGTGGGTGGGCGCGGCGATCACCTATCGCGAGTGGGAGCCGCTGCTGACCACCCATTATCCCGCTTTCGCGCATCTGCTGACCCGGCTGGGGTCGGCCCAGATTCGCAACCGGGCCACCGTGGGCGGCAATATCGCCAACGCCTCCCCCATTGGCGATACGCCGCCGGTGCTGCTGACGCTGGACGCGAGAGTGCGCCTCGCCGGGCCGGACGGCATGCGGGAGCTCCCGCTGGACGCTTTCTTCCTCGACTACAAGCAGACCGCGCTCGCCCCCGGCGAGTGTATTGCCGCCATACTCCTCCCCAGGCCAGGCGACGGCCACGAGCAGCGCGTCTGGAAACTCTCCAAGCGGCGTGAAGACGACATTTCGACGCTGCTGGGCGCCTTCCGCTGGCGGCTGCAGGAGGGTGTGCTGCAGGACGTGCGTGTCGCCTACGGCGGCATGGCGGCGATTCCGCTGCGGGTCCGGGCCGTCGAGGCCGCGCTGGAAGGCAAGGCCCCCGACGAGCAGGCCTTCGCTGCCGCCAGGCGGGCGCTCCAGCAGTCACTCACCCCGATGAGCGACGCCCGTGGCTCCCGCGACTACCGCGCCACCGCCGCGGCCAACCTGCTCGAACGCTGGCGACTGACACTCGCCCGAGCCGCGCTGGACGAACCGACGCAGGAGGTGACGCTCGATGCGTACGCTCACTGAAAAGCGAATCCGAAAGGCGCGCGCCGCTTCCGATGCCGTGCCGGAGGCCCTGGACGAGGCCGACCGGGCGGAAAGCGCGGGGATCGGCCGCCTCGAGGGTGACGAGCCGGTTGCCCGCGATACCGTCAGCCCTCGGCCGAGGCGAGATGCTGTCCGTCACGCCCAGGCTCACGAGAGCGCCACCAAGCATGTCACCGGGCGTGCCCGCTACATCGACGATCTGCCGGCGCCCCATGACACGCTGCACGCCATGGTGGGGCTGAGCGAGGTGGCCCATGGCCGGGTGACCCGCCTCGACCTCGATGCGGTCCGGGCGATGCCCGGCGTCGTCGACGTGATCACGGCGCAGCATATTCCCGGCCATCGCGATATCGGCCCGGTGTTTCCCGGCGACCCCATGTTTGCCGACGCGGAGGTCAGCTACGTCGGCCAACCGCTGTTCGCGGTGGCCGCCACCAGTTATCCCGAGGCACGTCGCGCGGTGAAGGCGGCAGTGGTCGAGATCGAGCCGCTGCCACCCCGCTTCGACCCGGTCGCCGCCGCCGAGGCCGGCGAATTGGTACGCCCCACGCACCGGCAAGTCAGCGGCGATTGGCGACGGGCGCTGGAGAGCGCGCCCCACGTGCTCGAGGCCGAACAGTTCGTCGGCGGCCAGGAACACTTCTACCTCGAGGGCCAGGCCTGCCTGGTCGTGCCCGGCGAGGACGAAGGCGTCATCGTCCATACCTCCAACCAGCACCCCAGCGAGACCCAGAAGCTGGTCGCCGAGGTGCTGGATATCCCGTTCCACGCGGTGACGGTGGAGAACCGCCGCATGGGCGGCGGCTTCGGCGGCAAGGAGACCCAGGCCGCGCCCTGGGCGTGCGTGGCGGCGCTGCTGGCGAGGCGAACCGGCCGGGCCGTGCGCCTGCGCCTGCCCCGTGCCGACGATACCCGTGCCACCGGCAAGCGCCACCCGTTCCACAATCGCTATCGGTTGGGTTTCGACGCCGACGGCGTGATCCTCGGCGGCGACATCACCCTGATCGGCGACTGCGGCCACTCGCCGGATCTCTCCGAAGCGGTGGTCGACCGCGCCATGTTCCACGCCGACAACGCCTACTCGCTGGGCGCCGCGCGGGTGACCGGACACCGTGCCCGCACCCATACCGCATCGAATACCGCCTTTCGCGGCTTCGGCGGCCCGCAGGGGATGATGATCGTCGAACGGGCGATGGACGATATCGCCCGCCATGTCGGCCAGGATCCGTTGACCGTACGCAAGCGCAATCTCTATCGCAGCGGTCGCGATACCACCCACTACGGCCAGCACGTCGATCAGCATCCGCTGATGGTGGAGATCATCGAGCGGCTGGAGCGCAGCAGCGACTACTGGCAACGCCGCGGCGAGATCGGTGCGTTCAACCGCGCAAGCGCCGTGATCAAGCGCGGCCTGGCGCTGACGCCGGTCAAGTTCGGCATCTCCTTCACCGCCAAGCACCTCAACCAGGCGGGCGCCCTGCTCCACGTCTACACCGACGGCAGCGTGATGATCAATCACGGCGGCACCGAGATGGGCCAGGGCCTGCATACCAAGATCTGCCAGGTGGTCGCCCGCGAGCTGGGGCTCGATTTCGACGCGGTGCGCATCAGCGCCACTCGCACCGACAAGGTCCCCAACACCTCGCCCACCGCGGCCTCCAGCGGTGCCGATCTCAACGGCATGGCCGCCCGCGACGCCGCCGCCCGGATCCGCCGGCGCCTGCTCGACTTCGCCGCCGAGCACTATCGCCTGGACCGCGAGGGGCTGCGTCTCGTCGACGGCGAACTGGTCTCCGGGGTTGGCGACGTGCACCACCGGGTGCCGTGGGGCGACCTCGTCCAGGCGGCCTATCTCGGTCGCATCTCGCTGTCGGCGACCGGGTTCTACGCCACGCCGCTGATCCACTACGATCGCGACACCGGACAGGGCCGACCGTTCTACTACTTCGCCTACGGCGCCTCGGTCAGCGAGGTCAGCGTCGACACCCTGAGCGGGGAGTACCGGGTCGAACGCGTCGATATCCTTCACGACGTCGGCGACTCGCTCAATCCGGCCATCGACCTGGGGCAGGTCGAGGGCGGCTTCATCCAGGGCATGGGCTGGCTGACCAGCGAAGAGCTGAAGTGGAACGACGACGGGCGTCTGCTGACGGATGGCCCCGCCACCTACAAGATCCCGACCTTCGGCGACCTGCCGCCGATCTTCAACGTCGAACTGCTCGAAGGCCACCCCAACTCCCAGGCCAGCATCTATCGCTCCAAGGCCGTGGGCGAACCGCCCTTCATGCTGGGTATCTCGGTGTGGTCGGCGCTGCGCGATGCACTGTCGAGCCTCACCGACTATCGGGTCAGCCCGCCGCTGGATACTCCCGCCACGCCGGAGCGGGTACTGATGGCGGCCGAGGCGCTGCGCGCCGGGCCTGCGAACGCCGGAGCGTCACGATGAGCGCCGACGGCTCTCCCGGAACCCGCGATCACCGCGAAAGCTGGCACGCCGCGCTGCACCGCCTGCAGGAGTGCGCCCTTCCCCACGTGCTTGCCAGCATCGTCGGCGCTGCCGGTTCGACCCCGCGGGAGCCCGGCGCCAAGCTGGTCGTCACCTCGACGGCGGTCATCGATACGCTGGGCGGCGGCCATTTCGAGCAGCAGGTGATCGAGAGCGCCCGACGGCATCTGGCGGCAACGCCCGTGGCGGCAGGTACCCATCTCGAGGCGTTTCCGCTGGGCGGTCGCTCCGGTCAGTGCTGCGGCGGGTTCGTGCATGTACTGATCGAGGTCTTCGCCGGCGCCGACAGCCACCTGACGCTGTTCGGTGCCGGCCATGTCGGCCGGGCGCTGGTCGAACTGCTCGCGCCGCTGCCCTGGCGCATCGACTGGTACGACAGCCGCGACGGGGCGTTCCCGCTCGGGGCCTCTCACGACCGCTATCCCGACCGCGTCCGGCCCCTGACGCTGGCGGCGGATGCCGAAGGCGTGGCACAGGCCGTGGCGGCCATCCCCCGTGACGCTCACGTGCTGGTGATGACCCACGACCACGCCCAGGATCGCGATCTGATCGCGGCACTGTTATCGCGAGCCCACTCGGGCGGCGAGGGATTGCGCTCCATCGGCATGATCGGCTCGTGCAGCAAATGGGCCAGTTTTCGCTCGCGCCTGGCCGCCGCCGGGCTCGATGACGCCGCGCTGGCACGGGTTCGCTGCCCCATCGGCCTGGTCTCCACCGCCAGCAAGCGCCCCTGCGAGATCGCGATCAGCGTGGCCGCCGAGCTGCTGGCCGATCGCCACGAGCCGCAAGACGCGCCGGATCGGCGGGGCGCGGCACCGGAACGACTTCGCCACGCCTTTTCCACCACCGATCCGATCGACAACGCCCACTCGACAGGTTCCGCCAGAGAATGACCATGCAAACTCACCACCGCCTGCTTCGCGGCCCGCTCTTCACCTGTCTCGACGATCCCGGCGAGGACGCCGTGCCACTGGCCGGCGCCACCCGCTATCTCGAGGACGGGGCGATCTGGATCGTCGACGGCCACATCCACGCCGTCGAACCTTTCGACGCGCTCGCCGATCGGCTGCCCGTCGACATCGAGATCGTCGACTACCGCGACAAGCTGATGATGCCCGGCTTCATCGACAGCCACGTTCATTACGTCCAGCTCGACATCATGGCGTCCTATGGCCGCGAGCTGCTCGACTGGCTCAACGACTACACCTTCCCCGCCGAATGCCGGTTCGCCGATGCCGAATACGCCCGGGCCGGCGCCGAGCGGTTCCTCGACGAGATGCTGCGGGTCGGCACCACCACCGCGCAGGTGTTCTGCTCTTCGCATCCGATCTCGGTGGACAGCTTCTTCGCGGCGGCCCAGCGTCGCCAGTTGCGCATGATCGCCGGCAAGGTGCTGATGGACCGCCATGCGCCGGACGCCCTGACCGACGACACTCTGGGCGGCGTCCGCGACAGCGAGCGGCTGATCGCCGACTGGCATGGCCGCGATCGTCTCGACTACACCCTGACGCCGCGCTTCGCGCCGACCTCCACTCGCGAGCAGCTCGACGCCGTGGGCGGCGTGCTGCGCAACGCCCCCGATCTCTACCTGCAGACCCACCTGTCGGAAAATCGCGGCGAGATCGCCTGGGTGGCCGAGCTGTTTCCGGAAAGCCGTGACTATCTCGATGTCTACGAGCGCCATGGACTCGTCGGCCCGCGCAGCACCTTCGCCCACGGCATCCACCTCAACGGGGAGCAGCGCCGGAGACTGGCGCAGGGAGGCGCCAACATCGCCTTCTGCCCCACCTCGAACCTGTTCCTCGGCAGCGGATTGATGGATCGCCTGGCCTGCCGGGAGGCGGGGTTGATGACATCGCTGGCCAGCGATGTCGGCGGCGGCACCTCGCTCTCCGGCCTCGGCACCCTGCAGGGCGCCTATCAGGTCGGCGCCCTGCTCGGCCAGGCCCTGACCGGTTGGCAGGGATTCTATCGGCTCACCCTGGGCAACGCCCGGGCGCTGCATCTGGACGACAGGATCGGCAGCCTGCAGCCGGGGTTCGAGGCGGATATCGCCGTTCTCGACCCCGAGTCCACCCCGTTGATGGCACGCCGCCTGTCCCAGGCCACGACCCTGGCGGAGCGCCTGTTCGCCATGATGATGCTGGGCGACGACCGCACGGTGGCAGCGACCTGGGCCAACGGCCGCCTGGTGCACCAGCGCGATGCCACGACGGCCTGATCCCGCCGGCGCTCAGCCGTTGGCCGTCTCCGGCAGCGGATAGCGGCGATCCGACGTGCCGGCCTTGACCACCTGGCCCGGCACGTCGTGGCCGATCATCGCCGGCAGCAGCTCGGCGGCGGCGATCAGCCGGTCGAGATCGACCCCTGTCCCCACCCCCATCTGCTCGAACATGTGGACCAGATCCTCGCTGCACACGTTGCCGCTGGCCCCCGGCGCGTAGGGACAGCCTCCCAGGCCGCCCAGCGCGGCATCGAACCGGGTGATCCCGCTCTGCCAAGCGACCAGGGCATTGGCCAGCCCCATGCCACGGGTGTCGTGGACGTGGAGCGTCACCGGCAGCCACGGCCAGCGGCTCAACGTCTCGCGGCTCAGGTCGGCGACCTGGCGTGGATTGGCCATCCCGGTGGTGTCGCACAGGGTGATCCCCTGGACGCCCAGCGCCAGCAGCTTCTCGGTGATCGACAGCACCCGCTTGAACGGCACCTCGCCTTCGAAGGGGCAGCCAAACGCCGTCGAGATCGAGGCGTTGACGAAGACGTCGCTTCCCCGGGTGATCTCCAGGATGTTGGCAAAGCGCTCCAGCGACTGTTCCGCGGTCATGCGGAGGTTGGCACGGCCGTGGCTGTCGCTGGCCGACAGCACCAGGTTGATCTCGTCGACCCCGCAGGCGAGGGCACGCTCGGCGCCCTTCTCGTTGGGGACCAGTACCACGTAGCCGACTCCCGCCACACGCTCGATGCCGCGCATGACCTCCTCGGCATCGCGCAGGTTGGGAATCGCCCTGGGCGAGGTAAACGAGGTCGCCTCGATCTTCGCCAGCCCGGTGCGGGAGAGCGCATCGATCAGCCGAATTTTCTCCTCGGTGGGAACGAACCGCGATTCGATCTGGAGACCGTCTCGCGGCGCCACGTCGTTGACGGTGACGCGGGACTGCATGGTCGTCGACCTCATCAGATCACTCCTCGTTCGCGCATCTTCGCCTGGGTATCGCGGTCGATCCCCAGCTCGTCGAGTACCGTCTGGGTATGCTGGCCCAGCGCCGGGCCGCCGCCTTCGATTCGTCCCGGCGTGCGGCTCAGCTTGGGCAGCACGCCGGGCACCTTGAGCGATTCGCCATCGCCCAGCCGGATGGTCTCGATCATCTCCCGGGCCAGGTAGTGCGGATCGGCGACGATATCCTTGGCGGTATAGGGGTAGCCCACCGGCACGTGAGCGCTCTCCAGCACGTCGAGCACGTAGTCACGCCGGTGGCGGCGGGTCCAGTCGGCGATGGCGCCATCGATCAGCTCGGCGTGCCGGCTGCGGCCGTCGTTGTGGGCGAAACGCGGATCGTCGGCGAGATCCTGGCGGCCGATCGCCGCCATCAGGCGCTTGAAGATACTGTCGCCGTTGCCGGCGATCAGCACGTACTCCTCACCCTCCCCATCGCCCGACGCGCAGGGATAGGCATTGGAGGGCGTGATGCCCGGCAAGGCGCTGCCGCTGGGTTCGCGAATCACCCCGGCATTGTCGTATTCAGGGATCAGGCTCTCCATCATCGCGAATACCGATTCGTAGAGCGCAACGTCGATGTACTGCCCCTGGCCGCTGCGATGACGCTCCTGCAGTGCCAGCAAGGCGCCGATCACGCCGTACAGCGCCGACAGCGAATCGCCGATGCTGATCCCCACGCGCACCGAGGGCTGATCGGGATGACCCGAAAGGTAGCGCAACCCGCCCATCGCCTCGCCGATGACGCCGAATCCCGGTCGATCGCGATAAGGGCCGGTCTGCCCGTAGCCGGAGATACGCACCATGATCAGGCCGGGGTTGCGTTCGCTCAGCGCCTCCCAGCCCAGCCCCCACTTCTCCAGCGTGCCGGGGCGAAAGTTCTCGATCACGATATCCGCCTCGTCGATGAGCCGGCGCACGATCTCCTGCCCCTCCTCCGAGCGCAGATCCAGCGCCAGCGATCGCTTGTTGCGGGTCTGCACATGCCACCACAACGAGGTGTCGTCCTTCAGCACCCGCCACTTGCGCAGCGGGTCGCCCGTTCCCGGCGGCTCGATCTTGATCACGTCCGCACCGAACTCGCCGAGCAGCTTGCTGGCGAAGGGCCCGGCGATCAACTGGCCCAACTCCACCACCTTGAGTCCCGCTAGCGCCTGCGCGCCGTCGCTGGCCGCCATATCGCTCTCCTTCGTGACGTTCGGCAGCGCCTCTCTCGAATCGCTGCCGGCATGGTCGTTCATCGATAGCGGCAGCGTGACCCAGCCTCGGGGCCGCCACAATTAGGCGATCGTCAAGCTAGGCTTCGTCCATCGCGAACGATAGAGTGGCCGGGTCTTCGTCGCCACACAGATGCCGCCACCATGAAGCGAATCGACTTCACCACGCTCAAGCTGTTCGTCGCCATCGCCGACCTGCGGAGCCTGACCCGCGCCGCCGAGCGCGAGCACCTGGCGCTGGCGGCCGTCAGCAAGCGCATCAGCGATCTCGAGGCGCAGCTCTCGACCACGCTGCTCTATCGACGCCCGCGCGGCGTCGAGCTGACACCCGCCGGGCACGCGCTCCTCCATCACGCCCGCCACATGCTGGATAGCCTCGACCATCTCAACGCCGACCTCAGCGAATACAGCGTGGGGATCCGGGGTCACGTGCGCCTGCACGCCAACACCTCCGCGGTCATCGAGTTCCTGCCCGACGACCTGAGCGACTTCACCTGGCGCTACCCGCAGATCCGCATCGACATGCAGGAGCGCCTAAGTCACGAGATCATCACGGCCGTTCGCGACGGCCTCACCGACATCGGCATCTTCTCCGCGCACATTCCCGCCGAGGGCCTTGCGATCCAGCCCTACCGCCGGGACCGGCTGGTGCTGGTCACCGCGCGGGACCATCCGCTGGCGAGCCGACAACGGCTGGCTTTCGCCGAGACCCTGGATCACGACTTCATCGGACTGGAACAGGACTCGTCGCTCCACGCCCTGCTGCACCAGGATTCCCAGAGGCTGTCACGGCCACTGCGGATGCGCATCCAGGTGCGCAGCTTCGAGGGTATCTGCCGCATGATCGACCGCGGGATGGGGATCGGCATCCTGCCCGCCCGGGCCGTCGCCGCCTATCGGGAGAGCCTCTCCCTGGCGACGGTCCCGCTGGTCGACGAGTGGGCGGAGCGCGAACTGGTCATCGGTGTCCGTAACCTGGAGGCGCTGCCGCTGATCGCCCGCCAGATGGTCGACCACCTGGTCGGCGCGGAGACCCGGGAGCGCGAAGCCGCGGCGACCTGAGCCGCGGCGATCATTGCGACCAAGGTGTAAACCCTTCGAAAAGCGCGAAGCCTCGCTTGCCCAGAAACCAATTTTTCCCCTCTCCGCCGCTCGCTACAGTCCTCTAGCGTCTGCTGTCGCCCCTGCCCGCCCGTTGGCGGAGGACGGCAGCGGGACGGGACTCATCCCTGCCGATCGATCACCAGACGACGATCGATAACAAGACCAAGAGGAACGCGCCATGATCAAACCTCACCTCGGGACGCTCATCCTGGGCGGCCTGCTCTGGAGTGCCGCCAGCGCCACCCAGGCGTTCGAACAGACGGGAAAGGTGGATTGCATCGCTCCCGCCAATCCCGGTGGCGGCTGGGATTTCACCTGCCGCTCCGTGGGTCGGGTGCTCGGCGACCTGGAACTGGTGGACGGCAACGTCCAGACCACCAACATGCCAGGAGCCAGTGGCGGTGTCGGCTTCTCTCACGTGGTTCAGAAACGTGCCGGCCAGGAGAACCTGATCGTCGCCGCCAGCACCGTGACCACCACCGGCCTGGCTCGCGGCCAGTTTCCCGGGATGGACGCCAGCATGGTCAACTGGATCGGGACGCTGGGCGCGGACTACGGGGTCATCGCCGTCGCCGCCGACTCGCCGTATCAGTCGCTCTCCGACGTCATGCAGGCGCTGAAGGAGAACCCCCGGGCACTGACCTTCACCGGCGGCACCGCCACCGGCGGCTGGGACCATCTCAAGCTGCTGATGGCGGCCGATGCCGCGGGCGTCGACGAGCTGGCGCGCATTCCCTATCTCGGTTACAACGGCGGCGGCGAGGCGGTGACACAGACCCTGGGCGGCCACGTCGATGCCTTCACAGGCGACATTTCGGAAGTGATCAGCTTCATCGAGTCCGGCGACCTGCGCCCCCTGGCGATCCTCTCCGAGGAGCGCCTGCCCGGCAAGCTGCACGAGTGGCCGACGGCGCGCGAGCAGGGAATCGACACCATCGCCCCCAACTGGCGCGGCTTCTACATGCCGGCGGAGGTTTCCGACGACGCCTACGACTGGTGGGTCGACACCATCGATACGCTATACGCCAGCGACGAGTGGAAGAGCGTAATGACGCAGAACGGCCTGATGCCGTTCGAAATGCATGGCGAAGCCTTCACGGCCTTCGTCAACGACCAGATCGCCCAGATCAGCGATATCTCGCGCCAGATCGGTCTGTCCCGGTAACCCGCCTGGCAGCCGGCGCTCGCTCGAACCATCGAGCGAGCGCCGTTCATCGTATCGCCGGCCTGCCGACGGGCCCAAGCGAATAAACACTCATTATCCGACGAAAGTTGTAGTCAGGGCGCCTAAGCTGAAGGGAGTCGACAATAGCAACAACAGGCTCCCCCATGAAGGCATCGGTCATCAATACGACGGTGGCGGCGTGGCTCGATGCGCTGCCGTTCTGGCTCACGGCAGCGATCATCATCGCTGTCACCATCGCGGCGCATGCGCTGCTCAAGTACGTGCACTTCCGGCTGAAACGAATCGGCGATGGCCGCAACTCCCTGCTCGGCACCACCGCCAAGGCCGTCCACCCGCCGCTGGTGGGCGTGCTCTGGGTCTATGGGCTCTTTGGCGCGGCCCACTTTCTGATCCCGAATGCCGTCGAGGGCCACGCGCTGATCATGACGGTCGCGCACTTCTGTGCCGCGCTGCTCGGCGTCTGGCTGTTGATTCGTCTGTGCCGGCGGCTGGTCGCCACCATGGATCGCTGGGGCGATTCGCGCACCTCGATACTGGAACGCTTTCTGGTGCCGTTCATGGCGCGCTGTCTGGCCGCACTGATCCCGATCTTCGTGCTGTTTTCGCTGTTCCCGGTCTTCATCACCTCGGCCAGCCTCGATGCGGCGCTGCACGACCTGACCAGCCTGATACTGATCGGCAGCATCGCCGGGGTGCTGATTCACGGCGTGAATATCAGCGAGCGCGCGCTGAGTGAGCGCTACAAGTTCGACGACGAAGATGCCATCGCGCGCAAGGTTCATACCCAGATCACGGTCCTGCGCAAGCTGATCAATTTCGTGATCATCATCCTGGCGCTCGCCTCAATGCTGATGGTGTTCGACAAGGTTCGTCAGTTGGGTGCCAGCATTCTGGCCTCGGCGGGGATACTGTGCGTGGTGCTGGGCTTTTCGGCGCAGAAAGTGCTGGGCAACCTGATCGCCGGGATCCAGATCGCGCTGACGCAGCCGATCCAGTTGAATGACTCCGTCATCGTCGAGGGCGAGTGGGGCTGGGTAGAAGAGTTGACGCTTACCTACGCGGTGGTCAGAACTTGGGACTGGCGCCGGGTCGTATTGCCGATCACCTATTTCGTCGACCACCCCTTCGAGAACTGGACCCGCCGCGACAAGGATCTGATCGGCGTCGTCATTCTCTACGTCGACTACCACCTGCCGATGGAGCCGCTGCGGGCCGAGTGTCAGCGAATCGCCGAGGCCTCGCCATTCTGGACCGGACGAGTCTGCAAGGTCCAGATGTTGGAGATGACCGAGCGCAACAAGCAGCTGCGTGTACTGATCAGCAGCAGCGGCGGACCCAACACGTTCGATCTGCGCTGCGAAATCCGGGAAGGCCTGATCGACTTCATCTGCGACAACTACCCCGAGTACCTGCCGACCCTGCGTCTGGATGTCCCCCAGCGCGATGGCGGCAACAAGCCGTCGGACCCGGCGACAACGAGAACCGCGGGGGCCGACGACCAAGGCAGCAGAGCCGGCCCGGCCCAGTGATCACTCCCGGCGATAGACGTCGTCGAAGCGCTCGATGTCATCCTCGCCGAGGTAGCTGCCGCTCTGGACTTCGATCAGCTCCAGTTCGATCTTGCCCGGATTCTCGAGACGATGGACCACGCCCAGCGGGATGTAGGTCGACTGATTCTCCTCCAGCAGGAAGGTCTCCTCGCCCCGCGTCACCCGTGCCGTACCGCGCACCACGATCCAGTGCTCGGCGCGATGGAAATGCTTCTGGAGCGACAGCCGGCCGCCCGGCCGCACGCTGATCTGCTTGACCTGGTATCGCTCCGCGGCGTGCACGCCGTCGTAACTGCCCCACGGCCGGTGGACGCGACGGTGCTGATCCCATTCGGTGCGATTCTGGCGCTTGAGCGTCTCGGCAATGCGCTTGACCGCCTGCGAGGCGTCGCGATGCGCCACCATCACGGCATCCGGTGTCTCGACGATCATCAGGTCGCTCACGCCGATCGCCGCCACCAGGCGGCTCTCGCTGTGGATCAGGCTCCCGCTCACGCCGTCGACGATCACATCCCCGCGCAGCGCGTTGTCGTCCTCGTCCCGGTCGGAGATTTCCCATAGCGACTGCCAGGAGCCGACGTCCGACCAGCCGGCATCCAGCGCGACCACACTGGCGTCCGGGGCGTCCTCAATCACGGCATAATCGATCGACTCGGCCTCGCAGGCACTGAAGGCCTCCGCTCCCACCCTGAGGAAATCGAGATCGACCTGGCGCGCCTCCCAGGCCGATTTCACGGCCGCGAGCATGGCCGGCCGCTGCCGCTCCAGGGCCTGCAGGTAGCGGTCCGCCCGCATCAGGAACATGCCGCTGTTCCAGAGGTAGCGGCCGCTGTCGAGATAGGACTGCGCGGTCTCCGCATCCGGTTTCTCGACGAAGCGCCGGATCGGCACCGCGCTATCGGCGCTCGGGGTCTCCGCGGCTTCGATATAGCCGTAGCCGATCTCCGCCCGCGTCGGCGACACGCCGAACGTCACCAGCCGGCCCTGCTCCGCCGCCGCCCGCGCCGGCGCTATCGCCTCGATCAGCGCCTTCGGGTCGGCCACCGCGTGATCGGCCGGCAACACCAGCATCAGCGCATTCTCGTCGCGGTCAAAGGCCTGCAACGCCGCCAGGGCAATCGCCGGTGCGGTGTTGCGCAGCGCCGGCTCGAGCAGGATATCGCCGGTCACGCCCGCCTCGCGCAGCTGCTCGGCCACCAGGAAGCGATGGGCATCCTGGCAGACGACGATCGGCGCCGCGGGCGATAGTGTATCGAACCGCGCCAGCGTTTCCACCAGCATGCTGCGACGCCCGGTGATGGGTAGAAACTGTTTGGGGTGACTCGCGCGGGACATCGGCCACAGACGCGTGCCGGCACCGCCGGCCAATACCACGGGTATGAGCATCCTTGCCTCTCCTTCGCGCTCGGTTGTCGGGCTGGGCATGGTCGGGCGCTCAGTGCGCCGGACGGCCGCTGATGCGTAGCGAGTCGCCGCGGCCCACCGCAAAATAGAGCAGGCCGGCGGCGCGAACCTGATCGGGTTCGAACAGGTTGCGTCCATCCACGATGACCGGTGTCCGCAGCGTGCGGTGCAGATGGGCGAAATCCACCGTCCGGAAGGATTTCCACTCGGTGCAGATCACCAGCGCATCCGCCCCTTGCAGCGCTTCGTCGCGCCCCCCGACCAGCGTCAGGTCGTCGCGCTCGCCGTAGATGCGTCGACACTCCTCCATGGCTTCCGGGTCGTACGCCCGAACCCTGGCGCCAGCGGCCCAGAGCGCTTCCATCAGGTGGCGGCTCGGGGCTTCGCGCATGTCGTCGGTATTGGGTTTGAACGCCAGCCCCCAGACCGCCACCGTCTTGCCGTCCAGCTGGCCATCGAACGCCTGGCCGAGCTTCTCGAACAGGGTCGACTTCTGGCGGTCGTTGACCGCCTCGACGGCATTGAGCAACTGCGGATCGTATCCGATCTGGCTGGCGGTCCGCGCCAGCGCCTGGACGTCCTTCGGAAAGCAGGAGCCGCCATAACCGCAACCGGGATAGATGAAGTGATAGCCGATTCGCGGATCGCTCCCGATGCCCCGGCGAACCTGCTCGATATCCGCCCCCAACCGCTCGGCGAGATTCGCGATCTCGTTCATGAAGCTGATCTTGGTCGCCAACATCGCGTTGGCGGCATACTTGGTCAGTTCCGCGCTGCGCACGTCCATGAACATCAGTTTCTCGACGCGCCGGTTGTAGGGTGCGTAGCACTCGCGCATCAGCCTTTTGACCCGCTCCGAGTCGGTACCCACGACGATACGGGCACCGTGGGTGAAATCCTCGATGGCGGCCCCTTCCTTCAGAAACTCCGGATTCGAACAGACATCGAATTCGAGGGACACGCCGCGCTCGCCCAGGGTCCCGGCGATGGCCTCGTGAACCCGATCCGCGGTACCGACAGGCACCGTGGACTTGTCGACCACGACCTTGTACTCCTCCATGTGCTGGCCGATGGTCTTGGCCACCGCCAGCACGTACTGCAGATCGGCGCTGCCGTCCTCGTCCGGCGGCGTGCCCACGGCGATGAACTGCAGCGTGCCGAACGCCACCGCTTCCGCGGCATCGGTGGTGAACAGCAGCCGCTGCTGGCCGACGTTCTCGGTGACCAGCGTCTCCAGCCCGGGCTCGTAGATCGGAATCTCGCCCTGCTTGAGCCGGGCGACCTTCTGTTCATCGATATCCATGCACATGACTTCATGGCCCGCGTCGGCCAGACAGGCCCCGGTGACCAAGCCGACATATCCGGTACCGAAAATCGTGATTCGCATTGCTATCCCTTCAACCATCGGATGAAAAAAGCGCGAGCCGCGACATCGCGATCCCGTGTGCGGGTCGCGGTCGCCGCCTGGCGATTGTGGTCTATGGTAATCGGTTTTCGACGGCGCGGCGCGGATCGCCGGGTGAACGCCAGTAAAGCGTGACCAGCCCCGCCACGATCAGATTGTGGACATAGATGCCGGTCCAGAACGAGAGGTAGGACTCGAACTGGTTGACGATCAGCCAATAGCAGAAGAACGCCACCGCGAACAGCGCCACGTCGTTGGGCATGTCGCCCCGGGACCAGGCTCTCCAGGTGATGGTTCCGACCCATGCCATCAGGCCGATCACGCAGGCGAGCCCCAGGACGCCGTAGTTGACCAGCGTCTCCAGCAGGAAGTTGTGCAGATGTCCGAAGTGGGTTTTCACATACTCCGGCAACCAGGGCGTGTGCTCGATCACCAGCTCGCGCCCGTTGCTGCCCCACCCGATCCAGGGTCTCTCGCCGATCCATTGGGTGGCCGCGACCCAGGAGTGGATGCGGATGCCGATGCTGGTATAGGGCAACGTATCCAGCCGTCCCGACAGCAACTGCGCAATGATCTGATCTTCGGATAGCGCCCGGTCGGCCAGCACACGACCGAACAGCACCGTCACGATCACGGCTGCCAGAAGCAGACCGGCGCCTATCCCCACGGTCTTCCGGTTGAGCAGGCGGACCCGATAGCGTCTTTTGGCGTAAGCGCCGACCGCGAGCAAGGCGACGATCGCGGAGACGAACAGCGCCAACCAGACGGCCCGGGTCTGGCCGAACAGAATACCCACCAGCACCATCAGCATCATGCCGAACCAGACGCAGGCGCGGCCCCGGCGAAACCCGCCGGACCAGCAGAAGCGTCGGGCAAAAATACAGAGCCCGAGCAGCGCGACGCCGAACAGCATCGAGGCGTGCTGGTTATTCTGGATCCCAAACCCGACGCGCTCTCCCTGCAAGCCGATGAGCCAGGACTCGCGCCCCTCGGGGAGCACGACCGTTGTCAGCAGGAAGGCCACCAGGGCGAGACCCCAGACCCAGAACATATGGCGCAGGCTCCCTCTCAACCACCAGGCGATGGCAATGAAGATGAACAGCTTCGCCAGCCTCTCCGTATCGGGATTGGGCCTGGCCCACTGCGGATGATCGCCGATGGCGAGCCACCAGCTGACGATCTGGACCAGGCAGACCGCCACCAGCAGGATCAGTGCCACGCTTTTCCGCCGCCAACCGCCGTAGATCAGTAACGAAGCCAGCCCCAGAAAGGCCATGTAGGGTTCGATGACATCCTTCAACGAATGCGCAGCGATCCCGAAGGCGGCATAGACCAGTACCAATAAAAATCCCAACCACCAGATACCCCTAGGGCAGTACCAACCCATCTCTTTCCCTCATGCTTTTCACTTGAAAACGGAAAACGCCGCATGGGCGGCGTCACAAATCACCTATCTCGAAACGATCATTCACGGATATCGTGCCAGCCAACCGCTCTCAATAGGCGTGGGGATTCGTGAACCCCCGAAAGAACGTCAGCAGAATGATTCTCAGGTCGAGCCAGAGAGACCAGTTCTCGATATACCAGAGATCGCACTCGATCCGCTTGTTGAGATCCGTGTCGCCACGCCAGCCGTTGATCTGGGCCCATCCGGTGATGCCGGCCTTGACCATGTGCTTCTGCATGTAGCCCGGTATCTCGTGCTTGAAGCGCTCGACGAAGATCGTGCGCTCCGGCCGCGGGCCGACGATGGACATGTCCCCGCGAAGCACGTTGATGAACTGGGGCAGTTCGTCGAGGCTGGTCCGCCTCAGGAAGGCGCCGAAACGTGTCGTCGACTTGTTCCTCGCACCGCCCCAATCCACACCGCCCTGCTCGGTATCGACGTGCATGGAGCGGAACTTCAGCATCCAGAACGGTCGACCGTTCCAACTGACGCGCTCCTGCCGATAGAAGATCGGGCCTTTCGAGCTGACCCGCACCCCCAGCGCCAGGATCAGCAGCAGGGGCGCGATCCCCACCAGAATCAAACTGGACAGCAATACGTCCAGGATGCGCTTCTTCATTCGCCGCCACCCGGTCATCGGCGAACAGCACACATCGATGAGATGCTGCCCGGCGATGACCGACGTACTGTGATTGATCAGGCGCAAATCCGACAGGTTCGGCATCAGGCGAATATTGGCAGTGACCGTATCCAGCGCATCGATGATGCGATGCGCATCGTTCCCGCGGGACAGCGGCAGACATACCCAGACCTCGTCCTCCTCGACCGTGATACGTCGTCCGAACTCGTAGTTATCGACCACTCCCTGGTATTTCTTGAGCCGCCGCCCGAGACCGTAATCCAGGACCAAAACGCGAGCGACATCGAATCCCTGCCCCGGGTCACGGCGCAGGGCGTAGAAGGCGTTGCGACACGACGAAGCGTCGCCGATCAATAGGACCTTGCGCTGGTTCCGGCCATGCTTGCGCAGGCTCGCGATCAACGGATAAGCGATCCCCCGCGCGCTGGTGGAGAGCGCGAGGGCCAGCAGCATCCACCCCAGCAGCCAGATACGCGAGTAGTCGAACAGTTGAAACGCGAACATCACCACGGCGATTCCCGCACCCCAGGCCAGATAGGCCGCGACGAGCTTCGCGACCATGGCCAGCCAGCGACGCCCCCGCCAGGACCGGTAGAGCCCGAGCAGCGGGAACAGCCAAAGCTGGATGAGACCACCCACCAGGAGCGCCCACTGGTATCGTTCGTAATGGACGACCACGCTATCGAATCGCCACGCATAGGCGGCCCACCCGGCCAGCAGCACGGCACAGAAATCCGCCCCGCGAGACAGCAGGGCCATCAACCAGTCGTGGTCCCGAGCGCGCCCATGCTTCGAGGAAGCTGTCATGGCACGTCCTTGAGGTTGAACGAGTCGATCACCCAAGCAATGACGGATCGACCTGTAGGGAGAAGAATTTTTGTCTGCCAATATACCTCCAAGAAAGCTGCCATCGGCATTGCAGACAAATGGAGAGATATGCGGCAAAACAACAGATAACCCTTCGAACTTATAAACACAAAAAAAGAGTTGTTCAAAATAAAACACTGAACATCTGAAACAGGTTTTATATTCATTTCTCACTAGCACTAAAAATATGAGACACACAAGCTTCCAGCACCCGCTCCGGCACTATCATTCCCATCACATTGACGGCATCATCCGGATATTCGAACCCCAAGTTGAGAAAACCCCCTCCGTCTTCGGGTTTTACATTAAGGTTGAAAACATGGTCTCCAACCCCTCCCCAACGTTCAGCATTGGTAGGCCCATTCAATGAAATAACACGCACACCCAAGAGCGACGCGAGATGCATTACCCCAGTGTTCACAGATACGACTCCTAGCGAGCCTGCCAAGCAATTCCTGAGCTCAGATAGCGTCAGCTTTCCTGCAAGTGAAATAACAGGGCAATGGCTAGATATATCTTTAAGCAGACTTTCCGCTGGAGCAGTGTCTGCATGACCACCTGTAACAACTAGATCGACGCCATATCGAGACAAAGCATTGATTAATGTAACCCAATTTTCCCTTGGCCACTCGCGCAATTCGCTCATAAACCCCGCTGCCCATGGGTGAATTACGATATACGGAGAATGAATTCCATATTGTTCGGCATCAAAAGCCATGGGAGGTGTCAGACTTGGCAAACTTCCTTCATGCCCTCCTGCTCGGACAGCCAGTGATCGAAAATTTTCCAGCTCATGCTTGTAGGCAGAGTGCTCTTCGACTCTATCGTAAAGGTAATGCCGGTGCTGTCCTTGCGTTTTGAACCCAACACAATATCTTGCCCCAGAAAAAAAACTCAATAAAGCAGATACGCGTGGCCACTGGCTAGTATCTACCAATAGATCGACTGCATTATTTCTCAGTTTGGGAATAGCCCTCCACGGAGCAGTGACATCGACAACCTCCATCTGGTCATATTGAAAAATAAGATCTGCAACACCCTTATTAGCCCTGGATAAAAACAGTAGCAGATGAGAATCAGGAAAAGCTTTTCGCAAAGAATCCAGTATAGTGGAAGCAAGCAAAGCATCCCCAATCGCGCCAAATATCATGACTCCTACTTTTCGAGGAGCGGTTGCGGGCAGTTCACGTGATGGGCGGAACCATCCTAGCACTCGACATAGCGGAACACCGAAATAATAATCAAGCTGTCTTAGGCGAACCTGGCCACGCTCTACACCTTCTTTGATTGGTGACATCCAAACCTCAATTTAGAGAAACTCGAAATGCACGCGATAGCATGGCAGCGGCAGTTGAAATCGCTCGCACTGGTTATCGCGCCGCGAAACGTGACTATTCTTCTGAACGTTCTCTCGCTCTTCTTTGGATGATGAGACACAACGTGTAGCCGATTAGTAATGATCATATAGTAAACAAACAGACGACCTGAACACAAAAAAGTCCTAAAATTAAGGCTTTCTATACCCCATCATCTCGTGAGACACGATTTCCATCATCTTACCTGTGCGCGCTTCGTAGGTGTGTTCATGCGCATATAGCTGTCTTCGCGAGATGGAGAGGGCATCATCACGAGCTAGCGCGAGGTCTACCTTCGTCGCGAAATCGTCAGCATCGATCCCAACCTCAGCCATGTGACAAAACTCGGCCAATGCTGGTAGGGCTGTCGCGACGACAGGCTTTCCTGCAGCCAAGTACTCGAAGAACTTCATCGGGAACATATTGGCAGTGTATTCGTTCAACAGGCTGGGCAGGATCGCCACATCGAATCCCTTGAGTATGCCCGGCAGGTCGGCATAGGCCGCCGGCCCCGGAAAGTGGACGTTGGGAAGCGCTTCGAGGCGGCGGATGTCCGTGTAGGGATCGCCCTCTCCGATCTTGCCCACCAGGACGATCTGGTAGTCCGGGCGGGAGAGCGCCAGATGCTCGAGCAACGGGAAATCCACCTTGTAACCACTGATCGCCCCGACAAAACCTATCACCGGCCTGTCGAGGCGCGCCACAACGGGAGAGACGGGCGTCGAGGGCTCGTTCGCCCGGGAGAAGTGACGATAGTCGGCCACGTTGGGGAAGAACCACGTCTTGTCATTCCACCGCTGCCGGGTCTCGAAGAGCTTGGGCGCGGTGACGAACACCACGTCGGACTCTTCCACCAGTCTCTTCTCGGACTCTTCGAGGATGAGGACCGGCATATCCGGCTGCGCCTTGATCTCGTCGACACAGTGATAGATGAGAAATCGGTATCGGGAAACATCGAGCAGACGCAGCGTCAGCGGATTGTATGTCCAGAGCACGGGGCTCCGAAATCCATGGCATCGCGTCAGGAGACGAATCATCAGTCCCAGAGAGAGCCGGTTGATACGGCGCACGAGAGAAAATCGCTGCAGCGGTATGACGATCGGCGACCAGACGATCACGTTCTCCTCGACCTGCCTGGGCCATGAGAAGAAAGACTTCAATCTAGCGGCGATACGCTTCATGTCGGAGCGGTTGAAACTGGGTTGGCGCAATCCCAGCGAATTGATGTAGAACACCCGATGTCCTCGCCTCGCCAGCTCACGAGCGACATGCTGCTTGTTGGTCCAGAACGGATTGTCCCAGTCTGCTGTCGACAACATCACAATGTCGAACTTCTCCATGAACACTCAACTCCTGACTTTACGTTGCCTGACCAGATCGACGATGCACTGACGGAAGGCAGGTATCACTAAGACGACGATCGACCAGTAGATGGCAGCGAACAGCGCGTTGCAAAAAAGGCGCGACAATTCATGGTCGGGGGCCGGAATCCACTGGCCGCACAGGAGATATCCGCAACAGGCGACGGCCAGGATCGGCAAATAACGCAGGATCGATTTCGCGAGACCACAGGCCCAGACCGTACCGAGGAACAGCAGCAGGCCGTACACGGCGTTTCCCAACCCCAGGGTCCAGGCGCCCAGCCATCGGTAGAGCAGCAGATTGGTCATCACGTTGCCGAAAAGCGCAGCCGCCATGATCCACAGGACCTGGCGATTGCGCATTTTGGCGTTGAGCGCCTTGATCAGCACGTAGCCAACCACCTGGGCCCAAAGCCCGATCGCGGCGCCTTGCAGAATGGCCGCCGTGGTCGTGGACGAGACCGCATCGAACGCTCCCCGGGCGTAGACGACATCCACGATCGAAACCGCATTGTCGTAAAGGAACAGGCTGCCGGGCACCGCGATCAGCAACAGCAGCATCGTGACTCGCCGGAGCTGTCGATCCAGTGCCTCTCGCCCCAGCACGCTCCAGCTCGACAGGCCAACGTAGGCGATCGGCATGGCGAGGAGCAGGATGATCGTCTCGGTGACGAAGCGCGAGTAGTCGATCGCCGCCACGGCGGTCAGGCTGATCATCGACGCCACGGCCCGCTCCGTCACGATATTGCCCTGAAGCATGACGGGCAGCAGCAAGAGCGGTCTCAGGGTAAGCCAGAACGCCCGCGCGACCTCGCGCAACTCTCCCCGCTGCCACGTCTCCGGCCACCGAAGACTGCGGGTGACGACCGCCCGATACAGGCTCCAGCCGAAGAGCCCCATGTAACTCGCGGTGAACCCCCAGGCCAACCAGCTGACGTGACCGGTGAAATAGGCCAGCAGCACCCCCGCGATCATGCCCAGGTTCTGGACGGAGGGCCGCAGCGCCATGGGCACGAAGTCGTCATGGGCCATCGCCTGGAAGATGAAGATCATGCTCCAGAGATAGAAAGGCACGCCCAATGCCATGACACGCAGCAACTCGACGGCGGTGGTCATGGCGACGGAGCCGAGCCCCGGCGCCAGCGTCTCCACCCACAGGGGGGCCAGTACCGCCAGCCCGTAGCCGATGGCGACGGACAACAGCGTGAACAACCCGAGAATTTCCCAGAGCAGGACGATCGCCTTGTCGGGGGACTCGACAAGATAACGCTTGTAGAGCGGGATGAACGCGGCATTCAGGCTGTCACTGGTGAAGAAGTTGACAGGGACCAGCGTGCCGGTCTGAGCAACCCGGTAAGCACCGGCCGTTGCGCCAGTTCCGAAACAGGCTGCCGTCAGGACTTCACGTAAACCGCCGAGTAGCTTGGAAAGAAAGTTACCACCGGTTAACTGGATTATTGATTTCTTCATGCAACCTTTCAGCCATACGTAGCGGTGGGCATCTTGACGCACCGACACCCTATTAACTAGCTCAAACCTGGCCTGACGCTTTCTCACGAATCAAGCTTTCATAGGATCTAACGGCATTCTCAAGCGAATACTCCCTCGGCAGCACCGCCAGGCGACGCTCTCTGGTTACATTCGCCGCATTGATCAATCGAGAAGTGATTTCTTCAT
Organism: Salinicola sp.; assembly: GCA_002695065.1. Taxonomy (GTDB): domain Bacteria; phylum Pseudomonadota; class Gammaproteobacteria; order Pseudomonadales; family Halomonadaceae; genus Salinicola. The sequence continues at coordinate 77,016 of NZNW01000128.1, read as the reverse complement.
AATCCTTGAAGTCGACGAAATTAACAAAAGGACTGTCAAAAAGAGTTACATGAGAAGAGACAAATACCGGCACACCGCATGCCAAAGACTCCAATATAGTAAGTGGAAGCCCCTCGGTTCGTTCAGTCAGAAAAAGGAACTGGTCAGCAGCAGATAGATATCTTGACAACTCCTGCCGTTCGACTCGACCAAGAAAAATCACGCTCTTCTCCAACCCAAGCCTCATCACCTGTTTTTTTAGGTTCTTGGATTCCACCCCATCCCCGGCAATAATGTACAGTGAATCTGGCCGGTGTTTTCTAACTCTATAAAAAACCTCCAAGCCATGATGCGTGCCCTTCTGGGAATGTAGTCGATTTGCAGAAAGTATAATCAAACTCTCATCATCGACACCCAAGCCCTGTCTAACACAACGCCGACTCTCCAAACTCGGAGAAAATAGTTCGGTATCGATACCATTAGAAATAAGACGGATTTTTTCAGGCTTCAAAAGCTTATAATCACACAATTTTAGCAAGTCTTTCTGCACGTTGGCGCCGACCGCCACGACATAATCAAACTGCCGGTATGCGAGAACATCTCTTGGAAGCCAAAGAAAATTCTTTATGGAAGTTGCAATTGACTTTGGCTTCAAGCTTCTCCATTTCGAAACAATCTCCCCCCAAGAGGTCCCGTGAGCTTGAAACAAGAAAGGAACATCAGGAATACGGTTTCTCAGAGACAAAATCCCAAGCGCCGCAGAACTTACGCTAACAACACAGCTAGCGGAAGTCATATAACGATCCTTGAAGCGACTACGACTAGACTTCCACCATTCACGGGAATACCGGCCACTAGCTACTGGCAAAGCCTCGATCAGAACGCCATCCCGCTCGATTATTTCAGGCTCACCAGGAATTGATGTCGTTAATATGACAACCCGGTACCCCAACCTCGTCAAGCCAACGGCCAAATCCCACGCAGCGACTTCCATTCCCCCGAGACCGTGCATTGGCAAAGAGCGGGAGAAAATAACAATATTATCGATCATGGATAGCCTTACTATAGAAGGCTTCCAGAGACTCAGCTTGCTTACGCATATCAAACTTGTCCTGTATCATGACCTTTGCATTCAGCCCCATGCGGACATTGGTGTCATCGTCCGCGACTAGCTCTAGAAGGTATTTCTTGAGATTCGTGACGGATTTTTCCTCAACGAGAAACCCCGTCTCCCCGTGAACGATCACTTCCGGTATACCACCGTGATGGGTGCCGACCAGGGGGATTCCCATGGCTGCCGCCTCGAGCAGCGCCATTCCGAGACCTTCCATGTCTCCGGTTGCCGCCTGGACACTGGGCAAGGCAAGGACCGAGGCACCGGTCAATCTGGTGAGAACGGTCTCGTGTGGAAGCGAACCCAGGAAATTGACCTTCCCATTCAGCGTCAAGGAGTCGACGAGATCCTTGAGCTCCTTCTCCAAAGGACCCTCTCCGATGATCTCCAGTTCGCAATCCGGCATTTCCCGGAGCAGCTCCTTGAATGCCAGAATGAGGTAACGCGTGCCCTTCTTCTCCACCAGTCTTGCGACATGAACTATCTTTTTGGCCCCGCCGACGGGCGACCTGGGAGGTATCAGGGCCGAGTCAATTCCCGTGTAGTGGACCAACGTCCTCTCCTCGGGAAAGCCCAGCGCCAGCACACGCTCTCGGATGTAGTCCGAAACGCAGAGAAAGACGTCGCCATCCCGAGCCAGCTGCTTTCGAAACAGCAGATAGTGATACCATGCGGGAGAACCTGATGTCAGGAGTCCTTTGCGGTTGGTCGTGGCATCAAACCCATGAAACGTGGTGACCAGCGGCACGCCAAGCCTTCTAGCCAATGGTAGCGCGTAGACGGCATCCACGCCGAAGTGGGCATGAATGATGTCGACCGGCCCCTCCCTCAGCAGGCGAACGTATTCACCCGGATAGCGAGTCAGTGCATTGACAGTTTGATGCCCCTGCGCGACAGCTCCCTGCGAGCGATCCAGTGATAGATACCTTGCACCCTCAGGCGCTCTACCCAGCAGCTTCCTGCCGATATAAACCGGTTCAAAATGGGTTAACGCCTGTGCCTGCTGAGTTATGAAAGGTTCGGAAAATTTAAACAATTGATTCCGAAATATGCCCACTCGCTTAAGCTGCACTAGCGCGCTTCCTTTCTGATAGATTGTCGATCCCGGCAATGATGACAGCCAGTAGCGTCACCTGATGAGCATCGCCAAGGAGCCCGGTGTTATCTCCCATGCCATGCACGGTCAACCAGACCCATGCCCCCGTCAACGCCATCGCCATCCTGAGGCCATGTTCTTTTTCACGATTTTTGCCGATCGCCGAAAGTGAGATCCCGCTCCAATACAATAACAACAGGGTCGCAAAAACAACCGAGAGCGCCCCGCTTTGGCTCCAGAGATAGATAAAGGTATTATGCGGGGGAAAGCCATCGCGCAACTCGATCCCCTCCTCGCGCAGTCTTTTGACGTAACTGGAAAACCCCTGCTGCCACCCCCCGTACCCCTGCCCCATGAGAGGTCTTTCTTCGAACGCCTCCAAGCCGTATTGCCATATCAGCAGTCGGCTGCTCATCGAATCCTCGGCATTATCCAATGTCTCGCGCGGGCTCGGTTCATCCGGAAGCGGCGGAGACGCGGAGGGTAACGTAGGAGCTTGGCTCGTCTCCTGGCTCGTAATCTTGTTGACGAACTGTTGTGGAATCGGACTGTAGAACAACATCATCATCGAAGCCACCATCACTCCCAGCGCCAAAGCCATTTTGGCGGCCAGGATGTTTTTCAGGACAAGAGCAACTACCAGATAGACGATGGTCAGGCCGATCAAGATAATCGTCGCCGTCTTCGATCCCGTCGAAAAAACGGCAACCAGCAATGGAAGGCTGATGCCCCAAGCCAGCCGAGGACGCCTGATACAAGCCAACGCACAGAGTGAAATCATACCCAGGTAGCAGCTTGCCACATTGGCGTTGACGAATATGCCGCCGGCCTTCACTGGATCGAAGGCATTGTTTCGGATACTACCATCGGCCAACCCTTGCTGGACGTTGGGGTTGATGAAAACACCACTCCACTCGGATAGCAGAAAAGTCTTCTCCAATTCCGGAAAAACTCGACAAACGATGACAAACCCCGCCAAAAGACAGCACCCTAGGCAAAAGGCCCACATAGTCGGCTGTCTTTTGAGACTTCCCCAGTCGCAATACTTCGCCGCTGAAAAAACGACGATGAAGACGGCCTCATAGATGATGACCTTTATCCCTAACACTCTATCAACAGACCAGACAAGAGAAAGGCACTGAGCCATTATCAGCCCAATCAGCAGCAAAACCGTTTTGTCTTTAACCAGGGCTTTGAAATGGATTATTGATTCGGGAAGCAGCAGCACCACCGAAACCAGAGCCAAGGGAAGCCACATCCCCATTGTTTCGATGACGAACAATTGAGGCAATGACAATAGCAGAACAACACCCAGCCGACTCTCGAGGCTAACCAAGGACATCATGAGCGGAATCCTTTCCACTGCGAAACCGAGTTAATGGCAAAAGCGTAAAACTGAACTTCTGACAGCTACCGCTCACACCATGCAGAGACAGACAAACTCAAGTCAAAAAGTAGAAGACTCACACCAACGCGGCCTGAATATCAAACTTCACGATATCTTTTTATACTCCATCAGTGTGCTCAACATTTCATGTACACAGCGTTGACTTAGCGCATATTCACTCATCAGGCCCTGCAAGCGATCCTCGAAATCCGAGTCGTTATGTTCATCGAAGGCCTGTCCAGAGCCCCGGGGGCCGCCATCCAATTCACGAAGCGCTTGGGCAAAAGCATCATCGAGTTCGCGAAACTTTCGAAGTTTCTCACGTTCATTCATCGTACGCGACATAGTTGATATCAAGAAATCCTGTAAAGAAAAATCAATCGAGCATCATCTACAAAACCGCATTCGAGCCGGCGAGAAAAAATGTACGTCTTTGCCGACAGGAAATTCAGCGTTTTGCCATTGACATGGGCCGGCTTAGTCTAGCGAAAGTAGGCCGAAAAATCACCATGCCCGCGTGTGGCGCCGCCAGGACCGACAGAATCGGCGGCCAAGGGCACCGCCAAGTAATAGTGGTGAGGTGAACGGTAGCCCCTGCAACGACCCAGTACTTCAGTGTGATGAAGGATGACCGTGGTTCCAGCCACCGCCCTGCCGGGCAAGCAAAAGTGCCGGATCTGGCTAAACTCCGCTCGTTTCGGAAATCGTCGTCACCATTCGTGCCCAGAATAGGACGCGCCTCAACCGGCGGGCAGAGGGATGCCGTATTAGCGAAAGCGGCCTCACGCAGCCCACAAAGGTAACAATGGGTAACCAAGAGAAGTGTTTTGTTGCGCGAATTTTCACGATCAGGTCTCCGCCACTCGCCCGATTCCCCACAACCACGGGGTTTTGCAGGGTGGCATTCCTGCCTGCTGCAGAACCGGAACATCAAAAATTTCTCAACCGGGGCTAAAGCGACATCGGGCAGCGCCGATAACTGGGTCAACGGCCACGGGGCCGTTGCAGCAGGATCCGGCACCATCTGCCATCGCGCAGCGGATCAGGCCCAAATTGCCCTCTCAAGCGAGAAAGGAATACGACAATGGCAGTTATCAATACCAACATCACCTCCCTGATCGGTCAGAACAACCTGAACAAGTCTCAGGGCCAGCTTCAGACCGCGATGGAGCGTCTCTCCTCCGGCCTGCGCATCAACAGCGCCAAGGACGATGCTGCCGGCCAGGCCATCGCCAACCGCATGACCTCTACCGTCACCGGCCTGACCCAAGCCAGCCGTAACGCCAACGACGGCATCTCTCTGGCCCAGACTGCCGAAGGCTCGCTGGATCAGATCAACGACAACCTTCAGCGTATCCGTGAACTGACCGTACAGGCTCAGAACGGTACCAACAGCGCAGAAGACATCGATTCCATCCAGAAGGAAGTCAACCAGCGTCTGGAAGAGATCAACCGCGTCACTACCCAGACCAGCTTCAACGGCACTTCACTGTTCGCGCAAAGCTCTCAGGGCACCTTCTCTATCCAGGTCGGTTCCAAAGACAGCGAACAGATCGATATCAAAATCCAATCCGCCAGCGGCTGGAACACATTCGCGGCTACAAGCGGTACCGGTTTCGTCGCCGCCAGTGCAGCTGGGACACTGGACAGCTGGGCTTCGACTGCAGCACGTAGCGTCGATGCACAAGGCTTCGACGTACTCTCCAGCGGTGCTCTTGCAGAGCTGGACAACCGAATCAGCAGCGTCGACGACTCCCGCAGCGACCTCGGTGCGGTCCAGAACCGTTTCGAGACCGCCATCGACAACATCACCACGACCTCGACCAACCTGTCTGCCGCACGTTCGCGCATCGAAGACGCCGACTATGCGGTCGAAGTCTCCAACATGACACGCGCCAACATCCTGCAGCAGGCCGGTACCTCGGTCCTGGCCCAGGCCAACCAGTCGCCGCAGAGCGTTCTGTCACTGCTCCAGTAAGCGCGCCCAGGCGGTAAACGAGGCCGGCAATATGCCGGCCTTTTTACGTTTCGGTTCGCGACGATAAAAGGCTTGGAGTGGCATCACTTCGTGGCTTCGAATCTATCCGAGTGTGGGAAGCTGATCCAATCCTCGTCAGCACCAGATCGGAATACGGATTCTTATGAGCCAGAGTCTTCAAACCCCCGCCTCCCGTCAGAAACAGTTCATGGACCTCTATCGGCAAGGCAAGCACAAACTTGCTACTGAAGAAGCCGAAAAGCTGGTCGAAAATTATCCCGGAGACGCCTTCGCCTGGAAAGCGCTGGGTAATTGCCTTCTCCAATCGGGAGCGTCCGCAGAAGCCAGTGCTGCGCTTGAGACGGCCCTCTCGCTGGATCCCGAAGATCCGCTGATCTTTACATCTTTAGCCCGAGCCAGCTTCATGGCAGGTGAGCAGGAGAAAGCCCGGGGACTACAACAACAAGGTATCGATCTAGATCCGGATAATGCTCAGGGCCATTTTAATATGGCCAGCATGCTTTATCAGATGGGTATTTACGCCGAAGCAGAAAAATTCCTTTCAAGCGCTGAAAAGCTCGGCCATGAGGCATCGGAAACTTTATCGATACGGAGTGCTATGCTTTCGCTGCGTTTCCGTTTTCAGGAAGGCCTGGATGCATTAAATTCGCTTTACGCAATGAAACCCAACGATCCCACTGTCCATAACAGCTTAGGAAACTACTATAAGGACATGGCGAATTTCGAAAAAGCGGAATGGCATTATCGTGAGGCGCAACGACTCCGGCGTGATTTTGCCGTCGCTTTTTCCAATGAGGTATTGACGCAGCATTACAATCCTAACTCTTCTGCACCAAACATCCTTGAGAAATCGCAAGAGTGGTCAACTCGCTTTAAACCCAACCGTATCTTTGATCACTCAGAAATCGCTAAATCTATCGATCGCCCGCTGCGCGTGGGCTTGGTATCCGGCAACCTGCGTGCACACCCGGTTGGGTGGATGATTACCACGGCTCTCGAACAGTTGCCGAACGATATTGAATTACATGCGTATACTGATAGTGAAGCAAGTGATCCTATTGCCGAACGCATCGGGCGAGTTTGCCATTGGAAGCCCGTTTACCATTTGAATCATCAGCAACTGGCGGAAAAAATTGTTGATGACGAGATCGACATTCTATTAGAACTAGCGGGTCATGGCGACCACAGCCGGCTTCCAGCTATTGCCATGAAGCCGGCCCCCATCATTGTCAAATGGGTCGGCATGCAGATCAGTAGCATGGGCATTGATGCGTTTGACTACTTCCTGAGCGACAGTCATGAAACCCCGGCGGGCGTCGATCACCTCTATACCGAAAAGCTCATCCGCCTGCCGGACGACTATATCTGCTATCAGCCACCGAGCTACAAGCCAGCCATCACCGCGCTACCCTCGCTGAGCAATGGCTACATCACCTTCGGCTGCTTCAACAATCCCGCCAAGGTCAATGACACCTTGCTGGCCGAGTGGGCAATTCTCCTGCAACAGCTGCCGGGTAGCCGCCTATTCCTGAAAGGCGGTCAGTACAGCAGCGACGAGGTGTGCGAGCGCGTGCTCACGACGCTGGAAAAACACGGCGTCGAGCGGTCGAGAGTCCTGCTGGAGGGCCCGTCGCAACACAAGGAGCTGCTGGAGAGCTACAACCGTGTCGATATCGCGCTGGACACCTGGCCGTACTCCGGTGGCCTGACGACATGCGAAGCCCTGCTGATGGGCGTTCCCGTGGTCACCCACACCGGCCCCACTTTCGCCGGCCGCCATAGCGCGACCCATCTGTGCAACGCCGGCATGCCGGAATTGGTGACGGACAACTGGGACGACTACCGCAAGCGTGTTCTCGACCTCGCTTCGGACCTACCGAGTCTGGCGGTGATTCGAGCTGCGCTCCGCACCTATCTCGAGCAGTCGCCTATCTGCGACGCCCCTCGCTTTGCCCGGAATCTGCACAAAGCCATACGAGCAATCTGGCAACGCCACTGTGAGGACAAGGCACCGGCGGCCCTGACTTTCAACAAAGGGGGCCAAGCCTGGTTCGAAGATGAGACCAAACCTGTAAAACTTCCCATAGAGCTGCAGCACGGCTTTGATTGGAATCTGGAAAGCCCCGTCACGATTCTCGATAACGGCGCAGGTATTGCAACGCGCAGCGACGCCAAGGAGTTGCTCGGCTCGGGTAACATCGCAGTCCTGGTATTCGATCCAATAGATGCACTCGGCCATGCAGGGGAGTTGGCTCAGTACGGCGAAATTCAGCACTTCCCGCACGTCACGCTAGGTAGTGGTCAGCCCGCAACGCTCAGAGGGGTTGAGGGCGAAAACGACATCACCAGCCTGAAGCCGTTAGCCTCCGGCATTGCCGATTCACTGCAAACGTTAGAAATCCCCAGTATCGCCCTGGACAGCATCGAAGGCTTGGAAAGCCTGGACGTATTGGCCCTTGACGATCGTCATGACAACCTGACAATCCTTGAACATGGCGCTAAGGCTCTGGAAAAAACGCTATTGCTTCAGATCCAGGTCCGTTTCAATCCCACTCACGAAAACCAGGCAGACCTCGGTAGCCTCATTCGCTTGACATATAATCATGGCTTCCAATTCTATACTTTAACAGCCTTTGAGTACCAAGCGTACATGCATGATATGAAAGGCGAAGGACAACGCAGCAAATTGTATCGTGCCACAGCCGTTTTTCTACCAAACGATGACCGGATTGCGGCGATGCCAAAACGCAGGGGGGCTGCATTGGCGTACCTGCTAGATGTACTTTACGGTATCAGCGATGCGACTGTGGGTGTCCTTCAGATGACGCGGAATGATCTATTGTTGCATAAATTTAAAAGCCGTTTTCAGCATGAGTCCTCCTCTGAAGTTTTCTGTCGCACGACACTCGGCAATAGAACAAACTCTCTAAAAGACGCCAAAAAAATTGTCAATATAACCCGTGAATTCGAGAACGTCGATGCAAGTGAACTAGCTCGAATTACAGCTCAGTGTGAAAAAAAATTGTCGGAAAACCCCGACAATAATACAGCATTCTTTCTTATGGCTCACGCTCTATTGTCGACCCCCACAGCTGTCCAAGATGACGAACTACATGTGAGACTAAAAAACCTAGGGTGGGATCATAAATATTCACTATATGAATACTGGCTTGGTGATTACGAAAGACTGAGAACCAACCAACATGCTTTTCAACTATCCATTATTGTCGTCGCAAATGTTTATAAAAATGAAATACTACCAAATATCCAGGCGCTTAGAGAGCAAGGCGGAGACAGCGTCGAAATTGTATTTGTCAATAACGGCGCCCCTAGCGATGAGTTTCGTGAGTTGCGCGATTACATCAACATCTACGTTAGCACTAAAAAAAATTCCGGCGCTTATCTGGCTAGAAACCTCGGCTTCATCTTCAGCACCGCTCCTTTGATTCTTTTTGTCGACGACGACGGAGCGCCGCAGCCAGACTTTTTATCGCCGCATATTCAAATACACAAAAATCATGACCTGGCTTGTCTGAGAGGAGTCTATCGCAGCCAAACCGGTAACGATCCTATTCACTACAACCTCGGAAAATTCATCAAGAAGGCTCCTCCCATCCTAGAAGGTAATGTTTCCTTCTCACGAAGAGCTTTTTCGAAAGTCGGTGGTTGGGGAGATTACATCCTCTTCGGACATGGAGGGTTCGATATCTCCGTGCGCCTCTTCGAAAGCGGTTATCGAGAAGATCAACAGCTTTATACGCCAGATTCTATATTACAGCACGAATATTTCCGCGGAGAGGACCATGCTAAAAAGAAGCTCAGCAAACAATCCGAGTCCGCTTACTTGCTAGACGCACTTCATAATGGAATTCAGAGAAAGCTACCGAAAGAATTTCTAGAAAATTGCAAGCGAAAGAGTTATTCTCAGTATGGGGAAGACCTCATTATCGCTAGAATTTTGAAGCCGGAAGAACGCAAGGGTGTTTATGTAGATATCGGTGCATTTCACCCTATCAAATATTCGAACACCGCCTTGCTTAAAGAAGCTGGCTGGAAAGGAGTTAACGTAGACGCGTCTCAGAAATCCGTCGACTTGTTTAATGCTATGCGCAGAGATGATATAAACCTGTGTTGTGTCATCTCCAATCAAGTTGGTGAAGTAACTTTCTATGAATCGAACAGAGGTACTGTTAGCACTTTATCTAAAAGGCATAGGGACAAATGGATAGCTAGAGGAGAGTCTTATATCGAGAACAAGGTGGCATCGAGAAAACTCGCAGATATTTTTGAAACACTTGATGCTCCACAGGTCGACTTCTTGAATATTGATGTGGAAGATGCCGAAATGGGGGTTTTACTTTCCAACGACTGGACAAGATTCAAACCTACACTCATCGCGATCGAAATACATGACTTCGACCCTAAAAACGCGTCATCCAGCCAGATATATAATTTCTTATCAATGCAAGGATATATATTAGAGTGTTATGCCAAGCCAACCGCAATCTTCAATTTCTCACGCGTGTAAGAGAATTTTATTTACGGTCGATTATGGCAGAAGCTCCATGGTATACACCGACACTTATCCACATCAGTGACTAAGAGGGTGTCTACGATAACAATAGATACTTGAGGACGTGAGGGCTCACGACTTAAGGAGAGGCCGGGTGTCGAAAGGCGGTCGCCCAGGAAATTCGGCGAAGCGGAGAAAGGTCTGCTTTGTCAGTTAGTGGCGAAAAACCCGCTAGCTACACTGAGCGAGCTGACGGGGCCTTATGCGTGGTGTTATGTGGTGCGCAGCGCCTGCCTCGGTGCATTCTGCCTAGGGTTTTCCGCCTTGGCAGAATGTTTACCGGGCATTTCGTCGCTGGAGCCAATAGGACAGTTTCGAATAAGTGCATAATCGGTTACGCGTGCAATGGCGGATATGTGAGGGACATGACCCTATATCCATTCTCACCGTTCTGAATGCTCAAACGACGCGGGGTTCACCCGGTCATGGACAACGGCCTCGACAAGGACACCGAACTATCCATGATGTTCGTAGATGGCAGTTATGTCGGGCGCCGCGTCCAGATTATCCACCAACAGCATGGCCTGGTGGTTGAAGTCGTGAGCCACTCCACCAATGCCAACGTCGGCCGCTGGTGTCTCCGGGACCAGGACGATCTCTTTACACTTCGGCCGGGTGCCAAGTTTCATAGCGCTGCCGAAGCGCTGGGTAGTCGAACGCACCCATACTTGGATTAAAAAGCATGCCGACTGGTGATCACCAAGACCTCCTTTGCCGATAAGGATGCGCTATCCATACAGGCTCCCTCCCACTCAAGCTGATCCGCACGCTACAATTGCTCCAGCAGATTATTCCCGAACCAAAGCTTATCGGCTGAGAAAGCATCTCCCAAGGTATTCCAAATTTCAGGACGAACAGGATGTCAGTCAGGGCTGCGCGATTGGAAACGGGATGTTGTCTTCCGTGGAGGCATCGGCCTCTGCGACCAGTGACGGCTCCGCGCCGAGGCGAGCCGACTCCGAAGCCGTGGAGTCGACGCTCGCCGTCCCGGTCTCGAAGGCGTCCCTGAGCTCGTTCTGTTCCGGCTCCATGTCGATGTTGCCGTGAAATGCCGCGCCATCTTCCAGTACCAGCCCGGGAGAGTGGAGTTGGCCGTTGACGACAGCCCCCGCTTTCAGGGTGATCTTCTCGGCGGCGATCAGGGTGCCGTCCACCCGACCTCTCACCGTCAGCTCCCTGGCCACCATCCGGCCTTCCACGACGCCCTCGGCACCGACGGTGACGCCATGCTTTCGAAACAGGACGTCGCCCAGGATCCGCCCCTCGATGAGCAGGTCCTCTTCGCCACTGATATCGCCTTGTAGGGTCGTCTTGCCCCCGATTCGAGAAAGGCCGTGGGTGGGAACGGGGTTGCCGCCGGATGACGCCGGGCTGTCGCCGCCGCGGGGCGAAGCTACCGGCTGCCGAGAGTTCTGGCTGGATTTCTGAAACATGTCGCAGGTCTCTGTCGCTGTCGGGAGATGGCGAGCCGGGTCTGAAAGAAGGCCACCGCTGTGATGATAGATCGGCACGTGGCGAGGCATCTTTACCTTGCTTCGGAACCTCCCCGATCATGCGCGCCTTCAGTTCTTCTTTTCAGCGCCGATAGCTATCGATATCTATCGCCCCCACCATCGCCGAACGTTCCGTTCGACACGAGGGCTGGAACCGCTTTGGGAATGAAATCTATGGACTCGGCAGAATGGCTTCTGCTCGGCGGACTCGTCTGCTGTGCTCTGCTGCTGCTGGATGGATATCGCCGGGCGACTAGTCGACAACGGCCGCTCGCGGCGACGCCGGTTGACACCGCCACTCCGGGCGGCGAGCCGTCATTCGGGAATGCCGCTCCCACCCCATGCGCAGGCAAAGCGCCACCTGGGGAGATATCGGGTGTCGTTGACGGCAGTCTGATCGGCCGAACGGTCAACGTGCAGGGTCGTCTCGAGACGCGCGAGACGCTTCGGATCGAAGGTCAGGTAGAGGGAAACATCTCAGCCGACGGTCAACGGGTCGTGGTCGGCACAGGTGCCCGGGTGGCACCGCGACTCGCGGCTCGCGAACTCTATCTGGCGGGAACCTCTTCGGGTCGGCTGGAAGTATTGGATCGTGTGGTCATCGAAATGGGCGCCCGTCTGGACGGCCGGCTTTCCACGGCAAGCCTGCACTGCCACGAGGGTGCATGGCTCCAGGGAACTTTCGATATCGGCGGCAGCCGGGCGGCTCCTGCTCGTCCCGTGCCTCCCTCCCCTGCTTCACCCTGTCCGGTCTCCGAGTCCAGATAGCGATGACGAAACCTGGACGTCTACTTTCCGTGTCGACTCTTCGAGGAAGATGGTCATGCCTACCCCCATCGATCTGGCTTCGCTCTCTCTCAACCTGGGTGTCGACGGGTCTCCCCGGCAAAGACTGGAAACGTTGCTGAGCCAGGCGGGTCTGGCCCCGCCGGTCGCGATCGCGCCTTCCATGTCCGCACTCGATGGATCGGCGCCGGGAATCGGCTATCTGAGCGATCGGCTTCATTCGCTCAACGGCCTCATGTCGCAATACGGGCTGCATTTCGAATTGAGCGAATTCGATAGCCGAGTCATTACCCAGGTCATCGATCGGACCACGGGAGACATCATCCGCCAGATACCGGCGGAGGAGATGCTACGACTCGCCGAGGCGTTCGCGGAAAACCAGGGGCGGCTGGTCGACGCTTCCGCCTGACTCATCCTTGCGCATCCGTCGGCCAGATTCGCGCAATGGGCAGTGACCTCGTACGCTGAAGTCACCAGACACGATCAGGGATGTGCGTGAATGCCAATCCGCGTCATGAAACCGCTGGGGCGCCTACTGCCAGCGCTGCTTGCCTGCGTTCTCCTCTCCGGCTGCACCACTTACGTCAACGCTCCCGATGGAGATCTCCCCTCCACATTGCAGCAGCCCCGCGATCTCGACTACCGCGTGGTGGAGAACCGGACCTACACGCCACCGGACTGGCCACAACCGCTGCAGGCGGATATCTACCTGCCGCAAACCAGCGGCGAAGCGCGACGCCCCGCCGTGATGATGGTCCACGGCGGCGGCTGGGAGGGTCGTTCTCGGGACGACATGACACCGATCGCCAAGCGGTTCGTGCGCCGGGGTTATGTGGTGGTCAACGTGAGCTATCGGTTCGCGCCGGCGTATCGTTTCCCGGCCCAGTTGCACGATCTGCAGGTCGCCCGACACTGGATCGACAACCATGCCGATGAATGGCGTATCGATCCGCAGCGCATCGCCGGCTTCGGTTATTCCTCCGGCGCGCATCTGGTCAGCCTGCTGGCGCTGGTGGCAGGCACGGATAGCGAGCTGGACGCCCCCTATGGCGAAAGCGATACCGGCTTCGCGGCGGTGGTTTCCGGCGGCACGCCGGCGGACCTGCGGCTGTGGGACAGCGGTCGCCTGCTGATCCAGTTGATGGATGGGACCGAGGCGGAGCTTCCGACAGCCTACGCCGAGGCCTCGCCGGTCTTCCACGCCCACCGCGACGCACCGCCCTTCTTTCTGTTTCACGGCAGTTGGGACGATCTCGTGCCCCCCGAGCAGGCCGAAACCTTCATGCAGGCGCTGGAGGCGAAAGGCAACCACGTGGAACTGCTCTGGATGAATGGCCGCGGCCACATCACGACCTTCCTGTTTCGCGGCAGTGCCGAGTCCGCAGCGCTGGATTTCCTGGCGCGGGAGATGCCGGCGCCGAACGCCTGACGACGAGCCGCCAACCTGGTCATCACGAGCGCCAAGTCATCGCGCACGGCGCGCGGAGGGTCGCTCGTCGACTTGCACACGACCCGGAGTACGCGCACCATTTACCGCCCTGATTATCCTTTTTGACGATAAGCTTATTACCGGGAGCCTGACGAGACGATGAGCCTTTGGCGCCGATTGACGGGAACCGACACGCGAGAACAGATCCACTTCCGTGCCCGTCTGGCACGCTATTTCCCGATCATCAGTTGGGCGCCCTACTACAACCGCCACCTGCTCAACGAGGATCTGGTGGCCTCCATCATCGTCACCCTGATGGTGATCCCCCAGGCCCTGGCCTACGCCATCCTCGCCGGGCTGCCGGCGATCACCGGCCTCTACGCCAGCATGCTGCCGCTGATTCTCTATTCGATCTTCGGCACCAGCCGCACGCTGGCGGTGGGCCCGATGGCGATCGTCTCGCTGATGACTGCCGCCGCCCTCTCGCCCCTGTTCGTCAGCGGCACCCCAGCCTACAGCCAGGCCGCGACGACGCTCGCCATGCTCTCGGGCCTGATTCTGGCCGTCATGGGCCTGCTGCGGCTGGGATTCTTCGCCAATTTCCTCAGCCATCCGGTGGTTTCCGGTCTGCTCACCGCCTCCGGCGTGCTGATCGCCGCCAGCCAGTTCGCCAGCCTGATCGGTATCGGCGGCTCGGGATTCACGCTGATCGACCAACTGGCGCATTTGCTGACCCATCTCGACGGCGTTCACTGGCCGACACTGATACTGGGCGCCGCCGCGCTGGTCTTTCTGCTGGTAATGCGGCGGGCAGGGCCGGTGCTGCAGAAGATGGGGCTGAGCGCCGGAAAGGCGACCTTCATCGTGCGGCTGGGCCCGGTCATGGCCGTCGCCTTCACCACGCTGGTCTCCTGGGCGTTGCAGCTCCCCGCTCATGGCGTGAACGTGGTCGGCGACATTCCCGCACATCTGCCGCCATTGAGCCTGCCGTCGTTCGAGCCGGGCCTGCTGCGCGATTTGCTGCTGCCGGCGTTCCTGATCAGTGTGGTCGGATTCATCGAGTCGGTGTCGCTGGCGCAGATGCTGGCCGCGCGGCGACGCGAGCGTATCTCCCCCGACCAGGAGCTGGTCGGCCTCGGCACCGCCAACCTGGCGGCGGCCTTCACGTCCGGCATGCCGGTGACCGGCAGCCTGTCGCGCACGGTGATCAATTTCGACGCCGGCGCCCGCACGCCGGCCGCCGGGGCATTCGCCGCTTTCGGCGTCGGGCTGGTGATCCTGTTCTTGACCTCGCTGATCGCCTATCTGCCGATCGCCACACTGGCCGCCAGCATCATCGTCTCGGCGATGACGCTGGTCGACCTCCCCGGCCTCAAGCGGACCTGGCACTACTCCCGAAGCGACTTCTCCGCGATGCTGATCACCATCCTGCTGACGTTCGTCGAGGGGGTGGAAGCCGGCGTCATGGCCGGCGTCGGCGTCTCGCTGGCGCTCTATCTCTACCGCACCAGCCGGCCCCACACCGCGGAAGTCGGGCGCCTTCCGGGCACCGAGCACTTTCGCAACATCCAGCGTTACGAAGCGGAAGTCGATGACGAGATCGCCCTGCTGCGCGTGGACGAGAGCCTCTACTTCGCCAACGCGCGCTATCTGGAGGACACCGTCTACGGGCTGCTCGCCGACCGCGAGAACATGAGGCATCTGGTGCTGATCTGTTCGGCGGTCAACCTGATCGACGCCTCGGCCCTGGAGAGCCTGGAGGCGATCAACGCCCGCCTGAAGGATTCGAAGGTCACCCTGCACGTGGCCGAGGTGAAAGGGCCGGTGATGGACATGCTCGGCAAGAGCGACTTCCTCGACCACCTGACCGGCGAGGCCTATCTCAGCACCTTCGCGGCCTGGACCGATATTCGCCATCGCCTCGACGACGAGCGTGCGGCACTGCTGGCGGCGAAGGAGACATCGACCGAAAGCCCGGCCGAGGGGCCCGAGCCGACGCCGGCCGAGACGCCGTCGTCGGGCAGGAAGTCATAGCGATGACACCGCTCCGCGCTCGCCGTGCTGTCGCTGCATGATCGGCAGGATGTCGTAGCAGGCGGAAAGATTGTGGCAGTCGGTCTTGGGCGCCGGGCTCTTCTCCCGCGAGTAGCGTCGGTTGTCCGGGGTCAGGATGCGATACCAGCCACCGTGCTCGTGATCGATCATGTGCTGCCAGCAGTAGTTGGCGATCTTGTCGTACCAGCGCCAGTAGCGCGCCTCCCCGGTCAGGTCACCGAGCATCGCGGCGGCGGCCAGGCTCTCGGCCTGAACCCAGTAGACCTTGTCCCGATTGAGGGGCAGGCGGTTGAAATCCACCCCGCAGATCAAGCCGCCATACTTGTCGTCCCATCCCTTCTCCACTGCCTCGGTGAACAGCCGGCGCGCCGTCGGGAGCAGCCAGGCCTCGGCCGGACGATGGTGATGGAGTCGCAGCAGCAGCCTGACCCACCCGGTCTGATGACCGATCTGGAAACCCCAGGGCCGGAAGAGATCGTCGGGGCGGTCGCGGCGATAGTCGAAATCGACATGCCAGTCGCGATCGTAGTTCTCCCATAGCCAGCCATCGCCCATGGGGGCGAGCCGGTGCCATAGCGTCCGGGCGATACCCAGCGCACGGTCGAGAAAGGCGACCTCGCCGGTGGCGTCGAACGCCGCGATCAGCGCTTCGCAGCTCCGCTGATTGACGCTCTGGCCACGATAGCCGGTCAGGTGCCAGTTCGCGTCCGCTTCGGCGGCGTAGAGCTGCGAATGGGATTCGAGGAACCGTCGGTCCATCAAGGCACGCACCCGGTCGAGTCCGGCTCGCGCCTCGGCAGCCCCGGCCCTCAGCGCCGTCGCGTAGGCCTGCATGACCCAGGCCAGCCCGTAGCAGTGATGGTTGGTGTCTTCCGCCTTACCGTGGTCCAGCGTCCAGGCGAACCCCTGGGTACGGGTCTGGTAGTGCCTCTCCTCGATGAACTTCAGCCCGTGGCGCGCCCACTTGAGGGCCTCGGGCGCGCCGGTGTGCATCGCGGAGCGGGCATAGATGATCACGTAGCCGGCGCTGGAGACGAGATGTCGGTGGTGGCGGTTGTAGAGATGTCCGTCGTCGGTGAGATAGTGGTAGAAACCCGCCTGGGAATCGATGCAGCGCGGGTGGTAGAACGCCATGGTCCTGGCGATGTGCTGCTCGATCTGGTGCGGCGTGGTGAACGGCATGGCGAACCTCGCTTCATGACGGATGCCGATGCACGAAGGACCCGGTGCATGACGACACCGGAAGAACGCACGGCAGCGTCGAAGGTTACACGCTCATTCTGGTCGGCATGGCCAACAGTCACAATGCGCCTCTCGTCGGATGTCGATCGGCTCGGGATAGGTGTCGATATTTTCCTTCGACATCGACAGAATTGGGAAACCGACATGTATCGACGCCGACAGGGCCTAGCGATGACCGCAACTTCCGAACGATCCCCCACCGCGCTCGACGTCTACCGACGCCTGAAGGCGGATATCATCCGCGGCGTCTATGCACCGCAGGAAAAGCTGCTGATGAGCCGGCTGAAGGCGAGCTACGCCACCGGCGTCGGCCCCTTGCGGGAGGCCTTGACCCGGCTGATCGGCGAACGCCTGGTCACCGGGATCAGCCAGCGTGGCTATCGCGTGGCGCCGATGTCGATGGCCGAACTGGCCGCGATCTACGACGCTCGCGCCGAGCTCGAGGGCCTGCTGATACGCTTGGCCATCGAGCGCGGCGACGATGACTGGGAGGCCTCGATCCTGGCCCGGGCGCATACCCTGGCCAAGGTCGACCGGGTCAACGACGGCGAGGAGATGCTCGAACGCTGGGACAAGCGACACCAGGCGCTTCACAACGCCATGGTCGCCGGCTGCGACTGCCTGCCGCTGCTGCAGTCGCGGGCGGCCCTGTTCGATCAGGCGCAGCGCTACCGCCATCTCTGGCTGCGTCGGACCGTCTTCTCGGCGCAGGCTCTGGCCGACAAGCATTGCGAGCATCAGGCCCTGGTGGACACGATCCTGTCACGCGATGCCACCGCCGCCAGCCGCATGATGCGTGAACACCTGATGACGCCGGTGCCGATCATCCGCGAGCGGCTCGAGGCGTGTGGTGTGAACAAGCCTTAGAGGGAACGACAACCGGGGCATCGATCAGACAATCGCCCCAGCGCGACGCAGATCCGCCAGCGCCTCGGCATCCAGCGCCAACCACTCGCTCAGGACGCATGCCGTATGCTCGCCCAGCCGCGGCGGCGACTGCGACGATGTCATCCGACAGCCATCCAGCGTGATCGGGTTACCCACCAGCCTGGCACGGCGCCCATCCTCCATGACGCTCTCCTGGCACATGCCGCGATGCCGCACCTGGGGGTCGCCGAAGACCTGATCGAGCGTATTGATGGGCCCGCAGGGCACGCCGTGGGCCTCCAGCAGCGCCAGCCACTGGTCGCGGGGCCGGGCGATCAACCGCTTCTCCAACAGCGCGACCAACGCCTCGCGATGGGCGACCCGCTGGGCATTGGTGGCGAAACGCGGGTCCCACGCCCACGCCGGTTCGCCCAGCGCCTCGCACAGATGGCGAAACTGGCTGTCGTTGCCCACGGTCACGATGAGATGACCATCGGCGGCGGCGAACGCCTGATACGGCACGATGTTGGGATGCGCATTGCCCATGCGCTGCGGCGTCTGGCCGCTGGTAAGGTAGTTGAGTGCCTGATTGGCGAGTACGCCGACCTGGACATCCAGCAGCGCCATGTCGATGTAGCCGCCCTCGCCGGTCGCATCCCGGCGACGCAGCGCCGCCAGGATCGCGTTGGCGGCGTAGAGCCCGGTGAAGATATCGGTGATCGCGACGCCTACCTTCGTCGGCTCGCCGCCTTGCGCGTCGGGCGCTCCGGTCAGGCTCATCAGCCCGCCCACGCCCTGGATCAGGAAGTCGTAGCCGGCGCGGCCGGCATAGGGCCCGTCCTGGCCGAACCCGGTGATCGAACAGTAGATCAGGTCCGGCTTGAGTGGCTGGAGGCTGGCGTAGTCGAGCCCGTAGGCAGCCAGCCCGCCGACCTTGAAGTTCTCGATCACGACATCGGCCTTCATTGCCAGGCGCCGAACCAGCTCCTGCCCCTTCGCGGTGGACAGGTCGATGGCGACCGAGCGCTTGCCGCGGTTGGCGCTCAGGAAGTAGGCGGACTGTTTCATCCCGGCACCCGAACCCGTGCCGGTACCCGACTCCGTCGAGTTTCCTGTCTCGGCACCCGGCCCCGTGCCGGTACCCGACTCCGTCGAGTCTCGTGTTTCCAACCCCGTGCCGACGCCGTCGAGCCAAGGCGGGCCCCAGGCGCGGGTATCGTCGCCCCGCCCCGGCCTCTCGACCTTGATCACCTCGGCGCCGAGATCCGCCAGTTGCTGCGTACACCAGGGGCCGGCAAGCACCCTCGAGAGGTCCAGCACCTTGAGGCCGGCCAGCGGCCGGGAGATCTCACTCATCGCCGTCACCCGAACGCCTGGATACCGGTCTGGGCACGCCCCAGGATCAGGGCATGGACGTCGTGGGTCCCCTCGTAGGTGTTGACCGTCTCCAGATTGATCATGTGTCGGATCACGCCGAACTCCAATGAGATGCCGTTGCCGCCGTGCATGTCTCGCGACATCCGGGCAATGTCGAGCGCCTTGCCGCAATGATTGCGCTTGATCAGCGAGATCATTTCCGGGGTCGCCTGGCCCGCGTCCAGCAGGCGCCCGACGCGCAGACACGCCTGGAGGCCCAGCGCGATCTCCGTCTGCATGTCGGCCAGCTTGACCTGAACCAGTTGGGTGGCGGCGAGCGGCCGGCCGAACTGCTCCCGATCCAGGGTGTACTGGCGCGCGGCGTGCCAGCAGAACTCCGCTGCACCCATGGTGCCCCAGCCGATCCCGTAGCGGGCCTTGTTGAGACATCCGAACGGCCCGCCCAGGCCGGAGGCGCCGGGCAGCAGCGCCTCCTCCGACACGAACACGTCGTCCAGCACGACCTCGCCGGTGACCGAGGCGCGCAGCGAGGCCTTGGCCTGGATGGTGGGCGTGGAGAAGCCCTCGGCGCCGCGGTCGACCAGAAACCCCTTGATCTTGCCTTCATGGGCATCGGATTTCGCCCACACCACGGCGACATCGGCGATGGGGCTGTTGGTGATCCACATCTTCTGGCCGCTGAGACGATAACCGCCATCGACCTTCCTGGCCCGCGTCTGCATGCCGCCGGGGTCGGAACCCGCGTTGGGCTCGG
This sequence comes from Salinicola sp., assembly GCA_002695065.1. Lineage (GTDB taxonomy): Bacteria > Pseudomonadota > Gammaproteobacteria > Pseudomonadales > Halomonadaceae > Salinicola. Next base: position 56,865 of record NZNW01000128.1, on the reverse strand, counting down.
TCAGCCCGAAACAGCCCACCATCTCGCCGCTCGCCAGTTCGGGCAGGTAGCGCTGCTTCTGCGCCTCGGTGCCATAGGCCTCGATCGGGTGCATCACCAGCGACGACTGCACGCTCATGGCGGAGCGGTAGCCGGAGTCGACCCGCTCGACCTCCCGCGCGACCAGACCGTAGGCCACGTGGTTGGCGCCCGCCCCGCCATAGGCTTCGGCCACCGTGGCTCCCAGCAGTCCGAGCCCGCCCATCTCGCGCAGGATCTCGCGGTCGAAATGGTCGCGTTCGAAGGCCTCCAGCACGCGCGGCTGCAGGCGCTCCTGGCAGTAGTCGCGTGCCAGTTGCTGAATCTGGCGCTCCTCGTCGCCGAGCTGCTGGTCGAACAGAAAAGGGTCGCCCCACTGGAAACCGGACATGGCTGGCGCTCCTGATATCGATGGAATCGCCCGGCTTCGACGGCGCGGACGATCAGATAGTGAGAGTAACGCCACCAACAATGTCGACACTATTGGCAAAATGTCTACATTTTATAAGATTCGGCAAGCTTGAAGCTCAGTAAGTAGACGCTTAGACTATATAAAACACACTTATGTGTACACTTATGAAATCAGGCACCGCACGCGATCGATTGGATCAGTGGGACAGGAAAGGCAGGAGCGTCTATACCCTGACCGATCTGGCAAAAATCTTTCCCGAAGACAGCCCCAAGACATTACAGGAAGGCATCCGGCGGCTGCGTCGACTCAACGTGCTCGAGGGCGTTCAAAAAGGGATCTACATTTACGCGTCTTCACGACGTACGAAAGCTGATCGGCTCGAAGAGATCGCCAAGGCGATGCGACGTGGCGAGTATAGCTATGTCAGCCTGGAGTCGGCGCTGTCCGCTTATGGGGTGATTTCCCAGATCCCGGTCGAGCGTCTCACGATCATGACGACGGGCCGTAAAGGCACCTACCGGACACCGTATGGGACGATCGAATTCACCCACACCAAACGCGCCGTGCACGAACTGCTACTCAGGATGCGCGATATCGGTCGCCCTTTGAAGATCGCCACCCCCGAAGCTGCCTGGGCCGATCTCAAGCGCGTGGGCCGCAATACTCATCTGGTAGATATCGAGGCCCTTCATGAAGCGAATTGAACCGGCGGACTTCGCCGCCCTCGTCGACCTCGCGATGGAGGACACCAACCGTCGAGCCATGAGGCCGGTGATCGAGAAAGAGTTACTGCACTTCGACATCCTCTTCGCGCTCGACCGGGAGCGACTCCTCGATGGGCTGACGTTCCAAGGCGGCACCTCGTTGCGACTCTGCTACGGGGCGCCACGGTTCAGCGAGGATCTCGATTTCGCTGGCGGTCCGGATTTCAGCGGCAAGGAGGCCAGCGAGATAAAAACCTGCTTGGAAGATTATATCGGCAGGCGTTACCAACTGGCGGTCTCGGTGAAACCACCCAAGGCGCTTCGCGACGATCCGAGATACGCGGAAGTGAGAGTCGACAAGTGGCAGGTGTCCGTTACCACCGCCCCTGCCCGCCCGGATATCGCCACCCAGAAGATCAAACTGGAGATTGCCAACGTTCCCGCTTACACGCGCCAGGCGCAAGGATTGCAGCTTCATTACCCGTTTTTGCCGGACGGTTACAACGACCTTCTGATTCTTGCCGAGAGCCTCGACGAAATCATGGCCGACAAGCTCATTTCTCTCGTCAATACACAACGCTACGTCCGCAATAGGGACATCTGGGATATCCAGTGGTTAAAACAGCAGGGCGCACGCCTGGACATCGGGCTGGTACAGCGAAAGCTGTCGGATTATCGAGTCGAAGCCTATATTGCCAGAGCCCGTACGCTGGTCGAAAGACTTCCCGGTCTCGTTCACGGCGCCGAATTCCAGCAGGAAATGGAGCGTTTCCTCCCCGCCGACACGCTCGAGAGGACGCTCCATGACTCTCGGTTCGCCGATTATCTCGCGCGAGAAATCGGTATCACCTTTACCGAGGTGATCAATGCCATGGGAGGCCAGAATGGCCCGGCCCCCGAGTTTCGGCTTTAGTCGCTTGCAGGCGAGGCGCTAGCGCTGAACCAGAGCGCTACCCGTGGTACCAACCATCAACCGCCAGCAGTCGTCGCAGGTTGGCAACGCCTGGGGATCGTGGCCCAGCAGCAGCGCAGAGCGTCCCGCCAGCCACGCATCCAGTGCCGACTTGATCGAGGCCGCCGTCTCGGCATCCAGTCCGCTCAGGGGTTCATCCAGGATCACCAGCGGCGAGTTGCGCAGCATCACCCGCGCCAATGCCACCCGGCGCGCCTGCCCGCCGGAGAGCTGCCGTCCCTGCTCGCCGACCCAGGTTTCCAGGCCGTCCGGCAGCGACCGCGCCCAGGGCTCGAGTTCGACGCTTTCCAGCACGGCCCACAGTTCGGCGTCGCTGGCGTCCGGGTCCCCCATGCGCAGGTTGGCGGCCAGGGTGTCGTGGAACAGCTCGCTGCGCTGGGTGAGGTAGCCGATTCTGGCTCTCAGCGAGTCGGGCGCGAGCCCGGCAATATCCCGGTGATCGAATTCGACATGCCCACCCTGCGGGTCGAAGGCGCGCACGGCCAGCTGCGCCAGCGTCGACTTGCCGATCCCCGAGGCGCCGATGATGCCGATACGCTGGCCGGGGGCGAGGGAAAGACTCAGGCCGCTGAACACGACTCGCGCCCCGTGAGCGACCTCGACGTTTCGATAGTCCAGCGACGGCGCCGCGCCGCCCGAGGTCAAGCGCTCGCCGGTCAATGGCGTCTTCAGTTCGGCCTGAGCGTTGAGGCGCTCCGCCGCTCTCACCGTCGCGCCCAGTTGCGTGAAGGCCATCGGCAGGTTGCCCAGGCCTTCGCTCACCGCCAATGTACCCAGCGCCAGCATCACCATGACCGGGCCGCTCACCTGGCCGCTACGAAAGGCCTCGAGCCCCAGCAGCAGCACGGCCAGCGTGGCCAGTTGGATTCCCACGGTGACGGCGAGATTGCCCGTGGCCGTGCGCTGGCCGAGTCGGCGCTGATCGTCGAGCAGCGCTCGCTCTTCGCGATGCCAGAGCTCACGGTGGGCATCCAGCGCCCGGTAGCTGGTCAGTTCCGCCAGACCTTCGACCTGCTCGATGGCGCGGACACGCAATTGTTCCTGACGATCGACCCGGCGATGACTGGCTCGCCAGCCCCACCAGGCGCAGCCGGCGGTGGCAACCAGCCCCAGCGGCAACAGAATGGCCAGCAGGACGATTCCCGCGATAGGCAGAAACGCCGCCGCGAAGGCCGCGAACGCCAGGATGCTGATTAGCGCGACCAGCGGCGGCGCCAGCAGGCGCAGGTAGAGGTTGTCGAGGGTATCGATGTCCGCCGTCAGCCGGTTGAGCCACTGGGAGGCGCGCGCCCGTGCCAGCGTGCGCGCATCCAGCGTGACCAGCCTCGCGAACACGCGTCCGCGAAGATCGGCCAGCAGCCGCAGTATGGTGTCGTGGTTATAGAGCCGTTCCAGGTAGCGGCTGACGGTACGCGAGACGGCGAAGAATCGGATCCCGCTTCCCGGCGTGAACACGTCCAGATAGCCCGAGGCGCTGACTGCAGCGATTGCCGTGGCGGTAATGAACCAGCCGGAGAGCGACAGCAGCCCCAATGCGCTGAGCAGCGTGGCCAGCATCAGCACCGCCCCCAGCAGCAGGCGCCCGCGAAGCTCGGCCAGGACGCCGAGCCAAGGCCGCAGAGATAGCAGTGCTTTCATGAGTTCGTCTCCCGCGCATCGGCCGAGCGCTCGATCCGTGACAACCGGCCCTGTTCGATCGCGAAGACCCGGCCGGCCATCGCCATGATCGCCGGATGGTGGGTAGCGACGATCAGGGTCCGCCCGCTCGCCGCCAGTTGCGTCAGCCCCGCGATCACGTGCTGTTCGGTCTCCGGGTCCAGCGCCGCCGTCGGCTCGTCCAGCAATACCAGCCTGGCCGGGGAGAGAAACACCCGGGCCAGCGCCAGCCGCTGCCCTTCGCCACCGGATAGCCCGACGCCGCGCTCGCCCAGCGGCGTCTCGAGCCCGCCCGGTGCCGATGCCAACCACTGGCCCAGCCCGGCCTGCGTCAATGCGCTGCGCAACGCCTCGTCACTGGCATCTGGCGCGACCAGCCGCAGGTTGTCGGCCAGCGTGCCCTGGATGATCAGCGGGCGCTGATCCAGCCAGGCGATGGCCGGATCGCGCCGCACCTCGACCCGACCCGCGCTGGGCGCGATGAAGCCGGCGATCAGTTGCAACAGACTGGATTTGCCGCTGCCGGATGGGCCGATCAGCGCCACCACTTCACCGGCATCGACACGTAGCGACAGCGGCCCGAGAATTCGCTCGCGTCCGGCATGGCGCAGTTCGACGTTCACGAGCTCGACGGCACCGGGGGTGAGCTCACGGCTGGCCGTCTCGTCGGGTCGGGTGCTTCCCGCAGGTGTGGCTTCTTCGTCGGCATCCGGTTCGAGCAGTGCCACCAGCCCTTCGGCGGCCCCCAGGGCGGAGGCCCGATCGTGATAGTGCTGGGAGAGCGTGCGCAGCGGCTGGAAGAACTCCGGCGCCAGCAGCAGGATGAACAGCCCGCTGAACAGATCGAGCTGCTCGGCCGGCCCGTACTGGATGTAGCCGAGCAGGCCGAGACCGATATAGATGGCCACGACGGCCACCGACACGGCAGCGAAGAATTCGAGTACCGCCGATGACAGAAACGCCACCCGCAGCGTCTTGAGGCTGCGCCGACGATAGTCGTGGGCAACCTCGCTGATCTCTTCGACGCTGCGCTCGGCGAGCCCGAAGAGCTGAAGGGTGGCGATCCCCCGCACCCGATCGAGGAAATGACCGGAAAGCCGGGTGACCGCCTGGAACTGCGCCTCGTTGAGACGCTGGGCGCCCATGCCGATCAGCGCCATGAACAGCGGAATCAAGGGGGCGGCGATCAACAGCCAGATCGCCGCCAGCCAGTTGAGCCAGAACACCACGACGAGATAGACCAGCGGAATCAGCGCCGCCAACACCATCTGGGGCAGGAAGCGGGAGTAGTAGCCTTCCAGCGACTCGACCTGATCCACCAGCTGACTGGCCAGCCCCGCGCTATGGCGGGAAGCCAGGCGCACCGGGCCCAGCTGCTGCAGGCGCACCAGCAGGCGCGCTCGCACCTGCTGCTTGACCCGCAGGCCGCAAGCCTGACCGCAGACCTCCTGCCCCCATTGCGCCAGGGCACGAGCGGCGATGGCGATCACGATCAGCGCGACGCCGAGGGTGACATCGCCCAGCGTGGCCTGGTTCGACACGACATCGTCGACGACCCAGGCCAGTGCGCCCATCTGGATCAAGGTGGCGAGGCCCGCCAGCAGGCCGCAGCCGACGGCGCCTCGATACCAGGGCCGGACACCGGCCGCTTGCTGCTTCAACCACTCTCTCGAAGCGCTCGTACGTGAAGCCCCCGTACGTGAAGCGCCCGTACGTGAAGCGTTAGTGCGTGACGGCCCCATGGTTCGCCTCGCGGCACTCAATGGTAGCCCTCACCCACACGCACCTTGCCGCGGAATACCCAGTACGACCAGGCGGTGTAAGTCAGAATGATGGGCACCACGAACAGCACGCCGATCAGCAAGAAGAACTGCGACTCAGGTGCCGAAGCGGCATCCCACAACGTGTAATCCGGTGGAATGACATACGGCCAGCGACTCACCAGCAGCCCCAGGTAGGTGAAGATGAACAGGCCCAGTGTCAGCAGGAAGGCCAATCCTTCACGCCGGCGGCGGGTCGCCACGTAGATGCCCACGGCACACAGTAGCGCCGCGAACGGCAGCAGCCAGATCACCTGCATGTGATCGAACCAGCGATCGAACACGCCGGGATCGATCCACGGGGTCCACAGGCTGACGATGACGAATACGGCCAGCACGCCGATCAGCAGTTTGGGAATCAGCCCACGCGCCCATTCGCGAACGTGTCCTTCCGACTTCAGCACCAGCCAGGTCGCGCCCAGCAGGGTATAGCCGACCACCAGCCCGAGACCGGTCAGAATGGAGAACGGTGTCAGCCAGTCGAACGCCCCGCCGGTGTAGACGCGATCGGCAGTTTCGAAACCTTGAATATAGGCACCTACCACGCAGCCCTGCGCGAACGCTGCAACGAAGGAGCCACCGGCGAAGGCGGCATTCCACCAGCCGCGCGTGCGCTTGGACTTGAAGCGGAATTCGAACGCCACCCCGCGGAAGATCAGGCCAGCCAGCATCAGGAAGACGCCCAGATAAAGCGCCGGCAACAAGATGGTGTAGACCAGCGGGAAGGCCGCGATGAGTCCGGTGCCCCCGAGTACCAGCCAGGTCTCGTTGCCGTCCCATACCGGCGCAACGGAATTCATCATCACGTCACGCGCATCTTCGTCCGGGGCGAAGGGAAACAAGATCCCCAGCCCCAGGTCGAAACCATCCATGAGCACGTACATGATCACACTGAAGGCGATGATGACGGCCCAGATCAACGAGAGATCGAACATTTCCATGGCTTAGCTCCTGTTCGGGGCGCGGTCGTCGCGCGCATCATCGAAGGGCACGTGGGCGGCGGACATGGGCCTCGCCGGACGGTCGTGGCTATCCAATTCCTCTGTGTCGTCGTGCTCATCAAGGCCCTGGTTGATTACCTTGCACAGGTAATAGACACCGGCGATGAAGATAACGGCGTAGACGGCGATATAGCCCAGCAGCGTGAACAGCACCATTCCGCCACTCAGCGAGGGCGTGATAGCGTCGGCGTAATCGAGTACGCCGTAGATCAGCCACGGCGAGCGCCCGGTTTCGGTCACGACCCAGCCCGCGACTACCGCTACGAACGGCGCCAGACTCATGCCCTGCAGTCCACGCAAGAACCAGCGACTGTGATACACGCGCCCGCCCTTGCGTAGCACCAACCCGGCAACGGCGAAGGCGATCATCAAGAGCCCTAATGCCACCATCACGCGGAAGCTATAGAAGGTGATCCACACCGGCGGCTGTTGTGCGCGGTCGATTTGATCGAGCCCGGGGACGACGCCGTCTGGGTCGTGGCGCAGGATAAGACTGGCGCCATTGGGAATGCCGATCTCGACGCGGTTGGCCTGCAGATCCCGATCCGGCAACGCAAACAGCAACAGCGGCACGTTCGACTCGGTTTCCCAGTTACCTTCCATGGCCGCGATCTTCATCGGCTGATGCTCGAGCGTGTTGAGCCCGTGCTCGTCACCAATCCAGGCCTGTAGCGGGGTCAGAATCAGCAGCAACCACATGGTCATGGAAAGCGCTCGCTTGTGCGCTTCCACATCACGCCGCCGCAGCAGGAACCAGGCACTGACGCCGCAAACCACGAAACCGCCGGTCAGAAACGCCGCCATCGCCATATGCGCGAAGCGATACGGGAAGGAAGGGTTGAAAATGGCCTCGATCCAGGAGGTGACATGCACCATGCCCTCGCGAATCTCGTAGCCTTGCGGGGTCTGCATCCAGCTGTTGGTCGCCAGAATCCAGAACGCCGAGATGAAGGTGCCCACGGCAACCATCAACGCGGCGAAGAAGTGTACCGCCGGCGAGACACGATGCCGCCCGAACAGCAACACCCCCAGGAAGCCAGCTTCGAGGAAGAACGCCGTGACCACCTCGTAACTCAGCATCGGACCAATGAAGTTCGCGGCCATCTGCGCGAAGTTGCTCCAGTTGGTCCCGAACTGGAACGCCATCACGATGCCGGACACCACGCCCATGCCAAAGACCACGGCAAAGATCTTGGTCCAGAAAAGGCCCAGACGATCCCAGACCGTGTTGCCCGTCGCGACGAAGAGACCTTGCAACACCGCCACATAGGAGGCGAGTCCGATCGTGAAGACCGGGAAGATCGCATGAAAAGAAACCACGAAAGCGAACTGCAATCGTGATAGCAGGATAGGATCTAACGCCATGGCTGACTCCTCGCAAGCGTTCAGGGCAGCGGTTCCCTCATGCCCCGACGACAGATGTTTCTTCGTTCTGTTTGCCCGTCGAACGACCATTGCAGCCGTCGATGCTTAACATCGCTTTACATCATAAGGAAAGTGTTCCCGTCGGCCGCCGTGTCCTGATGTCGCATGCCAGCGCCGACCTTTCCCTTTTTCTCCCTAGACAACCTAGGCAATAGTGCCGGAAGTCGCCAGTGGCGAGGGCTTGCGACCAGCCTCGAGGCTTACCGAGTGCGACGTCATGGCCTCGGTGGAATTCATCTCTGCGACAATCTGTCAGCCTGACTGGATCGAATCGGCCTACCCGCCTCTCTCCTCGCCCGCCCTTGCTGCTCCGCGCGGAGTCCCTTCATGCGTCGGGTGCTGTTCGTGAACCAGGCTCTTCCGACGATAAGCAAAGCGCTTCGACGACGTGGGCGCTCCAGTCAGACGCAAGGCTTTGGTCAAATAGTCATACAAAGTCGAATCGAGTAAGGTCCTAATGGCTACTGCGCTATTCGATAGCTCGTCAACCACCGCCACTTCACGAGGCGCTTCGTGACCGACCCCGCCACATCGACGTCCTCCTCCACGACGCAAGCCACGCCCGCGCGCGCAGTGCCGGCGCTATGGATGCTGGTTCTCATCACGCTGGCCGGCACGTTGGCCATGCATATTTTCGTACCGGCACTGCCCATTGCCGGCCAGGCGCTGAGCGCCGACAACGCCCAGATGCAGTTGACCATCAGCCTCTACATTCTGGGACTGGCGATCGGTCAACTCTTCTACGGACCGCTATCCGACGCGGTGGGCCGGCGACCGGCATTGATGCTGGGCATGCTGATCTACAGCGTGGCGGGGATCGTTGCCTGGCAGGCGCAAAGCGTCGAAACGCTGATCACGGCGAGGTTCTTTCAGGCCTTCGGCGGCTGTGCCGGGCTGGCGCTGGGGCGCGCCATGATCCGCGACACCGCTGCGCCGGACCGCGCCGTGCAACGGCTGGCCGTGCTCAATCTGGTCGTGGCCATCGGGCCGGCCATGGCACCGCTCATCGGCAGCCTGCTGACCACCACGCTGGGTTGGCGTACCGTGCTGCTGGCACTGTGCCTGATGGGCGTGGGCAACCTGCTGTTCGTCTGGCGGCTGATGCCGGAGACCGCGAAGCCCAGCGGCCGGGTCGATCTGCCCAATCTGGCGCATGAATATCGAACGCTGATCCGCTCGCCGGCCTTCATAGGTTATGCCATCGGCGGCGGCTGCGTCACCACGGCCATGTTCGCCTTCGTCGCCTCGGCGCCGTTCATCTTCGTCGAACAACTGGGCAAGCCGGCAAGCCACGTGGCGTACTATCTTTCGTTGCTGATCCTGAGCATTTCGCTGGGCAATTTCATCACCAACCGCACGATCCAGCGTGTCGGGCTGGTTCGACTGATGCTGTCGGCCAGCTTTCTGAGCCTGGCCGGCGGACTATCGATGCTGACCATCGTGCTCGCCGGCTGGACTTCGGTCGTCACCCTCGAAGCCTCGATGCTGCTGTTCACCTTCGGCGTAGGCATGACCGGGCCGACGGCGTTGACGCTGGCCGTCGGCGTCAATCCTCGGGTCGTGGGCTCGGCGGCCGGTCTCTACGGATTCGCGCAGATGGGTATCGGCGCGCTCTGCACCGGGCTTGCCGGGCTGGGAGACAACCCGGCGCAGGCGGCAGCCGTGGTGCTCGCTACCGCTGCCATCATCGGCCAGATCGCGCTGAGGAGCGCCTTGCGGTTCGATCGCCAGCCGCATCATTGATCGCTTGCCTACCGCGCCGGCGGGACGCCTCGAATACCACCACACCCTTCGCGCCTGATGCGTTCGTCTAACGGAGCGCGCCACTCTTCTTCGGTAGGGTAGACGTACCACAACAACGCACGTGGGCGTGGTCCGTTCCACGCTCGCCATAACAATCAAGGAACGCGCATGAACGCTATCTGGATCGCCCTGTTTGGCGCCGTGTGTTTCGTGATGGGCTATCGCTTCTATTCGAAGTTCATCGCCGAACGCATCTACCGACTCGATGCCGATTTCCAAACCCCGGCGCACACCTATCGTGACGGCGTCGACTACGTCCCCACCAATAAGTGGATTCTCTGGGGCCACCATTTCACCTCGGTAGCAGGTGCAGCACCCATCGTGGGGCCGGCCATCGCGATCTATTGGGGCTGGTTGCCGGCCATCCTGTGGGTCGTGCTGGGCACCGTTTTCGCCGCCGGGGTGCATGATTTCGGGGCGTTGGTGCTTTCCAACCGCCACAAGGGCCACTCGATCGGCACACTGGCCAACCGGCTGATCGGGCAGCGTGCCAAGCTGTTGTTCTTGTTCATCATCTTGATCCTGGTGCTGATGGTCAACGCGGTGTTCGCCTGGGTCATCGCCAAGCTGTTCATCACCTTTCCTGCCAGTGTGCTGTCGGTCTTCATCCAGATTCCGCTCGCCGTGTGGATCGGCTATCGCGTCTATCGTCATTCGGGCTCGATGCTGCTGCCATCGGTGATCGCGCTGGCTGTGATGTACGGGGCAGTGCTGGTAGCCAGCGAAGTGCCCATGCTGCAGTTCGACCTCGTGAGCTGGTTCGGTGGTCCCGACGCGCCGGTCTTCGGCGGCTTCAACGGCACCTCGATGGCCTTTCTGGTCTGGATCGTGGTGTTGATGGTGTACGTCTACATCGCCTCGACGCTCCCCGTCTGGAAGCTGCTGCAACCGCGCGATTACATCAATTCGCATCAGCTGGTGGTCGGCCTGGCGCTGCTGTATCTGGGGCTGCTCTTCGGCGCGCCGGAAATGACCGCCCCCAGCGTCAACAGCGAAGCGGACATCAGTTGGTATCCGCTGCTGTTCATCACCATCGCCTGCGGGGCGATCTCCGGCTTCCATGGCCTGGTCGCCTCGGGCACCACCTCCAAGCAGCTCGACAAGGAAACCGATGCGCGCTTCATCGGCTATGGCGGCGCCTTGGGCGAAGGTATGCTGGCGATGATCGCGATCATTGCGGTGGGCACCCTGTTCACCTCCGGCGCCGATTTCACCGCGACCTACTCGAGCTTTTCCGCGGCCGGCTCCAACGGCCTGGGCTCGTTCGTGCGGGGCGCCGGGCAGCTCGCCGGCAATCTCGGTATCCCCGAGCACATGGGGTCGACCCTGATCGCGGTGATCGTGGTGAGCTTCGCCGCCACCACGCTGGATACCGCCGTGCGCCTGATGCGTTACATCATCGCCGAGCTGGGCAATGAGTACGGCATGCCGGTGATCGCTCGCAAGCACGTCGCGACCAGCATCGCCGTCATCACCAGCGCCGCGCTGGTCATCCTGCCGGAAGGCCCCAACGGCTTCGGCTCGGGCGGCTACCTGCTGTGGCCGTTGTTCGGCACCAGCAACCAGTTGCTGGCCGGCATTACGCTGATGCTGGTCTCGGTATGGCTCAAGCGCCAGGGCCGCCCGGTGATCTTCACCCTGGCACCCATGCTGTTCCTGCTGGTCATGACGCTGTGGGCCATGGGACAACAGGTCATTTTCACCTGGTCGGGTTTCGGCGATGCCGACCGCAACTGGCTGTTATTCACCTTCGGCAGCCTGATCATGGTATTCACGCTGTGGATTCTGCTCGAGGCGTCGCGCAGCTTCCGCCAGAGCGACACCGATGTACGACACCAATCGCTGAGCTCCGATGAGCCGCACTGACGCCGACGGTTCCGTGATCGCCTTGTGGCGGTCACGGTTACGCCGCGCGATCCAGGGTTACGACGCGGTTCTGAGCTTGCCGCACCGCCGCGAAATCGCCCGGGAGCTGCAGGATGAGGAGGACCTCTTCATGCTGCTGTGCTTCTGCGACATGATGGGGATTCCCAATCCCGCCAGCGACATGACCCTGGAGCTCTACCCGCACATGCTTGACCGCTTCCACGAGTGGCACAAACGCCAGGGCATGCCGCGTTCCCCCCTGGAGGGCTTTCGCTGCTGCTGAGCATGCATGTCCCACAAGGAATTCCCCATGGCCAAGAGCCTTTTCTTCGGCGGCAAGGGCGGTGTCGGCAAGACCAGCTGCGCCACCGCCTACGCCATGAGCTGCGCGGCGGCCGGCTGGCGTACCCTGCTGGTCTCCACCGACCCGGCGCACAACCTGGCCGATCTGTTCGGACGCGCACCGGGGCCGACGCCAACGCGAATGCAGGCCGGTCTCGACGTCGTCGAACTCGACCCCGACCATGAAACGCAACGCTACCTGGAACAGGTCAAGGCCACGCTGCGCCCTCTGGTCAGCGGCGAGCGTAGCGCGACGGTATTTCGCCAGCTCGACTTGGCGCGGCACGCCCCCGGTACCGAGGAAGCCGCCCTGTTCGATGCCTTGGTCGGCCTGTTGCTGGATACCGGCGAGAATTACGATCGACTGATCTTCGACACCGCGCCCGGCGGGCACACGGTGCGCTTGCTGGCGCTCCCCGAGATCATGGGCGCCTGGGTGGAGGGGTTGATGCAACGCCGGCGCAAGGTGCGCAGCGATTACAAGGCGTGGCTCGGCGACGGCGAGGTCGTCGACGACCCCATCCAGGAAACGCTGATGCGTCGCCGCGGGCGCCTCGCCGCTGCCCGCGAGCACTTGACCTGCCCCGCGCATTCGGCGGTGATCCTGGTCGCCAATCCGGAACGCTTGCCGGCGCTGGAAACCGCGCGCACCCGCGAGCTGCTCGAGAGCCATGGCCTGCACGTCGGCGCCGTGGTGATCAACAAGTGCCTGCCCGCCGAGGTCGACAGCCAGTGGCTCGCCAACTGGCGGGAGGAGCAACGCCCCTGGATCGAGCATCTCGAAGCCTCCTTCCCCGACCGCGAGCGCATACGCATCGACCACCAGTCCCACGCGCCGGCTTGCTGTGACGATCTGGCGCCTCTCCAGGCAGCACTGAGTGGGCTGGCCCCCTGGCACGCCCACGCCTAGCGCATGCCGATCACGCTGTAGACCAGCCACGCGGTGTAGGCCACGAAACTGGCCAGCAGCACGGCGCCCTCCAGGCGATTGATACGTCCCTGCCCCTTGATGCCGATGCCGAACACCAGCAGTACCAGCGTCAACGCCGCCATCACCGGCCAATCCCGGACCAGCACGTCGGGATCGACGTCGATGGGATGTATCATGCCGGCCAGGCCGACCACCGCCAGCGTGTTGAACAGGTTGGAGCCCACCACGTTGCCGATCACCAGGTCGTGCTCGTTCTTGCGCACCGCGCTGATGGAGGAAGCCAGCTCCGGCAGCGAAGTGCCGATGGCGACCACCGTCAGCCCGATGACCAGATCGCTCACCCCGAACGCTTCGGCGATCGTGACCGCGCCCCATACCAGAAAGCGCGAACTGACGATCAGCATCAACAGGCCGACCAGCGTCCAGACCACGCCGCTTTTCAGCGACATGGACTCGCCTGCCGCATCCGCCTCGACATCGGCCTGCAACGCGTCGCCCTCCGAGCGCCGTGAACGCCAGATGCTGTAGCCCAGGAAGCCGAAGAGCAGCGCCAGCAGGAGCACCGCATCGAAGCGCGAGATCACGCCATCATGCAGGCACCACAGCGATATCAGCGTCACGCCGCCGAGAACCGGCAACTCCTGTCGAACCACCTGGGAGTGCACCGTCAACGGGCTGATCAGCGCCACCAGTCCCACGATCAAGGCGATATTGGTGATGTTCGAGCCGTAGGCGTTGCCCAATGCCAGGCCAGGATTACCCTGAACGGCCGCCAGCGCCGAGACCATCAGCTCGGGCGCGGAAGTGCCGAAACCGATCACCACCATGCCGATCAGTAGCGGCGGAAGCCCCAGGTGACGGGCCGTCGCCGCCGCGCCATCCACGAACCGATCGGCACTCCAGACCAGTACCACGAGTCCGGCCACAATGGCCGCCAGCGCCATCCACACGTTAGGATCTCCTTTCATGGATTCATCGAGTACATCCTGCCGGACAGGTATCCGGGCAGCGACACGAGTGCGCTTGGTGCCCGAAAGGCCACGAAAGCCACGACAGGCTTCATTCGGTCATGTCGGCCACTGTCGTTCTTCGGCAAAGCGGCCTTAGCCTACTATAGTATCCAAGCGGCTGAACTATCGTGACTTTTCAGCAGCGACGCCGCCGTCTTCAATGGGCATCCTGCAAACATGCACCGACGTATGTATTCCAGTAATATGCTCTCTTTACGCAGCGTGACGCTTTTTCCACTCAGTCTTCGCATCGGGTACGGCTTTGGCATCAGGCAAGGATGACACCGGCATCGACAAGGCGACCTTTCTGACGCCTCGGCGGACGCATCGTCGTCTGCGCGCCTGCCATGAATGCGATCTGCTGGTCGCGCTGCCGCCGCTGCATGCGGGCCAGCGAGCCAGCTGCCCGCGCTGTGGCCATACGCTCAGCCACCGCCACTTCCGCCCCGCCGAGCGCAGTCTGGCATTCGCCATCAGCGCCCTGATCGCACTGGCGGCAGCGCTCTATTTTCCGTTCATCAGTTTCGAGGCGCGCGGCGTCAGCAACGCCATTCAACTCACCGATACCTCGGCCAGCCTCGTCAGATTCCACGAGCCTTTCGTCGGCATGCTGGTACTGCTGACCGTGGTGGTGCTGCCCGCTGTCTACCTGCTCGCAGTCATCTGGCTGCATTTCGGCCTGCTGCAGCGGCGCCCACTGCCACGGAGTTACCGCATCGCCCGCGCGCTTTCCCACCTGGGGCCATGGATGATGGCGGACGTCTTCGTGATCGGCGCGCTCGTCAGCCTGATCAAGATCGCCGGCATGGCGTCCGTCGACCTGGGCCTGTCGTTCTGGGCGTTCTGCGTCTATGCCCTGCTGCTGCTGCTGACCACACGCTCCATCGATACGGACTGGATGTGGTTCTCGCTCGTGGGCGAGCCGCTGGCACCGGAGGGTTGTCGGCCGGGCCAGCCGGCCGCGGAACAGAAGCTCACCGGCTGCCCGACCTGCGGGCTGGTCAATCGCCTCGGCCATTTCGGGCGCGGGCGCTGCCAGCGCTGTGGCGAGCCGCTACGTTTCCGAAGCCCCCACAGCCTGCAGAAGACCTGGGCGCTGCTGATCGCGGCGACGCTGTGCTATATCCCCGCCAATCTCTACCCGATCATGACCACGACGTCGCTGGGCAACGAGACCCCTTCGACCATCATCGGCGGCGTGATGATCTTTCTCGGCCATGGCGACTGGCCCATCGCGTTGATCATCTTCACCGCCAGTGTCGTGGTACCGATCGGCAAGGTGTTCGCGCTCGCCTGGCTCTGCATCACGGTCCGGCGCAGCGGTGAATCCGAGTTCAAGCACAAGCGCCAGACGCTCTACCGGATCACCGAACTGATCGGCCGCTGGTCGATGATTGACGTGTTCGTGGTCGCCATTCTGGTGTCGCTGGTCCACGCCGGGTCGCTGCTGTCGATCACCCCGGGGCCGGCGGCACTCGCCTTTTCCGCCGTGGTCATCATCACCATGCTGGCGGCCATCAGCTTCGACCCACGCCTGATCTGGGACGCGCGCAACATGCAGCCCCACATGCCGGCTGCGCTCAAGCGCCAATCCCCCTATTCGCCTGTCAAGGAAGCCGACGATGCCTGATTCGATGCAACGCGCCAAACGAGTGTCGCAATCGCGGCTCTCGCCGATCTGGATAGTGCCCCTGCTGGCGGCGCTGATCGGCGCCTGGATGGTGTGGGACAACATTTCCAGCCGAGGCCCGTTGATCACGCTGAACATGGAGAACGCCGAGGGCATCGAGGCCGGCAAGACCTTGATCAAGACGCGCAACGTCGAGGTCGGACACGTCGAGGCGGTACGCCTCTCCGACGACCTGTCCCACACCGTGGTGACGGCCCGCATGTCCAACGACGCGGCGCGAATGCTCAATACCGAGACCCGCTTCTGGGTGGTCAAGCCCCGCATCGGGCGCGAAGGCATCAGCGGTCTGAATACCGTGCTCTCCGGCGCCTACATCCAGCTCGCGCCAGGCAAGAGCGATGAACCCCAGGACAGCTTCGACGTGCTCGAACAGCCACCTGTCGCGCCGCCCGATGCCCCTGGACTGAGGATCAACCTGGTGAGTCAGGTCGGCAATTCGCTCAGCGCCGGCGACCCGATCACTTACCAGGGCTATACCGTCGGTCGCGTGGAAAGTACCGATTTCGATCCAGAGAAACGGGAGATGCGCCACCGGATCTTCATCCAGGCCCCCTATGACAGCCTGGTGACCGATACCACGCGTTTCTGGAGCTCTTCCGGCATCGACGTGCAGCTGGATTCGGAGGGGGTCAACGTCAACCTCGACTCTTTCGAGACGCTGATCAGCGGGGGCGTGACCTTCGGCGTGCCCGAGGATATCGCCCGCGGCAATGCCGCCAAGCAGGACGCGACCTACACCCTCTACAACAATGAGGAGAGCGCCCGCGAAGGAACCTACGACCAGTACATCGAGTATGTCCTGCTGGTCGACGACACCGTTCGTGGACTCAGCCGGGGCGCGCCGGTGGAGTATCGCGGCGTACGCGTGGGCACGGTGGTCAGCGTTCCCTGGCACTTCACCGCCCCGCAGCCCGACACCCTGACCCAGTTCGCGATACCGGTACTGATTCGTATCGAACCGCAGCGGCTGGAGAGCAGCGAGAACATCAACGAGGATATCGACGATCAGGAAGTGCGGGATCGTTTCGTGACCATGTTCAAGGAGTATGGCCTGCGGGCAACGCTCAAGGCAGGCAACCTGCTGACCGGCGCCCTGTTCGTCGACCTCAACTTCAGCCAGGACGCCGAGCCCTACAAACCGATGGAATTCGACGGCAAGCCGGTGTTCCCGACCGTATCGGGTGGGTTCGCGCAGATCGAACAGAAGATCTCGAACCTGCTCGACAAGCTCAACGGTCTGCAGGTCGAGCCGATTCTCGACAGCCTGGACCAGACGATGCAGACCTCCCAGCAGACCCTGGAAGAGGTGCGCCAGATCGCCGAGTCGGTCAACGCCATCGTCTCCGACCCGGCGACACAGCAGCTACCGGGGAGCCTCAACGATACGCTCCAGGAGTTGCAGAACACGCTGAACGGCTTCTCTTCCGGCTCTTCCGGATATCGCCAGCTCAATGACACGCTCAAGCAGCTGGAAATCCTGATGCGCGATCTGCAGCCGGTCGCCAAGACCCTTCGCGAGCAGCCCAATGCGCTGATCTTCGATCGTGAAGTCCAAACCGACCCCGTGCCGAGGGCTCCCCAATGATGGCTTCATTCATGCTCCGCTGGCGCCAGTTCGGCGCCACGACCCTGTTGACGATCGCGACCGCGACGATGGCGGGTTGCGCCGCGCAATCCACCCCGGCCAACCGCTTCACCCTGCCGGAGGTCGAGAGTCCGCCGTCATCGGCGGTGTCGGTCTCTTCGCGGCAACTGGCCGTCAGCCCGGTCGAGGTGGCCAGTTATCTCGATCAGGAGGGTATCGTGATGCAGACCAGCGATATCGAGCTCAACGCCGCCAATCAGAACCTGTGGGCGGAAGAGCTGGGGCACCAGCTGACACGCCAGTTGCGCCAGTCGCTCTCCGCCGAGCTGCCGGGCACGACGGTGGTCAGCGCGGCGCAGGGAGGGGCTGGCGCGCAGCGGCTATCGCTGAGCGTCGACCAGTTTCAGGGGCGCTACGACGGTCGCGCCCTGGCCTCCGGGGAGTGGCAGCTCCATGACGATAACCGACTGGTGGTGCAACGACATTTCGAGGTGACGCGTCCCTTGGACGACGACGGCTACCCGGCGCTGGTGCGTGCGCTGGGTGCGGTATGGAAGGATGTGGCGCGGCAGGTGGCAGCCGAGGTTCGTGCGACGCCCGCCCAGACGCCGGCCGCCAACTGAAGGGGGCCAGCTAGAGGGACCCGTCCGGACACTGGTTGCGCCGGCCCGGGGACAGTCACCATGGCTGTCCCCGGGCCGACGACAGAGCTGGCAGCACGATGGGGTGACCAACGCGCCGCCTTCCGGTGACGCCACCGAACGCGGTCAGGGATTGAGCCGGCTTCTCAGGCGCGATACCGCCTGACTGTGCAGTTGGCAGACCCGGGACTCGCTGACGCCGAGCACGGCGCCGATCTCCTTCAGGTTGAGCTCCTCCTGATAGTAGAGCCCCAGCAGCAACTTCTCTCGCTCCGGCAGTGCATCGATCGCCGCCATGACGTTGGCCCGGTTATCCGCGTCCAGCAGCGCCTCGAGCGGCGATGGCGGCCCACCCTCGGAAACCGCCGTCACGCCGTTTTCGCTATCGCTCTCGTCGTACGCCAGCAGAAAGCCGTTGTTGGCGTCCGTCAGCAGTTGATGGTACTCGTCGCGGGAGATCCCCATCTCTTGGGCGATCTCGCGCTCCTCGGGGGCACGGCCGAGTTGCTGCTCCAGCCTCCGCACCGCCTGATCCAGGGCCCGGGCGCTGCGACGCACGCTCCGTGGCATCCAGTCACGACTGCGCAGTTCATCGATCATCGCGCCGCGGATTCGCTGATTGGCATAGGTCGAAAAGCTGGCGCCGTGGGAATCGTCGTAACGGCCCATGGCGTCCAGCAGGCCCAGCATCCCCGCCTGGATGAGGTCGTCGAGCTCCACGCTGGCGGGCAGGCGCACTTGAAGGGAGAGCGCGTGGCGTCTCACCATCGGCAAGTACTGCTCAATCAATGCGTGCTGATCGATTTTGCCTTGTGCGGTATACATCGAATGGCCTCGTGCAAAAACCCACGGTCACCGGAACGCATGACCCAATCACATCATTATGCCGCGCCCTCGGCGAGCCAAGACGGCAAACTGCCCGTCATCCGGAGGCTATTTCGGTTGTTTGTCGGCACTACTGACGATAGTCAATGATCAGTTGACCGCCGGAGATCGTCACCCTGTCGGCGCCATGGCCCGTGGCCGGCCACTGGAAGCGCAGCCGCAACGGCTCGGCGGCGGACCGTCCCGAAAAGTGCAGCGTCTCCCCCCGGCGCCGGGCGAGCGACAGACAGAAATCGTCCTGGCACAGCCAGGCCTTCAGTGCCGGCGCGGGCACGTCGGTGCGAAAGGTCCAGCGGACGCGAACGATCTCCGCCCCCGCGATGGATGCCGGCGGCTGGATCGCGATGCCGGCGAGAGGACGCTCCGACCTCACCACGGCCTGGCCCGGCAGCGGGGCGACCCAGGTTCCCTGGGCCGCCCAGGCCAACGCCACTGGCCATGCGACGATCGTGGTCAGCACGATTCGCCATGATGAGAGCGAGCGCCCCGGGCTCATGGCGGTGCGCCAATGGTCGTGGTGACCCGCAGGTTACGGTCATCCGGGATTTCCGCTTGCGAGAGCACCACCAGCGACTTGATCTGGCGGCGCAGGAAGCGTGACAACAGAGCGCGCAATCCATGCTGCACGACCAGCACGGTTGGTTCGTCGCGGCTCTGCTGCCGCTCCACCGCGGCGGCCGTCTGCTGCATCAGGGTATCGGCCAGCCCCGGCTCCAGAGCACCGCCATTGTTGAGCGCCTGGGTCAGCACCTGTTCCAGCCTGGGCTCGAGACTCATGACATGCATCGAGTCGCGCCCCGGGAACCACTGCTGGGTGATCGCCCGTCCCAGCGCGACGCGCACCAGGGCGGTCAGTTCGTTGGCATCCGACTGCTGGGGGGCGTATTCCGCCAGCACGTCGAGAATCGTGTGCATGTCCCGAATCGGCACGTCCTCGGCCAGCAGGTTCTGCAGAATGCGCTGGAGCGACGTCAGCGGCAGCAGCTTGGGTACCACGTCTTCGACCAGCGATTTCTGGTGTTCGGCGACCTTGTCCAGCAGTTGCTGTACCTCGGCCCGGCCCAGCATGTCGCCGGCGTTCTCGTGCAACAGATGATTGAGATGAGTCGCGATCACCGTGCTGGCGTCCACGACGGTATAGCCGTAGATCTGGGCTCGTTCCCGCTGCGCCGTCTCGATCCAGTAGGCCGTCAGCCCGAACGCCGGATCCTGGGTACGACTGCCCTCGATGGCACCGGACACCTGGCCGGGATCGATGGCCAGCCACTTGCCGGGAAATGCCTCCGCCCGTCCGACTTCCACCCCCTTGAGGGTGATCACGTAGGCATTGGGGTTGAGCTCCAGGTTGTCGCGGATGTGCACCACCGACGGCAGGAATCCGACGTCCTGCGCGAACTTCTTGCGCACGCTCTTGATTCGCCCCAGCAGTTCCCCCTTCTGGCGCTGGTCCACCAGCGGAATCAGGCGATGCCCCACCTCCAGCCCCAGGGTGTCGACCAGTTGCACGTCGTCCCAGCTCGCCTCGGGGGTCTCCTGCACCGCCGGCGGCGCGCTCTCCTCCACCTCGCGTACCGCCTGGACCTGCTCCCGCCGCAGGGTCCACCACCCCAATGCCGCCAGCACCACGGCAAACAGCAGGAACACGACGTTCGGCATGCCGGGGATCATGCCGAGCAGCCCCATCACGCCGGCCGCCAGAAACATCACTCGCGGGTTGTTGAACAGCTGGCTCAACAGCTGCTGGCCGACGTCCTGGTCGGTGTTGACGCGGGACACCGTGACACCCGCCGCGGTCGAGATCACCAGCGCCGGAATCTGGGCAACCAGTCCGTCGCCCACCGTCAGCAGGGTGTAGGTCTTTACCGCCTCGCCAAAGGGCAGGCCGTGCTGAGCGACGCCGATCATCAAGCCGCCGATCAGGTTGATGACCATGATCAACAGCCCCGCCATGGCATCGCCGCGGACGAACTTGCTCGCACCATCCATGGAACCGTAGAACTCCGATTCCTGATTGATCTCGGTGCGGCGCCTGCGCGCCTCTTCCTCGCCGATGAGACCGGCGTTGAGGTCGGCATCGATCGCCATCTGCTTGCCAGGCATGGAGTCCAGCGTGAAGCGAGCCCCGACTTCGGCGATACGCCCGGCGCCCTTGGTGATGACCATGAAATTGATGACGACGAGAATCAGGAACACCACCAGGCCGACGGCAAAGTTGCCTCCGATGAGAAACTCGCCGAAGGCCTCGATCACTTTGCCCGCGGCGTCACCGCCCTGGTGCCCTTCCATCAGGACCACGCGGGTCGAGGCCACGTTCAATGACAGCCGCAGCAGCGTCGAGAACAGCAGCACTGCCGGGAAAGCCGCAAAATCCAGCGGTTTCTCGGTGAACATGCTGACCAGCAACACCATGATCGACAGCGCGATATTGAAAGTGAAGAACAGGTCGAGCGCGAATGGCGGCAACGGCAAGATCATCATGCTCAATATCATGATGATCAGTACCGGGCCCGCGAGCACCCTGTACTGCGTTTCCGCCGGCCACTTGCGCTGACCGAACCACTGGCTGAGCGCGTTCATTCACTCTCCTTGGATGAATCCGGTGCCGCATCGTCGAGGGCGGGTGGCACGGGTAAGTCGCGGGGGGTCGCCGGGACCTCGCCGCCATCGCTTTCGACCTGCTTGAGGCGAAATGCCCAGGCCAGGACCTCGGCCACCGCAGTATAGAGATCGCCCGGGATTTCCTGGTCGAGGTCGACGTGGTGATACAGCGCGCGGGCCAGGGGTGGGGCCTCCAGCCGCGGCACGCGATTCTCGTCGCCGAGTTCCCGAATTCTGGCAGCCACCTGATCGGCGCCCTTGGCGATGACGACGGGAGCGGACATCGCGTCCTGCTGGTAGCTCAGTGCGACCGCGTAATGGGTCGGGTTGGTCACGATCACGTCAGCCGTCGGCACCTTGCTCATCATCCGCCTTCTCGCCATGGCCTGCTGCTGCGAGCGGATGCGCCCCTTGACGTGCGGGTCCCCCTCCGTCTCCTTGTGCTCCTGTCGAATGTCCTCGCGGCTCATTCGCAATTTCTTGTTATGGCTCCATATCTGATAGGGGACGTCAATCAGGATGACCAGCAACAGGGAGGTCACGATCAGCGCGCACCCCACCGCCGCCATTCTCATGGCCGTCGCCAGCGCCTGCTGAATCGGCAGTTCCATGAGGCCGAGCAGCGTATCGCGCTGCCCCCACAGATAGGCCACGCCGACACCGCCGACCAGGGCCGACTTGGCAATGGCCTTGGCCAGCTCCGCCAGCGCCTGGGTCGAAAACATTCTCTTCAGGCCCTTGAGCGGGTTCAGCTTGCTCAACTGGGGCTTGAGCGATTTCGCCGACAGCAACCAGCCGCCCAGCATCGTCGGGCCCAGGATCGCGGCCACCGTGAACAGCAGGAAAAGCGGCAGCAGAGCGATCAGGGTATGTTCCCCCAACGACCAGACATGACTCAGCATGCGGGCGGTGTCGAACGCCAGCCCGTGGTCGAAGAGAAAGGCCTGCTCCATGACGATGCCCAGTTCGTCATAGAGGTTGTTGCCCATGACCCAGAGCCCGAGCACGCCGCAAACCAGCAACAGGAACGTCGCCAGCTCGCGCGAGCGCGCCACCTGCCCCTCCTCGCGCGCTTTCTCGATTCGCCTGGGAGTCGCCGGTTCGGTCTTTTCCTGATCGCTGTCGTTCTGTTCGGCCAAGCGTGCACTCCGCCCGGATCGGGGATGAAGGAATGGACGCTATTCTGCTCGGAGAGAAGTCAGTTCAAAGGGCGAAATAGCAGGGCGAACGCCCTGCTATTCTGGGGGGAGAACATTCGGGAAGGATGAAACTCGCGGTGATGCCCGTCGCCGGCCTCAGAATCCGAGGCTGTCCAGCAGGTCGTCCACCTGGTCCTGGCTGCTGACCACATCGACGGCCTGCGGATTGACCTGCGGCCCGTTCAGCAGCGAACTGGGCTGTGAAGCTGACAGCGCAGCCTGTTCACGGCGTTCGGATCCCTCGGGCGCGTTGTCGATCAGCACCTGGAGCAACTGCTGCTCGATCTCGTGGATCACCTCCATCATTCTCTTGATGACCTGCCCGGTGAGATCCTGGAAATCCTGCGCCATCATGATCTCGAGCAACTGCGCATTGGTGGCACTGGTACGCTCCGGCACGCCCTGCAGATAAGAGCGCGTGTCCTTCACCAGCGCCTTGGCTTCATCCAAGGCCTTGGGCTCGGCAAACCAGGCGTCCCAGCGCTTGTCGAGGGCGACCGCCTCGCTCTCGAGCGCATTCTGGAGAGGCTGTGCATGATCGATGGCGTTGAGTGCGCGCTCCGCGGCCTGCTCGGTCATCGAGGCGACATAGCTGAGCCGGTCGCGAGCGTCGGGAATGGCCTGGGCCGCTTTCTCCACTTCCTTGTCGAGGCCCAGCTCTCGCATGTTTTCACGCAGCATGCGGGTCAGGTGACCAATTCGGTGGATCAGGTCGTCGGGCGCTACGCTCTCGGCAACTCTGGCTTGAGGATTGGCACTACTCATGGTCTCCCCTCCCGAGGCGTCATTTGCCCAGCTTTTCGAAAATTTTGTTGAGCTTTTCTTCGAGCGTCGCGGCGGTGAACGGTTTCACGACATAACCGTTGGCGCCCGCCTGGGCTGCCGCGATGATGTTCTCTTTCTTGGCCTCGGCCGTCACCATCAACACCGGCAACGATGATAGCTTCGGATCCTGGCGAATCTCCTTGAGCATCTCCAGGCCGTCGAGATTGGGCATGTTCCAGTCGGAAACGACGAACTCGAAACCGCCGGCCCGCAGCTTGGTCAGCGCTTCCTGACCATCCTCGGCCTCATCCACGTTCTCGAACCCGAGTTCCTTGAGCAGACTGCGGACGATCCGACGCATGGTCGGGAAATCGTCCACTACCAGAATGCTCATGTTCTTGTCAGCCATCGTCTGTCCTCATCGAATCGTTTGGCGGGCCTGCCGGGATTTATCGGCAGCAGGCCCGCTCGCTTTATAGGCGCCCGTCAGACGCGCTGCGCGCGCCCCGCCACGTGCATCTGCTGGACCAGGTGGCCCGCGATGTCCGGCAGCCCGATGGTCTCGGTCGCGCCGCCCAGCGCAATGGCCTCCTTGGGCATACCGAACACCACGCAGCTCGCCTCGTCCTGCGCCACCGTGTGAGCACCGGCCTCGCGCATTTTCAGCAGGCCCGCCGCCCCGTCGCGCCCCATCCCCGTGAGAATGACGCCCAGCGCGTTCCGACCGGCGCAGTCGGCCGCGGACTGGAACAGCACATCGACCGACGGGCGGTGCCGGTTGACGGGAGGACCATCGTCGAGCGCGATCACGTAGTTGGCTCCTGAACGGCTCAGGCGCATGTGCCAGTCGCCCGGGGCGATGTAGACATGCCCCGGCAGCACCCGCTCGCCGGCTTCGGCTTCCTTGACGGTCACACGGCAGAGGCGATCGAGCCTTTCAGCGAAAGAGCGGGTGAAACCGCCCGGCATGTGCTGGGTGATCAGCACTGCCGGGCTGTTGGCCGGCAACGGCTCGATGACCTGGCGAATCGCCTCGGTCCCACCGGTCGACGCGCCGATGATGATGATCTTCTCGCTGGAGAGCATCGGTGCCTTCAAGACTTCCCGGGGCGCACCAGACTCCACCATTCGCCCCTGTTGCCGCGGACGCGCCTGGGCGGCCGCCCGAATCTTGTCGGCGATCATCCCTGCGTATTCCAGCATGCCCTCGCGGATGCCGACTTCCGGTTTGGCGACGAAATCGACCGCCCCGAGTTCCAGCGCCTTGAGGGTGATCTCGGAACCGCGCTTGGTAAGGGAGGAGACCATCAGTACCGGCATCGGCCGCAGCCGCATCAGCCGCTCGAGGAAGTCCAGTCCGTCCATGCGCGGCATCTCGACGTCCAGCGTCAATACGTCGGGGTTGTGCTGCTTGATCAGATCGCGTGCGACGAGCGGATCGGGCGCCGTGGCGACCACGGTCATGTCAGGCTGGGAATCGATGATCTTGGTCATCAGATCCCGTATGAGCGCCGAATCGTCGACGCATAGCACCTTGATTATCGGTTTCACCGTCACTCCTTAGCGCGAGGCATCCCCGGCATTGCTCGCGATGATGGCGATGCCAACGTGTAAACGGTCTGACCCCTCAAACGGAAAGCCTGGCTCAGAAAGGAGAAGTTCTCCGAATGACCCGCAAACAGCAGCCCATCCGGTTTCAACTGGCCCGCGAAGCGACGCAGGATCTCGGTCTGGGTCTCCTTGTCGAAATAGATCATGACATTGCGGCAGAAGATGATGTCGAACGGGCCACTGATCGACCAGGCACCGGTAACCAGATTGAGCGATCTGAAGTCGATCATCGCCGCCAGTTCGGGACGCACCCTGGCCTTGCCGGCACGCGCTCCACTGCCGCGCTGGAAGAACTGACGACAGCGGGCCTCACCGAGCTTCTCCACCGTTTCCAGCGGATACACCCCGGCCCGCGCCGTGTTCAACGCTTCGGTGTCGATATCGGTCGCCAGGATCTTCACCTGGGAGGCAGCGGCGCCCAGCGTCTCTTTTACCGTCATCGCCAGCGAGTAGGGTTCCTCTCCGGTCGACGCGCCGGCACACCAGATCTTGATCCCGGGGCCGCGACGACGCACTTCTTCGGCCAGCGCCGGGAAATGGTGCGCCTCCCGGAAGAAGGCGGTCAGGTTCGTGGTCAGGGCATTGGTGAACGCCTCCCACTCCTCGGAATCCGAACGAGCCTCGAGCCTGTCGAGATAGTCACCAAAGCGGGTCATGCCATGCAGCCGCAGACGCTTTGCCAATCGGCTGTAGACCATTTCACGCTTGTTATCGGCCATGACGATACCGGCACGGCGGTAGATCAGATCCCGGACCCGCTCGAAGTCACGCGGGGAAAAATCGAGATCCCGGGTGAAACGCACGGCACCGTCACCATTACTGTCGCCCATACCGTGGGCCGAGAACATGACCGACTCGGTTTTCAAAATGCCTCCCACTCCTCGTTGTCATCCGTCACGACACGGCGACCGCCGGCCGGCAGCCTGGCGGTTGCCTCGGTGGGCCGCGCCAGCCGCTGTGTCTCGTGGTGCTTGCCGGATTCGGGGTTGCCGGACGGCGTCAGACGCTCCTCGCCACTGCCCGCCAGACGAAAGACCGCGATCGAGTGGGTCAGGTGCTCGACACTCGCACGCAGCTCTGCTGCGGAGGATGCGGTCGTTTGCACCCGCTCGGCGTTCTGCTGGGTCACTTCGTCCATCTGGGCGACGGCCTGACTGATCTGCTCGATGCCGCTGGTCTGCTCTTCCGAAGCCGCGGAAATCTCGCTGATGATGTCGTTGACGCGGGTCACGGCGTTGACGACTTCATCGATCGATCCCTCGGCCTGACGCACCAGATCCGCGCCGTGCCCCACCTCCTGGGTGGAGCTGTCGATGAGGTTCCGGATCTCTTTCGCGGCATCGGCACTACGGCTGGCCAGGTTTCGTACTTCGCCGGCCACGACCGCAAACCCTCTGCCCTGCTCGCCCGCCCTGGCCGCCTCGACCGACGCGTTCAAGGCCAGAATATTGGTCTGGAAGGCGATCGAGTCGATCACGCCAACGATATCGGCGACCTTGCGCGAGCTGTCTGTGATCCGCCCCATGGTCCCGACGACCTCGCCCATGACCTGGCCGCTCCGGCGTACGGTATCGGTCGCGCCATTGGCGAGTTGGCTGGCCTGACGAGCATTGTCGGCGTTCTGTTTCACGGTCGCCGTCATCTGTTCCATGCTCGAGGCGGTCTCCGCCAGCGACGCCGCCTGCTGCTCGGTGCGCGAGGAGAGATCTTCGTTGCCACTGGCGATGTCGCGGGTCGCCGGCGCCACCACGGCGACGTTCGAATTGACGTCGCCGACGATCGTCCCAAGGCTCTGGCGCATGCTGTTGAGCGCGCCGATCAGACGCCCGATTTCATCGTTGCTGCGTTGCCGCAGCGTCGCGCCCAGATTGCCCGAGGCGATCTGCAGTGCGAAATCCAGCGCTTCGCGAACCGGCTTTAGCGTCGCTCGAATCGTCGTCATGCCCACGATGAGCAACAGGGTGGCCCCTGCCGCCAGCAGCGAGAGCAGGATGATCATCGTGGTGCGCTGGGATTTGGCGGCGCTGACGGCCATGGCCGCGCCACTCTGACGCTTCGCCTCGACCAGGACGTTGAGGTCGCTGCTGATCTTGTCGCTGTTGGCCTGCAGCACATCGTTGTAGGCCACGTAGGACTGGTAGAAGTCACCACCGTTGAGCGCCTCCATGACTCCCTTCAGCCCGTTGTCCCGATAACTCTCGAGATCGGCGGCAAAGGTTTCCGCCGCTTCGGCCTGATTGACCGGCCGGTTCTGATAATAGGCGTCCCAGGTGGCGTTCAATTCGCTGATGAGCGCATCGACTTGATCGTTGATCGGCGCCAGATCGGCCGCCATCGGGTTACTGACCGGCTTGGAGACGAGGTCGCGGCCTTTCGACATCAACTGATCGATCTTCTGCAGCCGGGCCAGGTCCTCGAGGCCATCGGTGGTCAGTCGTTGCAGACGTTGCCCGTCTTCATGCAGCGCATAGATCGAGACACCGCCACTGACGGCCAGCACGACCAGAGCCAGCACCATCATCGAGATCAGCCGCCCTTTCAGCGAGCGCAGGCTGAGCCGACGAAGCGCGGGAACGAATCCCCGCGGCTTCAGTTCGCCACGGTCGAGCCGAACGCCTCGCTTGCGCCCGGCCAGCAGTTGCGGGTAGTGCTTTTCCGCCAGTTGACGCGGCTTGTCCGCAACCCGGGTGCGCACGGAGGTGTAACCGGCGACCTTGCCATCTTCGATGATGGGCGTGACCGTGGACTGAACCCAGTAATGAGATCCATCCTTGCGGCGGTTCTTGATCACCCCGGACCAGTTTTCACCCCGCTCGAGGGTCTTCCATAGGTCAGCGAACGCCGCAGAAGGCATATCGGGATGACGAACGATGTTATGGGGCGCGCCGATCAGTTCTTCCCGGCTGAAACCGCTGACCCTGACAAACGCCGGATTGGCGTAGGTGATCCTGCCTTTCAGATCGGTTCGCGAGATCAGGTAATCCGAGTCGCTGACCACGAACTCATGGTCGGTCACAGGCTGATTGTTTCGCATCGCAGCATCCCTGGTGTTGTTATGCCCACTTGCGATCTGCCGGCGGGCATGGGGCAGACCAAACGTGATCGTTGCGGATTGTTATCGGCCGATCGATCACACTCTTGAGCCTTCCGCGGCAATCCCGCCTATGCGAGTTGCTCCACGGCATGGCGCTCCCGCTCGGCGTTCGGCCGCCATTGAGTCAAGCCTGAAGGGTCCTGGGCATCGGTTGGCGCGACGCGATAGTGCTCCAGCGTCGCCTCGAGCTTGCGAGCCTGTCCCACCAGCGACTGGGAGGCGTTGGCGGTCTGTTGCACCAGGGCGGCGTTCTGGCTGGTGACCTGGTCGAGTTCGGTGATCGCCTGGTTGACCTGCTCGATGCCGCTGCGCTGCTCGCGGGAAGCGTTGGCGATCTCCTCCATCAGGCCACTGACGCTGGCCACGGAAGAGACAATCTCCTCCATGGCTCGGCCCGCCTGCTCGATCAGGGTGGCACCGCTGTTGACTTGCTCCCCCGAGCCGGTGATCAGTGTGCGAATCTCTCTGGACGCCTCGGCGCTGCGGCTGGCCAGATTGCGGACTTCCTCGGCGACGACGGCGAACCCTCGTCCGGCAGAGCCGGCGCGTGCGGCCTCGACGGAGGCGTTCAAGGCGAGAATGTTGGTCTGGAAGGCGATGTTGTCGATCATGTCGACGATCTCCGCCATCTGCCGCGAACCCTCCTGGATCTTCGACATCGTGGTCTCGATGTCGCGCATCATCTCGCCGCCCTGCTGGGCTCGCTCACGGGTCTGCGTCGCGGCGCGGGTGGCCGTGTCGGCGTTGTCCGCATTGTGACGAACGGTCTGGGTCAGCTGCTCCATGCTGGAGGCCGTCTCCACGATGGCGGCGGACTGCTGGTCGGTTCGTACAGCGAGATCCTGGTTGCCACTGGCGATCTGGCCGGCACCGACATTGACCCACTCGGCGCTGGTTCGGATATCGGAGAAGGTCTTCGACAACCGCTGGCGCATGCTCTCTATCGCAAAAAGCAGGCTGTCGGTATCTCTGGCCTTGAGCACCAGCGCCTGGGAGAAATCACCCTCGGCGATTTTCTGGATGCTGTTGCGCGCGTGCCCCGGATCTCCACCCAGGCGCCCCAGCACGTTGCGTATGACCCAGGCCACGATCAGCGACAGCAAGCCGCCAATGGCTGCGATCAGCGCCAGATAGACCGAGGCGCCATCGATCAGCGTGGCGTCGATGTCATCGACGTAGACCCCGGTGGCGATCTGCCAGTCCCACTGTGGTACGCGCATCACGTAGCTGAGCTTGTCGTACATGTCATCGCCATCGCTGCGACGCGAGACGTAAGGCACCAGACCGCCGTCGGGCTGTTGTGCGGCCGCGAACATCTCACGATAGAGATAGACGCCGTTGGGATCCTGGTAGTCCCGCATGCTGTCACCCACCGCACGTCGCGGGTGCTCGACGATCTCGAGGTTGGAATCGAAGACGAATATGTAGCCGTCGGCGCCGAACCCAAGATGGGAGAGCGCGTTACGCGCCTGCTGCTTGGCATCCGCCTCGCTCAACTCGCCGCTTTCCGCCTGGCTGACGTAGCTGTCGACCAGCTGCTTGGCGCTGCCGATGAAGTACTGCAGGCTCTGGATACGCTGTTCCAGCAGGTTCTCCCGCATGGAGTAAAGCGACCATCCCGCCACCATGACCAAGCCGATCCACATCAATCCCAACGTCGCCCACAATTTGCGACGCATCGTCCACTCACGAAAATTCAGCATGACATCTTTACCCGGGTTGCTCGAAAGGTTGCTTGATGGTCGCCACGCTCGCTCCCCACGAAACCGGTCTTTCGAAGCGCGACAGCTTCCTTATCGGCCTGACACTGGATCACCTTTATCTTTATTAGACCAAAGTCTCGAAATTGGACCGATTCCTGCCGACCATAAAGAAACCGCAGCCGAGGCTGCGGTCTTCGGGGACTTCCCGTGCCCGACGATCAGGCGCTTTCGGCCGTCCGCTCCACCAGTTGCATCTCCTCATGGGTCAGCAGCTTCTCGATATCGACCAGTACCAGCATTCGATCCTCGAGGCTGCCGATACCACTCAGGTAATCCGAGGAGAGCGTGACACCGAACTCCGGCGCCGGCTTGATCTGGTCCGGGGCCAGGCTCATCACGTCGGAGACGCCATCGACGACGATACCGACGATGCGATCATCGACGTTGACCACGATCACAACCGTCTGTCCGCCATACTCGATCTTGTCGAGGTGGAACTTCAGCCGCAGATCGATGATCGGGACGATGACCCCGCGAAGGTTGGTGACGCCCTTGATGAAATCGGGCACGTTGGCAATGCGGGTGACGTTTTCGTAACCGCGGATTTCCTGCACCTTGAGGATATCGACGGCGTACTCCTCGTCGCCCAGGGAGAAGACCAGATATTCACTGCTCGCCGCGTCAGTGGCGGGAGCGTTCGTGTTCGCTTGTGCGCTCATGCTAGCGATACCTCTTGCAGGTGTTGGTGTTTCGCCTCGTGACGCTGCTGCGACTTGCGTCGATCGAGACGATGTAGATCGGCAATATCGAGAATCAGAGCCACGCTGCCATCACCTAGGATGGTGGCGGCGGAGATGCCCGGCACTTTGCGATAGTTGGTTTCCAGATTCTTGACCACGACCTGTTGCTGGCCGACCAGGTCGTCCACCAGCAGGGCATAGCGACGCCCCTCGCCCTGTACGATGACCGCGATGGCCTCGGTCAACTCGGTCTTGGCGTCGGTCACGTCCAAGGCGTGATGCAAGGCGATGATGGGAAGATACTCGTCGCGTACCTTGAGCAGTTGGTCGTCGCCCGCCATCGAATAGATGTCATCGGATTGCGGCTGCAGGGATTCAAGCACGGCGTTCAACGGCAACAGGAACGTCTCGCTACCGCATCGAATGGACATGCCGTCCAGAATCGCGAGCGTCAGCGGCAATACGATCCGGGTCGTCGTTCCCTGGCCGGGCTTGCTCAGGATCTCGACGTGTCCGCCCATCTCCTGGATATTGCGCTTGACGACATCCATGCCGACACCCCGACCGGAGACGTCGCTGACCTGCTCGGCGGTGGAGAAACCCGGCGCGAAGATCAGTTGCCAGACATCGTCGTCGCTCATGGAATCGGTAACGGCAAGCCCGTTGGACCTCGCCTTGGCCAGGATTCTCTCGCGGTTGAGACCTGCACCATCGTCGATCACCTCGATCAGGATGTTGCCACCCTGATGCTGGGCCGACAGGGTCAGGCGCCCGGTCGGCGACTTGCCGGTCGCTTCACGCTTGTCCGGAGACTCCAGGCCGTGGTCCAGGCTGTTCCTCACCAGGTGGGTCAAGGGGTCGATGATGCGTTCGATCAGGCTCTTGTCGAGTTCGGTGGACTTGCCCTCGGTCACCAGTTCGACATCCTTGCCCAGCTTGGCCGCGAGGTCTCGCACGAGGCGAGGAAACCGGCTGAAGACGTAATCCATGGGCATCATGCGAATCGACATCACCGACTCCTGCAGATCGCGGGCGTTGCGCTGCAGGAGATTCATGCCATTGACCAGCGGCCCGTGGGACACGATATCCAGGTCGCTGGCCGTCTGCTCCAGCATCGACTGGGTGATGATCAGCTCGCCGACCAGATTGATGATCTGGTCCACCTTGTCGACCGGCACTCGAATGGTGCTGGATTCGCTACCCTTGGCATTTTTTCCGCTGGACTTGCCGGATGAGCGCGGCGACGCGGCGCCACTCTTCGGTCCATCCTTGTTCGCCTCGGGGGAGGCCTCGACCGCCAGGGAAGCCTTTTCTTCCACCGCAGTCACCGCGGGAATCGTCGGCACCGCGGGAGGCGCAGCGGGGCCGTCGCCCGCCGCCGTGGCTTCCACCTCGATCGACAACTGCTCCGGCTCGATGATGAAACAGAGAACGGCCTCGATATCGTCCTGGGATTCGCTGCTATCGAGCAGAACCCGATACCGGGCGACATCACCGGACTGCGAATTGATCGTCCCGAAGTGCTGTAGTTCCTCGACCAGCAGTTCCCGATCCTTGTCGCTGACGCCGGTCAGCGTGATCGCCAACCGCCGCGGGGCGGACGCCCCCTCCTCGTCACGCTCGGCCCCGGCCCCGGCCCCGGCCTGGGCCGAATCGCCGGTCTCCGGCGCAGGTGCCGGCTCCGGTTTGGTCGTCGTCTTTACCGCCTCGCCCTGCCCCAACTCATCGAGCGCCATCTGCTGCAATACGCGGGAGATGCGCTCGAACGCCTCCGCATCGGGCTCGCCACCATTGCGATAGGCGTCCAGTTGGTCATGCAACATATCTTTGGTTTCCAGAAACGTGTCGACGATATCGCGCCGCAGTTTGAGTTCGCCACGCCGGGTATGATCCAGCAGATTCTCCAGCAGGTGGGTCGTCTCCTGCAGGACGGTAAAGCCGAAGGTACCCGCCCCTCCCTTGATGGAGTGGGCGGCGCGGAAGATCGCGTTGAGATCTTCGCCGTCCGGATCGTCGACATCGAGATCCAGCAGCAGGCGTTCCATATCCGCCAGCAGCTCTTCGGCTTCTTCAAAGAACGTGTCGTAAAAATCAGAAATGTCCATGAGCCCCTGCCATAGAAGCCCTACATAGAGGGCGTGAACGCGTCTGCATCAAGTCGATGAACCCTGCCCGCCCACCGCGACGGGGCCGCCGGCGACCGGCGCCGGAGCCTCCTCAGGAAAAGGCGCTCGCTCCTGCTGCTCGATGGCCTGGGCCGCGCGATTGTCCAGTACCACTATGCTGATACGGCGATTGACGTCGTCGCTGGGGAGCGTGTTGGGCAACGTGATGCGAGATCCCATGCCTGCGACCCTCAGCAGCTTGTCGGGAGAGAGACCTGCCGCGATCAGCTCTCTTCTGGAGGCATTGGCGCGATCGGCGGAGAGTTCCCAGTTGCTGTACCCCTTTTCGCCACCGGCATAGGGAAGATCGTCGGTGTGACCACTGATGCTGATAGGGTTGGGCATCTCGTTGAGCACTGGCGCGATACGGCTCAGAATCTTCTGCATGTAGGGTTCCAGCCGGTCGCTGCCAAGCTCGAACATCGGTCGTTTGTCGCTATCCACGATCTGGACCCGCAGCCCCTCTGGCGAGAAGTCCATGCGCAATTGTGACCGCAGCTCCTTGAGCTGCGGATCGCTCTGGATCACGCTCTGGAGACGATCGCGCAGATAGCGGAGATTGCGCTGCTCGTCGCTCGAGCGCGTCTGTTCACGCACGTTCATCCGCCGCACTTCACCGTCAGTCTTGGTCGGGTTGTCACCGCCGCCGGGGATGGCGCTGGTACTGGCCGTGGTCTTGTCGCCACCGGTCAGTGCCACGGCGAGAGGCGTGCGGAAGTACTCGGCAATGTGCTCAAGCTGGCTCGGGCTGGCCGTGGAGAGAATCCAGAGCACCAGGAACAGGGCCATCAACGCCGTCATGAAATCGGCATAGGCAATCTTCCAGGATCCACCGTGGTGCGCTGCCGCCTGGACCCGCTTGCGCTTGATGACCAGCGGGCGCCGCTCACCGCTACCGCTCATGAGCCATCCGTCCCCGTACTGCGCAGTGTCTGACCGCTGGAGCGAACGTGCTCCTCGAGCTCACTGAAGGAAGGTCTGACCGCGGTGAACAGCGCCTTCCGGCCGAATTCCACGGCCAGCTGCGGTGCCAGGCCATTGAGGCTTGCCATCAGCGTGACGCGGATACACTGCAACATCTTGGTCGCTTCGCCGACCTGGAGGTTGATGTGGTGCGCCACGGGCGTGACGAAGCCGTACGCCAGCAGGATACCGGCGAAGGTTCCGACCAGCGCCTGCGCGATCATCTGCCCCATCACCCCGGCCCCCTGGTCCGCCGACCCCAGGGCGTGTACCACCCCCATGACGGCCGCCACGATCCCGAAGGCCGGCAGCCCGTCGCCGACGGCCGATAGCGAATGCGCGGGCATTTCCGCTTCATGCTGGAACGTCTCGATCTCGTGCTCCATCAACGCATCGATCTCGAACGGGTCCATGTTGCCGCTCACCATCAAACGCAGGTAATCGGTCAGGAATGCCATGATCATCGGATCCGAGAGGATTTTCGGGTAGTCCGCGAAGATGGCGCTATCCTGCGGCGAGTCGATATCGCGCTCGATCGCCAGCATGCCGTCCCGGCGCGCCTTGGTCAGGAGTCGGTACTGGAGCGCCATCAGCTCCATGTACATCATCTTGTTGTAACGCTTGGTGCGCTTGAGCTTCGAGAACGAGCGCAGAGTCGCCTTGATCGCCTTGCCGTTGTTGGCGCACACGAAGGCGCCGAGTGCGGCCCCAATGATCATGACGAACTCGGCGGGCTGGACGAGAGCGCCGAGGTGTCCGCCGATCGCGACGTAGCCACCGAACACGCTACCCAAAACGATGATGTAGCCGAATAAGATCAGCACGGAAATACTCCCGTATACAGTACATGGCGAACCTGATGACTGTATCGGCAGCGGACCCGATGGGCTTGAGGGTAGAAATATCAGAAAAGCGTAATTCGTAGACAGCGCACAGCGAATGGTTCGCGGTCACTTTACACCAGGCATGAAAAAGCGGGCCCCATGGGGCCCGCTTCGTGAAGGCGTTGCAGCTAGACGGCCAGGTGTTTCGCCAACGGCATATCGACGGGAGCGAAGGTGTGCTCCAACGGCTTGGTCACCCGCTTGGCCTTGCGCGTCTTCCCCGCGCGAGACGGCGGCTGGCAGATGCCGCAGACGTAATCGTGGGCGGGGCTGTGGGCGTGTGCCACGAAATCGCCCTGGCAACCTTTACACCGGGAAAGCTGCAGGAGATCGCTTTCGAAAAACCGGACCAGCGTCCAGGCACGCGTCAGCCCCAGCGTCGCTTCTACCCCGTCCAGAGCCACTTGCTCGAGGTAGAGACGGTAAGCCTTGACGAAGGCGGTCATCCGCCCGCACCCCAATTCGTCATTGAGACGACGATAGATATTGTAGAAGAGCGAGGAATGAATGTTCGGAAGCCAGGTGATGAACCAGTCGGCCGAAAACGGTAGCATGCCTTTCGGCGGCGACATTCCCTTGACCTCCTTGTAGAGCTTGATCAGACGGCCTCGGCTCAGGTCCGTTTCCGTTTCCAGCACCTGCAGACGCGCACCCAGCTCGATCAGCTCGATTGCCAGCTGCACCTGAAGCATTTCCGCGACGAGACTTTTATCCGCCATGACTCAGCTCCCCTGCTGCACGGCAGGCCGAGCGCGACCCGCGCCGGCCATCAGCAGCGAGGCGTGGGTCTGCTCGAGCCCCTGAGCCCTCGGGTTGTGTATCAGCAGATTCAACTTGCTGGCGTCGGTGAAACGCAAATTGCACAGCAATTGGTTGGTGCGAGACAGCTGCGTCAACTGCTTGATCGACAAGCGCGCAATGGTGTCGGCCATGTCGGCATTGAGATCGAGCCGAAACATCGCCGACTCCCGATCTTCGTTCAGCAGACGCTGAACCAGGAGGAGGTAGGAGAGGTTAAGGTCCTGAATGTCGTCGAGAAGACTATTGGAGTGCATCGCTAGGTTCCCTGCGTATGGTTTTATCGGCATCTGTTGATCAGATGCTCCAACTGCTCTGCTGCTGGTGTTCTACATCAGCTCTTTATGATGGACCTAGTTTGCGACTTTTTGATGAAAAAAGGCAAGTTTTGTTACCAAATATATAGATGAGTAACCCTCCGTCTACGTGTCGCGGCGGGGCGACGCTTTTAAATAATTGATCTAGTTATCAATATCTGATGGCCCGGACTCGATGGCGTGGCGTGAAATTTATCTGGAACGCAGTCCGGTGTAACCGCAAAAGGGCATATCGTTGAACATAAGGACAACGAATAAACGTTAGTTTCCTACCCCTTTTCGAGTGAACGATCGATCTGTCCGATCCACACCAACAACTCCGCGATGACCTGATAGAGGGACTCCGGGATGCGTGCATCCAGATCGACCTGCATCAACAGCGCGACCAACTCCGGCGAATCGTGGACGAATATCCCTTCCTGGTTGGCAAGTTCGATGACACGCTCCGCAACATTCCCGTAGCCCTTGGCAACGACACGGGGTGCATCCGCATGCTCGCCGCTGTACGCCAGGGCCACCGCACGGCGCCGGACGTCGCCTACCTCGTTATCGCTCATCCCCTGCTTCCCAATGCCAGATCCACCTCTATTCCCAACGATGACAATCGCTCGCGAAATGACGAAAGCCCGACCTGGATGGAGTCCCGAGCCGACGCCTCGATAGGCTTGATCTCGACGTGCAGAGCGGCATCGCGGCGCGTGCGGAAAACGATGTCGATGATCCCCAGAGTGGGTAGGTGGACCTGAACTTCGGCACGCCAGTCACTGGCGCCGCCATCCCCCTCCTCCCGCTCCCGGCGGTTCGGCGACTCCTCGGGGCTATCGTCTCGAGCGTCATTGTGCGGCATTTCGCTCAGGACCATCGTCATGGGGACACCCGGCCAGAGCTGACCATCCCAACGGAGGTTGGGCGCCGCGATCACCTCCAATTGCTGTCGAACCAGCGATTGCAGCGTGTCGGAAGGCGCCTGAGATAACTGATGGGCCCGGGTCATCGACGATGGGCCAGGCTCTTCAGCACGGGTTCCCGTCAGCCTCGCCACCTCATGCATGGAAGTGGGAAGCCGCTCGGTACTCGTCCGACCGGCCACCGTATCGGCAGCTGCCGCGACACCGGCGTTCGGTGCCATCGACGCACGGGATGGGACACTCCGACCTGGCCCCTGAGGAACCAGGCTCCGGTCGTGGAAGCTTCCCATGGAGAACGACGAGGCGTTGAGAACAGGACGAAACGTCAGGCTCAGCCAGGCCTGGGGCTCCCGCATCAGCGCGGCACGAGGATACTGGCCGGACATCCAGCGCAACAGGTGTGACTCATAGAAGACCCCGCTCTCCCTGACGCTCTGCGAAAGAGCCGCCGCCAACGCATGCGGACTATCGCCTGGCTGGAGCAGTAGCGAGAGGAGCGGCCTGATCGATGGGGTCTGGGTCGCGGGAAACCGCGCCAGGATATCCCCGATCTCGGTGGCGGCATGGCTCAAGTGCAGTTGTGTCGATGATGCATCGATTCTGCCGCTCGCTGCGGGCGAGACGGGAGCGTTTCCGGTGGCATTGCCCTGGAGCGGCACGTTCTCCCTTGCACCCGTCTGCTGGTGCAACCTCGAATCGCTGCGCGCCGGTTGAATGGCATCCGACGAAGTGGCCGCCGAAACCGGCAAAGGCTGGTCCTTGATGACCGGCGTGTCGACGCGCCTGCCCAGGACTTGATGCAGCAGGGTGTCGAGTATCGGCGTGATACCGCTCACGGCCGCTCGTCTGGCGGTACCGAGCGCAGCCGGGATGCGATGCTTCCCCGTCCGGCCTGATAGACCTCACCCAAAGCCTTCTGCCGTCGGGAACTGCCGATGAGATGGCTAAGCTCATCGCGCCTGGCTTCCAGGGCGCGCCGGGTTTCGGCATCCTGCTCCAGGATTCGCGCGAGCAAGGCCCGCTTTTCCTCGCGCTCCGCCTCGCTCGAAGGCCCTTCACTGTCTGCAGCGCGCAGGCGCTCGAGCGACACCAGGTAGCCGGCTTCACACTGTACCAGCGCCTCCCAGTTCTGCTCCCGCGCCAGACCGAGCATCCGGCTGGACGTTTCGAGCAACTGGCGATACTGATCGACGACCGACACGGCTGGCGTCATTCGATCACACTCCTGCCAAGGACGATGCGGCGGGCGAATGCCGGAGCTCGCGCCAACCGGAGCCGATATTGTCGAGCAGCGACGCCGCCAGGTCCAGCTGGGTCACGTCATCACGCAAGTTGGCCTGCACCAGCAGCCGTGCGACATAGTCGTACAACTGGGCGAGGTCCCCGGCGGTTCCGCCCCCGCGCTCGTGATCCAGGGCGGCCGCCAGACCGTTGTTGACGATATCGATCGCCTTGGAGATGGCCAGCCCCTTGGCCGAACGGTTGCCATCCTGCATGTGCAGGCGAGCGCTACCGATGGCTGCCTGCGCCCCGTCGAAGAGCATGACGATCAGTTGATGGGGGTCTGCGGACATCACCGCCGATTCGACGCCGACCCTGGCGTAAGCGCCGGCACCCTGTCGGGAATTCATCATCGTTGTGACCTATTACTGGTTGAGCTGCGAGTTCAGGGCATCAAACTGCTGGGTCAGGTAGTCGCTGGTGGAATTCATCTGCGACACCAGCGAATCGAGGCTGGCGAACTGGGTTCGATAGCGAGCGACCGTGGCGTCGATGGACTCCTGCATCCGCGTGTACCGGTCGCTCAAGCGCTCGAGCGAGGTATCGATCCCATCGGTGGCGATCTTCAGCAGGCCATCGTCATCCAGAATCGTCCCCATGGTGTCTTCGATACTGGCACCAAGGCCGCCCTCGCCATCGACACCGGCGAAGAACTGGCTGACCGCCTCGCTGTTGTTCGACATGGCATCGGCGAGCTTGTCGTCGTCGACTTTCAGCGTGCCGTCCAACTGCCGCTCGATACCGAGATCCGACAGCATGGAGAACTCGCCCTCACCACCGTTGTAGCTGAGAACGCCACGCAACCGGGACTCGATGCCGCGCATGGTCGAATTGCCAAGCAGCACGCCAGCCGTGTCGGATTCCGAGTCGTAGGAGGTGAGAGCGTCGGCGGTGCCCTGGAAGCTGTTGTAGGCGTCGACGAAGGCCTGGACCGCCTTGGTCATCGACTCCGTGTCCTTGGACACGCTGAGCGTCTGGGCGCTCTCCGTGGTCGACGTCAGCTCGAACGTGACACCCTCGAGCGCCCCTTCGACGCTGTTGGATTGGCTGGTGATCGAGATACCGTTGACTTCCAGTTGCGCGTCCTGCGCCGGAACCGTCTCGCTGAATCCGAAGAGATTGTCGTCGTCGGTCACCTGGATCGCTGACTGGGTCCCCGTCTCCTTGGACGTGAGCGTCAACTGGTACTGGGAGCCGTTGAAGACGATCGACGCCGTCGCCCCGGTATCCGCCTTGTTGATGGCGTCCCGGATGTCTTCCAGCGAATCGTCGCTGTCGATGGCGATATCCACCGCCTCTTCCCCACCGACACGGATCCCCAGCGTACCGGACTTGCCCAGAGCTTCGATCTTGTCGGTGCTCAAGCCGCCCGATGCCAGGGATTGGGCCTGCGCCAGTTGCGAGACCTTGACCTGGTAACGACCCGAGACGGCATCACCGGTAATATTGGCGGTCACGCCATCGCCGGTCATCGAGCTGGTGACCGCGGTGAAGGTGGTCGGATCGCTCAACTTGCCGACGGCTTCGCGCAACGCCGTGAGCGAACTCTCGAGCGTTCCGAAAGCCGACAGTTTGGTTTGGTAGCTTTTCTGCTGGGTGACGATCGGCGTGAGCTTCTCGTTCTCCGCGTCCTTCAGGTCGTCGAGCAACCCGCTCAAGTCGAGCCCGGAACCGATCCCCAGTGAAGATATGGTAGCCATGTTACCTCTCTAATGCCTGGCGCTATTTCTATCACGCCGATCACGACAGCAGACGCCGATTAGGCGCACTTTCATGCGTCAATTGTCTCATCGGCTGCCGGCAGGGGAACTTTAGCGTCGACTGATCTTCTTTTTCCTCGCCAGCGGGAAGATGAACCCTTGGGTGGCCAGACGACCGCCGGATAGGCGATCATAGGCCACCGACAATTTGCCACTCCCTGGAGAAGACATGGACGCAACCTCCCTGCATGCCAATTATCGACTGTGGCAACGTTTTCAACGCCAGGAACAGCTGGGGCGGGAGCATCAGGCGGCCCTGCGCAAGCTCGCGGAAACCGGTGCGATGGCATCACGTGTCACCGAAGCCTACCGCAGCATGGCGGATCGCGGCGCCAAGGAGGGTGCCAGCTATCGCACCCTGTTCCAGCGACGGCGCGATAACGGCGACAATCTGGCCTGCGAGGGGTGGCTGTTCGTGCGTCGCGTGCTGGCGGAAGGCGGAACCACCCGCATCCGGGCCACGCTGTTCGAGACCTTTACCCTGGAAGAGGGCGAGATCACTCCCTCCACGGAGAGCCCGACCAAGATCACGCTGGATATCTACGACGAACTCCTGGTCCAAAAGAGCATGACGCTGGGTTGCCGTACCGATCGTCACGACGATGAACGGGATACCCGCTTCATCACTTTTCTGGATAGCGTGCGCGGCGACCTGCATCAGTATCTGTAAAGGTCAGCACGGGATTCCCGCTTGCTCCTCGAACCTTGATCACCAACGAGCCTCAATCGAACTAGGGAGATTTCTCGATGACCAACCCTCCTCATCCCTCAAGAATCCATTTCTCCGCACTGCCGCTGGAGAACCTGGATGGCGTCAGCGGTATCGTCCAGCCGACGCCCCGGACCCAGTCGGTGACACTGGAAAGCTCCGCCGCCATGCTGGTCACCGATTTCAGCGTCAGTCATCCCTATACCCTGCCAACCGGAAGTTCCATCGCCCAGGCGCTGGAGACGATGAAGCAGGCCGGCATCCGGCTACTGATGCTGGTCAATGCCAGCGGCAACTTCACCGGCGTGGTCAACGCCCGTGAGCTGATCGGCGGCCGCCGTATCACGCTGGCGATGCAAAAGCATCAGATCGGCCGGGACGAAGTGACAGTGGAGATGATTCAGACACCGCGCAGCGAGCTGCACTCGCTCTCCTACGCCAGGATCTCCCATGCCAGCGTGGGCGACCTCGTGGAGACGCTGAAGAGCTCGGGCGACCAGCACGTGCTGATCACGGAGCCGGATGGCAGCGGCGCCTCGAGAATTCGCGGCATCATCTCGGCATCCAACATCAGCCGCGCGTTGGGCGTCGATTTCAACCATCCGCCGGAAGCGCGCACGTTCTCGTCGATCTGCCACGTCATCCTTGGCCACGACCTCTAGCCGACCATGAGCTCCACGAACTACGACGGCGCCCTCCCCGTCCTTATCATCTACACCGGCGGGACCATCGGCATGCGGGAGAGTGACCGGGGCCTGGTGGCCGCGGGTGATTTCGAGTCGCGCATGGCAGCAGCGCTATCGACATTGCCACCCGACCGGCAGCGCAAGTTGCCGCGGCACGTCCTGTGGGAAACGACCCGCCCGATAGACTCCAGCAGCGCCACGCCCGCCGACTGGCGGGCCCTGACGCGCATGATCGCCGAGCGCTATCGGGAGTTCGCAGGTTTCGTGTTGCTTCATGGAACCGACACGCTGGCCTGGTGCGCTTCCAGCCTGGCGTTCCAGCTTCAGGGCCTCTCCAAGCCCGTCGTCGTGACGGGGGCACAGAAGCCGCTGGGCGCCACCGATAGCGACGCGCTCGACAATCTCGAGGCGTCGTTGCGATTCGCGGCGCAGGCCGGCTTGAGAGAAGTCTGTGTCAGCTTCGGCGGCCGCCTGATGAGAGGGTGTCGTGCACGAAAATGGTACACTGAGTCCACTCTGGGTTTCGAGACGCCGAACTGGCCCCTGCTTGGCGAGATGGTGGATCACGCTCCCATCCTCTACCCGGGACGTTGCTGGCAAGCTCAGGGAGCACCGCGATTCGAGCTCGGCACCCATCCACTTCCCGAGGTCGTGCGACTCCCCCTCTGGCCTGGCATCCGCGCCCAGGACGTGACCCGGTGGCTGGACGACGACCAGATCAAAGGCGTTGTCATCGAGTGCTGGGGTAGTGGCAACCTGCCGGAAGACGCCGCCCTGCACGGCGTTCTGGCTCGGGCCTGCGCGGCGGGAAAGACGATGGTCGCCATCAGCCAGTGCCCGGTCGGCGGAATCCATCCCGGTACGTACGCAACGGGCCAGACGTTGACGGAGATCGGCATCATGTCCGGCGATGACATGACGCCGGAAGCCGCTCACAGCAAACTCGCGCATCTGCTGGCCCAGGACCTGTCACCGGACGAACTCAGGCAGCGCTTCCTGACGCCTCTCGTCGGCGAACGAGGCGCCTTCCCGACATAGTCGCGAATGACACCGAACTACTCCCAGACCGTTTGCTTTGCCACAGGTTGACAGCATGACACCCTCGACTTCTCACACCCCATCCCAGCCGGCCGTCGTCATCTACTCCGGCGGGATGGACTCCTACACCGTCCTGCACCGCGCCATCCGCGAAGGGTACGAGGTCCACGCACTGTCGTTCCATTACGGTCAGCGCCACGCCCGTGAACTCGATGTCGCGCGCCGGGTGTGCGAGGACCTGGGGGTTTCTCACCGGATCGTCGACATCCGCGCCATTCACCAGTTGATCGGCAATTCGGCGCTGACGGACAGCGACCGGAGCCTGCCGAAGGCGGACTATGCCGAGGACAATCTGGCGGCTACCGTGGTGCCCAACCGCAACATGATCCTGCTGTCGCTGGCGATCGGTTATGCCGTCAACATCGAAGCCTCCGTGTGCTTCTACGGCGCGCATGGTGGCGATCACGTGCTCTACCCCGACTGCCGCCCGGCTTTCGTCGACCGCATGAACGACGTCGCCGCCATTGCCAATTTCGAATCGGTCAGCATCGAAGCCCCCTATCTGTACAGTGACAAGGCGAAAATCCTCAGCGACGGGATCGAGATGGGGCTCGATTATGCGCTGACATGGACCTGCTACCTGGGCGGAGAGACCGCCTGTGGCGAATGCGGAAGTTGCCGGGAGCGACTCGATGCCTTCGCCCGCGTCGGGGTGAAGGATCCGATCCCCTACGCGCTGCCCGACCGGCACTAGGGTTGATACCAAAAGCCGGAGCGCGCGGGCAGTTTTCGTACGAAGCCTGAGCGCCATCTATCATCGAAACACGTCCCGATCAGCCAAGCCCCGGCGTGACCGGCCCGAGGGCCAGTCCGCAGGGAACCAGCACGGGAGTCTGCATGTACAGCGTCAAAGAAGCCTTCTACACCCTTCAGGGAGAAGGCGCCCAAGCCGGCCGTGCCAGCGTTTTCTGCCGTTTCACCGGCTGCAATCTCTGGTCCGGCCGGGAGCGCGATCGCGCGAGAAGCCAGTGCACGTTCTGCGACACCGACTTCGTCGGCACCGATGGCCAGAATGGCGGCCAATTCCCCGATGCCGACGCCCTGGCTACGCACCTGGCGACACTGTGGCAAGCGCCTGAAGAGGCGAACTCCTCGCGCTACGTGGTCTTCACCGGCGGAGAGCCGTTGTTGCAACTGGACGCGGCACTGATCGATGCCATGCACGCGCATGGCTTCGAGGTTGCCGTCGAAACCAACGGTACGCTCTCGCCACCCGAGGGGATCGACTGGATCTGCGTCAGCCCGAAGAGCGACACCACGCTACGCCTGACCCGAGGCAATGAGCTCAAGCTCGTCTATCCTCAGGCGGGCGTCGATCCGGCGAATTTCGCCGGGCTCGATTTCACCCATTTCTTCCTGCAGCCCATGGACCTCTCGCCGGTTGCCATCGTCAGCGATGGCGACCCGATGGCGGCAACCGTCGAATACTGCCTGCGTCACCCGCAATGGCGACTTTCGCTGCAGACCCACAAGATCGCAGGAATCGATTGATGACCCTGTTCGTAAACAACCTGACCAATATCGACGCTTCGACCTGGTCACCTCAGCGCGGACTGAGCGGCATCAGCTGGCACGTCGACGTGGAGCTCGACGGCGAGCTGGGCGAAGACGGCATGCTGTTCGACTTCGGCGAGGTCAAGCCCTGGATCAAGTCACGTCTCGACGCGGGCCTGGACCATACCTTGCTCGTGCCGACCCAAGCCGCCGGCGTCAAGGTCGAGGAGTGCAGCGAAGGTCTGCACATGGCCGCCGAACTGCCCTTCCCCTTCGAACTACGGGCGCCCCGCCAGGCTTTCACCCTATTCCCGTGGGGAGAGGTCACCGCGGAGCGCCTGGGAGCACATCTCAGCAACGAACTCAGCAAGAGGCCCCCGCCACGCGTCGAGGCGATCCGAATTCGACTTCGTGAAGAGTTGGCAGACGGCGCGATCTATGGCTACAGCCACGGCCTCAAGCACCATGAAGGGAACTGCCAACGTATCGCACACGGCCATCGCTCGCACCTGCGTATCTGGCGCGATGGCCAGCGCGACCCCGAGCTCGAGCTGCACTGGGCACAGCGCCTGGACAATGGCTATCTCGTCGACGCTGCGGATATCTTCGACCCACGCCGCAACGACGACGTCATGCGAGTCCGCTACCGGTCAGGGCAAGGACAGTTCCAGCTGCAGCTGCCAAAAGACCGCTGCCATACGCTGCCGGCGCCGACTACCGTCGAGAATATCGCGGCCTGGCTCGCACACCAGATCGCATCGTCGACCGGCGCCCATATCCGGGTCCAGGCGTTCGAGGGAATCGATAAAGGCGCGCTAGCCGAGAGCCGCGGCAAGACGACGGCGGGATAGGAGGCAACATGAGTTGCAGAGCCGGCTGCGGCGCATGCTGTATCGCGCCGTCGATCACCTCCCCCATCCCCGGCATGCCGGAGGGCAAGCCCGCCGGGGTTCGCTGTCTACAGCTGGACGAAGACAACCTGTGTCAGCTATTCGGCGACTCGAGCCGCCCGGCCGTGTGCCGGCGCTTCGACTACGACCGGGAGCTGTGCAGCGACAACCGCGAGCAGGCGCTGCGCATCCTGACCGAGTGGGAGCGCGCCACCCGCTAGATCGCGTCCCGTCGCTGCCGGATTCAAGGGAGCCGGACCAGCATCTTGCCGTCGTTGTCTCCGGAGAAAAGCTTCAGAAAAGCCTCGGGCATCCGCTCCAGCCCCTCGACGATGGTTTCGCGGTAGTGGATGGCTTCGCGTTCGACCTCTGGAGCGATCTGCTGCAGAAACGTCTGGTAGTGATCCCAGTGCTCGGCAACGATGAACCCTTCCATGCGTGCCTTGCGAAACAGCAACTGATTGAGATTGCCCGGCCCGCCAGCGGGCCCTGTGTCGTTGTAGCGATCGATCATCCCGCAGATCGCGATCCGGGCGTGATCGCGAAGGTTGGACAATGCCGCC
Source organism: Salinicola sp. (assembly GCA_002695065.1). Taxonomy (GTDB): domain Bacteria; phylum Pseudomonadota; class Gammaproteobacteria; order Pseudomonadales; family Halomonadaceae; genus Salinicola. The sequence continues at coordinate 11,877 of NZNW01000128.1, read as the reverse complement.
TCCAGCAACGGGCCACCGACGTTTTCATAGTAGATGTCATATCCTTCCGGAGAGGCTTCCCGCAGCGACCGCGTCAGCGCATCGACATCCTTGCCTCGATAGTTGAGCGCTTTGACGCCCATCGACTCCAGCCAATCGCATTTGGCCTGGCTACCGGCGACGCCAACGACATGACAATTCGCCGCCTTGGCCAGTTGCACCGCCAGCGATCCGACAGCACCGGCAGCTGCGCTGACAAGTACCCGCTGGCCAGGCTGCAGGCCGGCGACGAGATTGAGCCCTGTCCAGGCCGTCATGCCCGGCATGCCCAGAACGCCGAGATAGGCCTGCTCCGGAACGCCGAACTGCGGCAACGGCTCTACCTCGTCGCCGGGTAACTGCGCGACGTCACGCCAACCCGCCATGTGCCTGACCCGATCGCCGTGCTGAAAGTGGGGATGGCGAGAAGCGATCACCTCCCCCACTGCGCCGCCGGACATCGGCTCGTCCAGTGCATAAGGCTCGACATAGGTCGTGACGCCACTCATACGGCCCCGCATGTAGGGATCGACCGACAGCCAGCGATTCCGGATTCGAACCTCGTTGGGAGCCAGATCCGGTAGCGTCGCCTCCCGGAGCACGAACAGATCCAGCTGCGGCAATCCCTTTGGAAATTCCCGAAGTACGAAAAAACGAGTAGCAGCCATGAAAAAACCCTCCTCGACTGACGGTTGGCATGCCGTTCAGCCTAGGAGGGTTTGAGCGAGGATCAAGCGAGGTCGTAACCTGGCCCCACGAAGGGATCAGTTACGTTCGATTTCCGCCTCGTCCTGCAGCGTCTGGGTCAGTCCCTGAATGACGATCTGGGCCTGGAGACGTTGCGCCAGTCGCGTCGCGAAGTCCGCATCATCCGAGTCGGCATCGCCTGACTGCACCGATTCGACGCCGACGATGGCAACGCCATTCTGGCTGTCGACATGGCCCCAGACCGTCTCGCCATCCTGGGGATGGGGAAGACGAAACGCTTCCTGAAGAATGGCGTCCGGCACGCCGTCAGCATCCCGGGTCGCATTCTCGGCCTGTTTCCAGTCGATATCCGTTACCGCCTGACCATTGCGCAGCGAAGCCACGGTCTCGGCCGCGAGTTCCTGCAGCCGCTGCCGGGTCTGCTCCGCCTTGACCGCGCTTTCGACCTGACTTCGGACTTCGTCGAGCGGCAACGTGCTCGCTTCGCGATGATCGACGACACGCAGCGCGACCCGTTGCTGATCGTCCGTCTCGATCACGTCGCTGTTGTAACCATCCTCGAGCACATCCGGAGAGAACGCCGCCGCGGCGACATCGGGATTGGAGAGCACCCCCTCGCCGCCATCGTCCTGGGAGAACCAGCCGCTGGTCTGCACCTTCAACCCCAGCTCATCCGCGACGCTGGACAGATCTTCCGCCTGATAGACATCGTCGGTCATCTTCTGCACCCGCTCATTGAAAAGCGACTGGGACTGTTCCAGCTTGACCTGTTGAGCAAGAGCTTCGCGATCATCCTCGAACGACGGGATATCGACCCCGGTCACCTTGATGAGATGGAGGCCGTACTGGGTCTGGACGATTTGGGACACTTGGCCGGGGTCCAGCGAAAATGCGGCATCATCGAAACTGTCGCCAAAGAATCCCTTCTGAATCGCCCCGAGATCGCCGCCTTTGCCGGCTGACGACGAGTCATCGGAATATTCGCGAGCGAGATCGGCGAAATCGTCGCCCTGTGAAAGCTTCGACTGCACCTCGGCCAGACGCTCTCTCGCCTGCTGTTCGGTGCGGTCGTCGCCGAAAGTCACCAGGATATGGGATACCTCGCGCGGGGCTTCAGCACGCGCTTTCTCGTAGGCCTGACGCAACTGGTCGTCGCTGACCTCGACGTCCTTGGCCACGTCCTCCTGATTCAGGACGATATAGTTGACCTTGACCTGCTCGGGACGACGATAATTTTCCTGGTGCTGCTCATAGTACTGCTGAAGATCGGCGTCGCTGGGCGCATCGGGCTGCCCCAGGTCCGCGGCTGTCAGTTGTGCATAGCGGAACGTTCTCTGCTGCTGCTGCAATGAGGTCAACCGCGCCTTCTCGGACGGCAGCAGGAAAGTGGAGGCCGCAAGCCCTTGCTGGACCTGACGCCGTAGGGTATCGGCACGGAGCTCGCGACGGAAAGACGATGGCGTGTAGCCGGCCTGCGCCAGACGATTGGTGAATAGCTCGTCGGAGAAACGACCCTCCTGATCCTGGAATTCGGGCAGCGAGACGATCAACTGATCCAGCTGACTGTCGGAAATGTGCAGGCCACCCTCGCTGGCGTACTGATCCAGTGTGCGCTGGCGAATCAGCTGATCGAGCACCTGCCCCCGGAACTGCCGCTCCTGGCTGGGCGGAACCTGGCCTGACCGGATGCCTCTTTGAACCTGCGTCTCGACGGCCTGACGGCTGATGGACTCACCGTTGACGGTCGCCGCATCATTGCTGCCGGCAGAGAAATAGCTGACCAGGGATTCCGCGCCGAATAGCGCGAACGTGACGATGATGGCTCCCACGATGACTTTCGCCACCCACCCCTGAGAACCCTCACGAATTCGTTGCAGCATGCTGTCCTCGCATGTCGTTGACCCAAAGTTGCGCGCGTATCGTACACCGCCATGCCACCACGGCGCATCCGGGACGAAACATTGGCCACTGCAACTGCAGCAGCCCTTTCATTGCAGCGGGCAATAAAAAAAGCGCACCGCTGTGGCGATGCGCTTATGTGCTACGGGCCTTCACCGACCGGACTGCCTCGGCCTCCCGGCGTTTGGCGACACACCAGCCCGTGACAAAGCGAAACTCAGTTCACCGCGTCTTTGAGTGCCTTGCCGGCCTTGAAGCTCGGCACCTTGGCAGCACTGATGTTGATCGGCTTGCCAGTCTGCGGGTTACGGCCGGTGCGCGCTGCACGCTCCTTGACCGCAAAAGTCCCGAACCCAACCAATGCTACGGAATCGCCTTTCTTCAGGCTGTCTGATACGGACTCGATCATCGCGTCGAGTGCACGAGTAGCAGCCGCCTTGGGAATATCAGCAGACGCAGCAATGGCTTCAATCAGCTCGGATTTATTCACACTTCACCCCTTGACTGTATACGAAATTAACAGGACATCGATGCGCAATCAGAGACGCGGTCACGATCACAACAAGTTGGCATTTTATAGCAATGCCTAGATTACCCTGTCAATCGAGATCATTAGAAAAACCGCGTCACATCGGGCCTGGCGCACGAAACTTGCGCACCGACAAGATTAATGTGTGCTGACATTGGTTTGCGAAGAGGTTACATCTTCGGCCAGTTTGTCATCACCGTCGACATGATTCGTCAATGCCGTTGACAACACGTCATCAATCCACTTCACCGAACGAATGTCCAATGCATTCTTGATATTCTCCGGCACCTCTTTCAGGTCCCGACGATTATCTTCCGGTATTAGTACGATCTTTATACCACCGCGCCGGGCAGCCAGCAATTTCTCCTTCAAGCCGCCGATCGGCATGACCTCGCCACGCAGGTTGACCTCGCCCGTCATGGCGACGTCACATCGCACCGGGCGACCGGTATAGGCGGATACCATGGCGGTCACCATGCCGATACCGGCACTGGGACCATCCTTCGGGGTGGCACCTTCAGGAACGTGGATATGGAGGTCTTCTTTCTCGAATCGCTCCGGGTCGATACCGAACTGACGGGCCCTGGCCCGAACCACGGTATGCGCCGCGCTGACCGACTCCTTCATGACGTCACCCAGCGACCCGGTCTTGTTGACGCGACCTTTGCCTGGCGTCACGACGGATTCGATGTACAGAAGTTCGCCTCCGACCGAGGTCCACGCCAATCCGGTGACCCGGCCGACCTGATGCTCCTGATCGGCCAGACCGTAGCTGTACCGCCGCACGCCCGCATAACGCTCTATATCATCGGCCGAGAGCGACAGTCCCGCCTGGGCGCCCTGGCCTTTTTCAGCCTCGAGGCGCTCGCGAAGCACCTTGCGGCTGACCTTGGCAATCTGGCGCTCGAGTTCGCGCACCCCTGCCTCGCGGGAGTAGTAGCGCACCAACTCGAGGACGGATTCATCGCTGAAGGTCAGCTCTTCCTCCTTGAGGCCATTGGCCTTGAGCTGCTTCGGAATCAGGTAACGCTTGGCGATCGCGAGCTTTTCATCCTCGGTATAACCCGGCAGTCGAATCACTTCCATGCGATCGAGCAGCGGTCCGGGGATGTTCATCGAATTGGCGGTACAGATGAACATCACGTCCGAAAGGTCGTAGTCGAGCTCGAGATAGTGATCGTTGAACTTGTCGTTCTGCTCGGGATCCAGCACTTCCAGCAGCGCCGAGGAGGGATCTCCGCGGTGATCCATGCCGATCTTGTCGACTTCATCGAGCAGAAAGAGCGGATTGCGTACGCCCGCCTTGCTCATGCGCTGAATCAGCTTGCCGGGCAGCGAACCGATATAGGTTCGCCGGTGGCCTCGAATCTCGGATTCATCGCGCACGCCGCCGAGCGCCAGGCGAACATAGCGCCGATTGGTGGCGCGCGCGATCGACTGGCCCAGCGAGGTCTTGCCCACGCCCGGCGGCCCGACCAGGCAGAGCACCGGGCCCTTGAGCTTCTTGACCCGCTTTTGTACGGCAAGATACTCGAGAATGCGCTCCTTGACCTCTTCCAGACCGTGGTGGTCTTCATCCAGCACCTTGGCGGCGTGAGGAAGATCGTGCTTGACCCGAGTCCGCTTCTTCCAAGGGACGGAGAGCACCCAGTCCAGATAGGACCTCACGACCGTCGCCTCGGCCGAGGTGGGCGACATCATCTTGAGCTTGCCGAGCTCCTGGGTCGCCTTGTCGACGGCCTCCTGGGGCATGCCGGCGTCCTGGATGCGCTGCTCGTACTTCTCCGCCTCGTTGGGGACGTTCTCGAGCTCGCCCATCTCTTTCTGGATGGCTTTCATCTGCTCGTTGAGATAGTACTCGCGCTGGGACTTCTCCATCTGGTCCTTGACCCGCGAGCGGATGCGCTTCTCGACCTGCAGCAGATCGATCTCGGACTCGATCAGCGCCATCAGGTGCTCGACCCGGTCGCGCACGCGATCCATCTCGAGCAGTTCCTGCTTGTCATCGATCTTCAATGACAGATGTGCGCAAATGGTATCCACCAGCCGGCTGGGATCCTCGATCTCCTGCAAGGAAGACAAGACCTCGCCCGGCACTTTCTTGGAGAGCTTGACGTACTGCTCGAACTGATTGAGCAAGACGCGGACCAGGGACTCCTGCTCGCGCTCGCTGAGCGGTTCGCTGTCGCGAGCGACCGCCTGCGCGCTGATGAAGCCGTCCTCGTCCTCCAGGACCTCCTGGATGTCTGCCCGGAAACTACCCTCGATGAGGACCTTGACGGTGCCGTCGGGCAATTTGAGCAACTGCATGATGTCGGCGACCGTGCCGATACTGAAGAGATCCTCGACCCCGGGATCATCATGAGCCGCCTCGCGCTGCGCGACGAGCAGGACGCGCTTGTCATGCTCCATCGCCGTCTCCAGCGCGCGAATGGATTTCTCGCGCCCCACGAACAACGGGATGACCATCTGCGGATAGACCACCACGTCACGCAGCGGCAAGAGCGGAAGCTTGAGTGTCTGGTCAGAGCTCTTCGCCATTACAGCATTTCCTCGGCAAACTTTCGGATGGGTGAGCCACCAGAGCGGCAATATGGGAGATACGTGGGGGCGCCACCGTTCAGATGCAAGAGTGCCCGACGCGGCGCGGTATCCATAAAAGCGAAGGGGCCATCAGGCCCCCTCATCTAGGCAGGTAACGGGACGGGCGATTACCCGTCCTTGTTGGCGACGCGGCTCTCTTCCTGCTTCGAGTAGATCAACAACGGTTCGCTGTCGCCGGAGATGACGGAACCGTCGATCACGACCTTCGTCACGCCGTCGAGCGATGGCACATCGTACATGGTCTCGAGCAGCACGGATTCCAGAATCGATCGCAACCCGCGCGCACCCGTTTTGCGCTCCATGGCCTTGTGGGCCACTGCTCGCAGCGCATCTTCCCGGAAATCCAGCTCGACGCCTTCCATTTCGAACAGATGGGCATACTGCTTGACCAACGAATTCTTGGGCTCGACCAGAATCTGGACCAACGCCTCTTCGGTGAGCTCTGTCAGCGTCGCAATGACCGGCAAGCGCCCCACGAATTCGGGGATCAGACCAAACTTGACCAGGTCTTCCGGTTCGACATCGGCGAGAATGTCGCCAACGCCCTTGTTGCTCTCCTTGCTCTTGACCGACGCATTGAAGCCGATGCCGCCCTTTTCGGCGCGATCGCGGATCACCTTGTCCAGCCCGGCGAAGGCACCGCCGACGATGAACAGAATGTTGCCCGTATCGACCTGCAGGAACTCCTGCTGCGGATGCTTGCGACCACCCTGCGGCGGCACGGACGCCGTGGTTCCTTCGATCAGCTTGAGCAGCGCCTGCTGGACGCCCTCGCCGGACACGTCCCGGGTGATCGACGGGTTGTCCGACTTGCGCGAAATCTTGTCGATCTCGTCGATGTAGACAATGCCGCGCTGGGCCTTCTCGACATCGTAGTCGCACTTCTGCAACAGCTTCTGGATGATGTTCTCGACATCCTCGCCGACATAGCCGGCCTCCGTCAGCGTGGTCGCATCCGCGATCGTGAACGGCACGTTGAGCAGACGCGCCAGCGTCTCCGCCAGCAAGGTCTTGCCGCTGCCGGTCGGGCCGATCAGCAGGATATTGGACTTGCCCAGCTCGATACCGTCGCTTTTCCCGCCACTACGCAGACGCTTGTAGTGGTTGTAGACAGCCACCGACAACACCATTTTGGCGCGGTCCTGGCCAATCACGTAGTCATCGAGCGTATCGCGGATTTCTCGAGGTACGGGAAGACGATCTTCATCGCTCTCGGCGTCGGCTTCCAGAACCTCTTCGCGAATGATGTCGTTGCAGAGATCGACACACTCGTCACAGATATAGACGGACGGACCGGCAATGAGCTTGCGAACTTCGTTCTGGTTCTTGCCACAGAACGAACAGTAGAGCAGCTTGCCGTTGTCGTCTTTGCCTTTACCGTCGGCCATTCGTGTACCTCGTCAGGACGGCGGCGCGCTGCGCCGCCGTGTGAAACCTTGACTCAAACGCTATCAGGATACCGGACGCTTATCCAGCATGGCATCGATCAGGCCATATTCGACGGCCTGCTCGCCATCCATGAAGTTGTCCCGGTCGGTGTCCTGAGCAATCTTGTCGATATCCTGCCCGGTGTGATCGGCCAGAATGCGGTTCAGCTTGTGGCGGATGGTCAGGATTTCGCGGGTGTGGATCTCGATATCCGCAGCCTGCCCCTGATAGCCGCCCAGTGGCTGGTGAATCATCATCCGCGAGTGCGGCAGGCAGAAGCGCTTGTCCTTCGCGCCGCCGGCGAGCAGCAAGGCCCCCATGCTGGCCGCCTGGCCAATACAGACCGTGGAGACATCGGGCTTGATGAACTGCATGGTGTCGTAGATGGACATGCCAGCGGTCACCGAGCCACCCGGCGAGTTGATGTAAAGGTGGATATCCTTGTCCGGGTTTTCGGACTCCAGGAACAGCAGCTGGGCCACGACCAGGTTGGCCATGTAGTCTTCGACCGGGCCGACCAGGAAGATGACACGCTCTTTGAGCAGACGGGAGTAGATATCGTACGACCGCTCACCGCGCGCGCTCTGCTCCACCACCATCGGGACCAGGCCACCGGCATTACTGATGTCGAACTCGTTACGCATCGCGATTTCCTTACAGCTGGTGATTGTCAGGCCCATCGACTAGCGGCCCGGCTTCGGCCGGGCCGCTCGCTTACCAAGCACCCATCATGCTTTGGAATCGCTTTCCTCGGCTTCATCTTCTTCAGCCGCTTCCTCGGATTGCTGGGCGGCCTGCAGCACTTGCTCGTAGCTCATGCTGATGTCGTTAACCTGGGCCTGCTCGAGAAGCTTGTCAACGGCCTTGTCTTCCAGCACGGCAGACTTGATCTGCCCCTTGAGCTCATCATTCTGCATGTACTGATCGATGACCTGCTCGGGCTGCTGATATTGAGCCGCAAGCTCTTCGGCACGCGCCCGGATCTCATCATCGCTCGCATCGAGCTCGTGTTGCTTGATGACTTCGGCCAACAGCAGCCCGACCTTGACGCGCGTCTGGGCCTGCTCGGCAAACAACTCGTTCGGCAGCTGGCTGACATCGAAGTCTTCGCCAAGGCCGAACTGCTGCGCCGCCTGCCGCTTGAGTCCGTCGGTCTCCTGCTGGATCAGCGACTGTGGAACGGCCACGTCGTTGGCTTTCTGCAGCGCATCGAGAGCCTGCTGCTTGACGCGGTTCTGGGCCGCTTGCCGGACTTCGCGTTCCATGTTGCTCTTGACCTCGGCGCGGAACTTGTCGGCATCGCCGTCTTCCACACCGAACTCCTTGATGAACTCGGCATCGACTTCCGGCAGCGCCTTGGCGGAGACTTCATGAACCGTGACCTTGAAGGTCGCCTCCTGCCCCGCCAGGTGCTCGGCCTGGTAGTCTTCCGGGAAAGTCACGCTGATGCTCTTCTCGTCACCGGCCTTGGCGCCGACCAGCTGCTCTTCGAAGCCCGGAATGAAACGATTGGACCCCAGTTCGAGCTCGTGCCCTTCGGCGGAGCCCCCTTCGAACGGCTCATCGCCGAGAAAGCCCTGGAAATCGATCTTGACCTTGTCACCCTCTTCCGCTGCGCGCTCGACCGGCTGGAACTCGGCGCGCTGTCCGCGCAGGGTTTCTATCATCGTGTCGATATCGGCTTCGGTGATTTCCGCCTGCGGGCGCTCGATGGTGGTGCCACCGATGCCGCTGAGTTCGATTTCCGGATAGACTTCGAGCGTGGCGACGAATTCCAGATCCTTGCCCGTCTGATCGACCTTCGGCTCGATCGAGGGGTAGCCGGCCGGATTCAGGCTCTGTTCGGTGATTGCCCGCACGTAGTGCTGACGCATCAGTTCACTGACGACTTCATTGCGGACGTCTTTACCGTAACGCTGGCGCACGACCGCCATCGGGATCTTCCCTTGACGAAAGCCATTCAGACGAACGCGCTTGGCGGTGTCTTGCAGGCGAGTCGCAACGGCTTCATCGACCTCGGCTGCGGGAACCTGAACTGTGATGCGACGTTCGATCTGGGATGTCGTCTCAACGGAAACTTGCATAGATGATCCTCTACCGACGGGGGCGTTCTGTGAATGCAACTCAAAGACTGTGACTTCAAAACTGTCATTTCAAAGCAAGGGGGCGATTTTAAGAACCCCCATGCCTACTGGCAAGCAGACTAGCGCGGTAAATGGTGCCAATCGGGGCAAAATACAAGCCCGATGCGGCAAAAATCGACTTTAGGAGGGTTCTTCCACGCATCCGATCCATCGATCGACGACGCCTGGCCGCATACCAGATCCGACAGCTGGAGGGAAAAGCCATGAACAAAGGAGGCAGATAAAGAAGGGAAGAAATGGGGTGGATGATGGGGATCGAACCCACGACCACCGGAGCCACAATCCGGGGCTCTACCACTGAGCTACACCCACCATTTCTAAAAGCTTGATCGGTAATGGGGTGGATGATGGGGATCGAACCCACGACCACCGGAGCCACAATCCGGGGCTCTACCACTGAGCTACACCCACCATACCGACTCTGCATCGACCGGGACCGCGTCACGCCGTGTTGAGTGGCGCGCCCAGCAGGACTCGAACCTGCAACCTACGGCTTAGAAGGCCGTTGCTCTATCCGGTTGAGCTATAGGCGCATTCCAATACCGGCTGCATTTCCATCGACACGAAAGGACGCTGTGCTTGGTCGGGGTAGAGGGATTTGAACCCCCGACATCCTGCTCCCAAAGCAGGCGCGCTACCAGACTGCGCTATACCCCGATGCCGCGCTTTCCGTGCTCGATGACTCTACGAGCCCTTCGATGCGCTGCGTATTCTACGGATCCTTTCAGCGGGGTCAAGCCTTTACGTGCACTTGAGCCCGATTCGCAGAGCATCGAGGGGGCCCCCGCCGAGCGCGAATCCCACTTCCCCGTCACCGTGCGTTGACTGCATCGCTGGGCATGCGAAAATTGCCCACCTTCTCCGGCGACCCGCCGGCCTTCAGGACTCAGAAAGGAAAGTCGATGACCGCTCAGTTGATCGATGGCAAAGCCATTGCCGGCGCAATTCGCAGTCAGGTAAAAGCCGACGTGGAACATCGCACCCAACGAGGGCTGCGCCGCCCGGGGCTCGCCGTCATCTTGATCGGTCACGATCCGGCGTCGGAGGTCTACGTCAGCCACAAGCACCGGGCCTGCGAGAACGCCGGCATCCTCTCCTTCAGCCATCGGCTCGAGACCACCACCACCCAACGGGATCTGGAAGCGCTGATCGACCGGCTGAACGCCGACCCGGCCGTCGATGGCATCCTGCTGCAACTGCCATTGCCGCCCCATCTCGATGCCAATCCCCTGCTGGAGCGCATTCGCCCTGACAAGGATGTCGACGGGTTCCACCCCTACAACCTCGGTCGCCTGGCACAACGACTTCCGCTGCTGCGCCCCTGCACGCCCAAGGGCATCATCACGCTGCTGGAGCAGAACCGAATCCCGCTACGAGGGCTGGACGCCACCATCGTTGGCGCCTCCAACATCGTCGGCCGGCCCATGGCGCTCGAACTGCTGCTGGCCGGCTGCACCACCACGATCTGCCATCGCTTCACCCAGGGACTCGAGGACAAGGTCAGGCAGGCCGACCTGCTGGTGGTGGCCACCGGCAAGCCCGGCCTGATCGATGGCAACTGGATCAAGCCGGGCGCGATCGTCATCGACGTGGGCATCAACCGCCAACAGGATGGCACGCTGATCGGAGACGTCGATTTCGACACCGCTGCCGAACGCGCCAGCTGGATCACGCCCGTGCCGGGTGGCGTCGGGCCAATGACCGTCGCCACGCTGCTGCAGAACACCCTGCAGGCCGCCGAACTCCACGATGCACAGTGACTCATCGACCGCCCCCACCAGGACAATGGACCATCCCATGCAGACTCTCGGCATCATCGGCGCCATGGAGCAGGAAGTCGCCCTGCTCGCTTCCCGTCTCGACAACCCCCGTACCGAACACCATCCTGGCGGCACCTTCCATTGTGGCGAGCGTCACGGCCTGCGGATCGTGCTTCTCCAATCCGGCATCGGCAAGGTCAACGCCACGGTGGGCGCAACCCAACTGATGACCCACTACCGCCCGGACGCCGTCATCAATACCGGCTCCGCGGGCGGCTTCGGCGCGGCCATGGAGGTGGGCGACGTCGTCATCTCCAGCGAGGTTCGCCACCATGACGTCGACGTCACGGCATTCGGCTACGAGATGGGCCAGGTTCCCGGCATGCCCGCCGGCTTCAGCGCCGATCCGGCATTGATCGAGACTGCCCGCGCCTGCATCGAGACGCTCGGTGCCCTGCGCGTCCACGAGGGGCTGATCTGCACCGGCGACAGCTTCATGGCCGACCCGGTGCGCGTCGATGCCGTGCGCGAGCACTTTCCCCAGATGCTGGCCGTGGAGATGGAAGCCGCCGCCATTGCCCAGACGTGCCACCTGTTCGACTGCCCGTTCGTGGTCATCCGAGCGCTATCGGACATCGCCGGCAAGGAGTCCAGCCTCTCGTTCGACGCCTTCCTGGAGCAGGCCGCGACTCACTCCGCCGAAATGGTCGACGCGATCATCGCTCGCCTGGCCAGCGCCTGACGTCGGGCTGCACGCCATAACGAGGAACCCCGCCGATCGGCGGGG
>NZNW01000010.1 GCA_002695065.1 Salinicola sp. | reverse complement strand
GCGGGTGAGGGGAATCGAACCCCCGTCGTCAGCTTGGGAAGCTGCTGCTCTACCATTGAGCTACACCCGCAAAGCACTGTGAAATAAGAGAAACTGAAACCACCGCGTAAAGCAGTTTACAGGTCAGTTTACACCCGCTTTCATAATGCGCTCGCCGATTGCCACGATTGCACGCGACTGGTCAACGTATGTTCGTCGGATGCCCGACACCTTTTCGACCGACCATGCCATGATCTCCGCAACCTCCGCATCGGTCAGCCCAGATAGGATAAGGCGTGTCGCAAAAGTCCCTCGAACGTCGTGCAGATGCTTGCGCTTCTGCTCCCCCGTATCAGGGTCTGTAAATACGATCCCAGCCGCGTCACGAACGCGATTGAAAGAGCCTCCAAAACCATCGCCACTCCACGGCTTACCGCGACTGTTGACGAGCAGTGTGGTTACACCCTCCTCACGCTGTCGTGTGTCAAGCTCCTGAAGCAGGAGATCAAGCTCCGGTATCCTCGGCATCGAAGCTGTTCGACGCCGACCGCGGCTGGTCTTGAGCGCGCGCTTGACGATTGCAAAGTCATAAACGTCCGAGCGGCTGACGGTGACAAGGTCTTCGCGCCGCAGCCCTGTGACCGCACAAAGACGCAATCCGTCAAGCACATGTAGCTTGTCCATTCGCTTCGCCTCGAATGCGAAACGGTCGATGTCTTCATCAGTCCAGATGATCTCGGCGCGCTGCCCATTGCGGTAGAGGGTCGGAATGCCCTCCGCGACGTTGATGAGGACGCGACCATGCAGGCAACCAAATTTCAGAAGTTCGCGCAGCACCATAACTCCGAGATCAGCGCCCCGTGGCGTGGCAGCACGTTCGTCACGCCACCGAACAACCTTCGCCTTCATACGCGGGTCGTTCCAAACCGACAGGGGTGTCTGACCCCAGCGCTCAACAATCTGCTTGACGTAGCTTGCCCACGTTTTCTGGGTGGAGGTCGCGAGATTACTCCATGACGGACTGCGCTCCCATTCTCGAACTAGCGCTGAAAGGGTTTTGCCATCTGGCGTCGCATTCCGCTCGATCGCTTCGAGTGCAGCCTTGATCTCGGCTGCCGAGAGGACTGGCCTGCCCCCGCCTTCGCGCTTGGCGATCAGCGGACCACCGCGCCACGCATATACATATTGTAATGGAGGTTTGCCGGGGCGCTTCTTCCTGACGAAATGCAGACCGACGATCAAAGAGCACCCTTTCGGTCCCACTCGTCAAAGTCGTTGGCCACGCTCTCCGCTGAAGCAGCGGCGGCGATGACACGGATCACGCCCGATGGCGAAATTTCAACCGAGCCGACGGCGACACCGGCCTTTGCTACGGCGGCGATCGCTCGTTTGATTTGGGTCGCGTGGGGGAACGGCGAGCTTGAGGTTCTTGTCATGCGTGTAATCTATCACACATTTTTAGATCGTCAAGTTCCTTGCATGCATGAATGTTTTCAGCCACACAGAAACGATGGAAAGCGACTATCCCCTAGCGAACACCCCGGCCACTCGTATGCTTGCAGAAGGACTTGCTCGCGCGAAAGATGAGCAAGGCTTGAGCGTTCGCAAAATCGGCAAGCAGATGGGTTACAAGACAGCGGTCGTTTTGAGCCATATGGCCACAGGCCGGGTGGGTATTCCCATCGACCGCGCTCGCGAGCTCGCGTCCATTCTCGACCTCGACGAGGAATCCTTTCTTTTAGCGGTGTTGCAGCAGCGGCACCCCGACATCGAATGGAGTAGGCTTTTCCAACGCGGGCCATCACCTGACAACCACGGGCTCGCAATGGAACTCGAAGCGGTTCTGGGCGCCAAATTGAAAGACCTCACCCAGGAACAGCGCGCAGTGATGCGCGAAGTGGCCGGCGAGCGATCCCCCCGCAGGCGATGGCTATCTGTCCATGAGCTGGCCACCGTCACGTTGCTCCGAGAGACGTTCCCGCAACTGACAACCGACGGTCTGGATCAGGCCGATCTGGAAAGGATCAGGTCGGCGATTGAGGAGCGTTAGATCCTCTGGTGTCGTATGCGTGCATCATAACACGCATTTTCTTCTCGCGCTTTCGCCGTCTGCCTGATATTATATGCGGCATGACAGCAACACAAAGCCGGCGTCGTGAACGCATCGCCCTAACCGACTGGGCCGCCAACGACAATTACACCCACTCGATTACCCTGAACACCGACCGAGAGCTTTCGCTCCCACGCATCAAGGACATATGCTCGACGTTCTGTCACCTCTTCGACAAAAACGTGCACGGCATCCGTAACGCGCGGCGCTTCCCTGTCGATCTTCGCATGCGTGGGATCTTCTTCCCGGAAAACCTCTCGACCAACGCGCATTTGCACGGCGCGGTGGATCTGTCTGCTGCAATGCAGATCGTCGGAAATGACTGGCGGCTGGAACAGGAAGTCCGGCGTGCTTGGAAGAAAGCGACGCGAGGAGCTGGTTCGGTGGACCTGACACCGGAACCTGACAGCGGCTGGTTCGGCTATTGCACCAAGCGTGGCCATGACGACCACTTCTTCGCAGCAGACTTCCACCCCCAATAAATTCACCTGACATACCCGCCTCGATCGCGGGGACTGTGATCCAGCCGTCGGCGGACAACCACAGAGACCTATTGGTAGCTGCCGACATCTTCGGCAGCATTCCTGAACCTATGGAAGACATGGTTATGGAGTCCCATGGAACGAAAGGACCAAGGACTGAACGTAACCATGTCTTCCCCTTCACATGGATGATCATGGTCCACATGCAGAACATGCTCTCCATGCACTTCATGCTTCAGTTGGAATGGAAGTTGACGAATGCCTGCGAAAAACACGATCTCCGAGCAGACATGGAACGAGCAGGCCGCTCTCTATGAACTCGGCTTCAAGCATGGGAACCAGATAGCACGAGAGCTGGGGGTTTCTCCGCAGACCGTCTCCCGACAGATGAAACGTCGGGGCGTGGTGAAGGGCTCAAGGGTCAACGAAACCATACAAGACCTGGAGGCGGCACTCGACCGAAAGGCGCGGTGTGCTGCGCTCATGGACCTCTCTGACAGCCAACGACGACGGAAGGTTGTGGAAGCAAACCTGGAGGCTGTGGGAAAGATGGTTGCCGCTCTGCTCGAAGCCGATCGGCAAGAAAACCTTACTCTGGCAGCTCCGGTGATTGATAGAATGGCCTCCACGTTCGGCCAGAAGCGAAGGCTTCGCAGGTAAAAGAAGCCCGCGTCTATCCCGCTGCTATCGACAATTTCTCACCCGCCGCGTTTCTGCCCTACAGTGGGAAATTCGCCTACCCGCAGAACTCCGCCGTTTCCCTACTCTGCAAAGGAACAGCCACGGTTGACGACTCAACTTGTTCGCGGCGTGCGTTTCCCATCATTGCCGCTGCATTGCCCACCCGCACGCCAAGCAGGGTGCAGGTAGACCTTCTTCATCAGCAACAGCACAGAAGGTCTACTCGATGAAGTTCAAGCTCTACGAATGCACTATCAAGCGAGAGGGTCATTCGGTCCGCGGCCACATCGTCGCACCGTCACAGGACGTCGCGGCGCTTACCGTGATCGAACATGACGAGGCGCTCGGTCTCACCCACGAAGATTTTTCGCTGGAGAGGGTCGATGAGACGCTCGATGACGAACTCCGGCGTGGTCTCGATGCGCTGCTTCGGACTGCGCCCGTCGGGTTCGCCAGTTACTGCGACATCGGCTGGGTGGCACACAGCGCTCCGGTCCAGCAGCTCCAGTTCTACCGCACGATCGATGACAAGGGCGGGAATGTCTTCGCGCTCGCTCCGAACCCTGACATTGCCGCCGCGATCTTCACCACTGCGCTACGCATTCCGAAGGGTCAGGTGAGGCTGCTCTACATCTCGGATGGCATGGCCGACCTTCCCGACGATATGCACGCAAACCTGCCGCAGCTGCTGGAACTTGGTCCTGTGGGCATTGCGGAGTTCGATACCGACGAGAAACGCTGGTTCGTGTGGTAGCCCATACCTTGCCTCGATCTGGAACACCATTTCGAGGCAAGGTCTTTCAGGGCAAGCTATCCCGCCACCTCGGCGTCCGGCTGGCCGGCCATCAGGGCATTGATCCATGCGAGCGCAAGGTCGCGACTGCGGTAGCTGCCCCACTGGGCAGTTTCCTGGCGCTCGACGATGGGAAAAGTCGAGTAGATGTAGCGAATGTCCTCGCGGCTCTGGGCGGCGTTGTCGGGGTCGTAGATGCCGTAGAGGATGAAGTAGAGCGCATCGAGCTTCGCGCGCAGGTGCAGGCGGCGTTCCTCATCCCATAGGAACGGCGGCAACACCTCGCCGGTATCATCAACATAGCCCATGTCGCGGGCGAACGCGGCCATGTCGTGCGCGGTGTAGGTCAGCTCCAGCACGGCCTCGCGCACGATCTCGGCGGCGGCCTTGGGGCCGAAGCTACGCGCATAGGCGGTTGGTGGGATGACCGGCATCTGCTCCAGCTGATACCAGGCCAAGTGATTACCGTGGACCTTTTGTCGCGCGACGAAGTCGAAGGGAATGGAATTCAGATTGGCGAGTGCAAGTGGGGCCACCTCCTTATAGCTGTCGGGTGGCGTTCCTTCCTTCGGGAAAAGCACTGGGAGAGTATGACCCGCCCCGACCTTCGGAATCATGGTAGCAATCGTGGTCCTTGTGTTCGTTACCGAGGTGACGTCCTTGAAGGCCAAACACCAATCGCTTGGCGCGTCCCACACTTCACCCTTGAACTGAACCCAGTATCGAGGGCGCGGCGTTCGCGTCGGGTCGCCATGCTCTTCGGCGTTCAGGTCTTTGCCTTGACCAGGACGGAACACGTTGTCTTTTGCCACAACGATGTCCGCGGCGCGATGGTCGAAGGCTTGGACCATCTTACCCTCGTAGAGAGGAAGCCACCTCCCCGAAGCGCTCCCATACTGACCAGAACCGACGGGCCAAGCGCCTTCTCCGCCCTGCAATTCGTCCTCGGTGCGGAACTCACCGCTATCGTTCGCCATGTCGAACATCCGCACGTATCTGACCGGCCACCGATGTCCGTTATCACCATGCTCGTGCAGGACCGGTTGCGCTCGATGAATGCCCGACGTCAGTTCCTTGTCCCTGGTCGCCTGAAAGATCGGCGCGGTTCCAGTGTTCGGATTGATGGTTGCAATCTCTTCAGACGTGATCTCGAAAACCCGGTCGGGGTCTGCCGCCTGCTCGACGCTGCGCAGATAGAAGCCGAAGGACGCACGATCAAACGTCCGAGCTTTACCGCCAGCGATGTAGGCACAGAACTTGAACCGATAATAAACGTCCTCGAAGAACAGGCTTCCGTCAGCACGCTTGTTGAAGAAGTCGAGGATCGATTTCACCTGCTTCGACTGCATCATGCTGCGGAAGAATGGCGCGGTGCTGTGATCAGAAGCGAGACCAGACGGGACCAACAATCCAACACTGCCTCGCTCATGCACTAGCGCATGAGCACGCTCGACGAAAAGCGAGTTTAGGTTTGTGTCGCCGCGCGAGAGTTGCGGGTAATGACCGCCCTTGCGAGCAACTCGTGAGGTGTCGATTGCGCGGCGTTCCGCTTTCTCGAAGTTAGCAAAGAGCGGATCCTCCTCTGCCTTCAGCGCCGCAATCATTTTCTTGCGATCAGATGCCCGCTGTGCGCGTGCGATTTCGGGCCGGCGCGCCGCAAACCACTCAACCTGCTGAAGCTTCACTCGCTCCCATGGAGGATTGCCGATAACGGCATCGAAACCACCCTCGCGACCTGCGCTGGCCCAGTTCTTCCAAACGCCGGGGAAAGCAATCTGCCAGTTCAGGAAGCGCTCCTCATCGATCAGCTCGCGCGCCGCGCGCCAGATGGCATGAAAGCGTTCTGCCTCCTCCGGCTTGGCGCGCACTGCTTCGGGCTCCTTGCGGCCGCGGGCAATCGGCAAGGGATCACCAAAGCCGCCATCGAGCCACTGGGTGACCAGCGGCTTGTCGTCCTTCGGCAGGTCCAGCCAGTCGAGCGCGTGCATGAAAGAAACGAAGCTGTCGAACGGCCCCACCTGGTATTCGACATCGCGCCACATATCGGCGCTGGACTCTGCCTCGGCAATTTCTGCATCGGTCAGCGCCTCGATGCGCTGCATGGTGGCAGCCTGACGCTCTGCGTTGCGCAGGTCCTCGATGTATAGCAACTCGCCCGCCGCACCGGCCTTGTCGATGGCATCGCGCACCCACAGGCCGAACAGACTGTCTCCGCAATGCAGGTGGTGGTCGATGAAGGACAGCGGCGCGCCGACGGTGAAGGTGTGCAGCCAAAGAGCCACCTTGGCGAGTTCGACCGCCATGGGGTTCTTGTCCACGCCATGCACGCAACGCTTGAGCACCATGCGCTTGACCAGCTGGGGATCGTCCAGCTGTTCCTCGGCGATCGCCCAATCCTGCTCCTGTGCGTTGTGCCAGATGGTAGAACGGATGCTCTCGATCTCGCGCGCAATGGGGCTCTGGTAGTCGTCGATACCGGCCTCGGCAGCGATCTCGACCGCTCTCGCCATGGCTTCCAATGCCTGGTTGGTCATCCGGTCCACCAGACTGACGAGAAAATGCCCCGAACCCATGGCCGGGTCGCAGACGCGCAGGCGAGTAATTGCCTTGGCCGGATCAGCCCCTTCGAGCACCCGCAGCATGGATGCTTCACTGTCATGTTTGCCGAGCGAGGCGATTGCACTTCCGAACGCGGAATAGGCATCGTCGATGAGAGGGGCGAGGGTCTCATCGATGATCAAAAGGACCAGCTCGTCCGGTGTGTAGTAGCTACCGCTGTCCTTACGGGCGAAGATGTTCGGCAACACCTCGAACTCGCCATCGACGCGCTTCATCTCGAACTCCAGCAGCCGCTCGTAGATCGAGCCGAGCTGCTGCACCGAAAGGTCGCGGTAATTGATGTAGCGGCGCAGGCCGTCGCGCTGTTCGTAGGAAAGGATGTCGAGCGCTTCGGCCATGACGCTGTCAGGCAGCCGGATGTCGTTCAACAGCGGCGTTTGCACGGCACTGAAGAGGCCGCCGTTATAAGGCGGCAGACCGACGGAGGGGTCTCCCTTGTCGATCATGGTCGCGAGACTGGAGAAGCGATCCCAAATTGGTGTGGCAACGCCGGAGAATGTATCACCCGCATCCATGCGCTTGCCCACGTCCTTGCGCGCTTCACGCAAGGCGTAGTCGTCGTAGCGCTTGTCCTTCACCGGCAGCAGGCCGCGATCTTCGGCGTAAAGGATGAAGAGCAAACGATAGAGCAGGATCAGCGTGGCGTTCCTGATCTCGTCGAGGTCGGTATCGGCTG
>NZNW01000127.1 GCA_002695065.1 Salinicola sp. | reverse complement strand
GGCGCGGGTGGTGGGCCGCGAGGCCGCACCGCTGCCGATTACCGAGGCCGTCTATTTCCTGACGGGCCTCTACACGACCTTGCTTGCCGCGCGGGAGCGTGGGGCATTGGGGGCGTTCTACACCCCGCCGGCGCTAGCGAACCGCTTGCTCGACATGGCCGAGGAACAGGGGATCGACTGGACCCGCGCTCGCGTGCTCGACCCGGCGAGCGGCGGCGGCGCTTTCCTGCTGCCTGCAGCCGAACGGATGATTGCCGCGCTTCCCGCAGCCGAGCCGGCATTCATACTGCGGCAGATCGGCACGCGCTTGGTCGGGCTAGAGCTGGACCCCTATGCCGCCGGTTTTGGGCAGAACGCGATCGAGCTGTTGCTGGCGGACGTGACCTCGGCTGCAGGTCGCCCCGCGCCGACTGTCGTGCGCGTAGCCGACACGCTGGAGGAGGCGCCTAGCGCCCGCTTTGACCTGGTGATTGGTAATCCGCCCTATGGGCGTGTCACCCTCACCCCGGCGCAGCGCCAACGCTTCGCACGCGGCCTCTACGGCCACGCCAACCTCTATGGCGTCTTCACCGACATTGCTGTGCGCTGGACCAAGAAGGGTGGCACGATCGCCTATCTCACCCCCACCAGTTTCCTGTCCGGCCATTACTATTCCGCGTTGCGCGAGCTGATGGCGAAGGAAGCTCCACCGGCCGCGATCGACTTCGTTCATGCCCGTCGCGGCGTGTTCGAGGACGTGCTGCAGGAGACGTTGCTGGCCGCCTATCGCCGCGGCGCCAAGCCCGGCCGCGCTCAGGTCCATTATGTCGAGGTTACGAGCGAGCGCGAGGCACGCCTTATCCGCAACGGCACGATCGGGCTCCCCTCCCCCGCATCGCAACCTTGGCTTGCGCCGCGTGAGCCGCGCCACAGTGCCCTGATCGCCAAGGCGGAGGCCATGCCGGCGCGGCTTGCCGATTGGGGCTACAGCGTGTCCACCGGTCCCTTGGTGTGGAACCGCTATAAGGACCAGATGCGGCAGCGCTCTGCCCGCGGCGTGCATCCGCTCATATGGGCCGAAGCCGTGTCTGCAGACGGCCGGTTCGCGTTCCGAGCCGAGAAGCGCAATCACGCGCCCTATTTCAAGATCGAGCGGGGCGATGCCTGGCTGTTGATTGAGGAGGCGTGCGTTCTCGTTCAGCGGACCACCGCCAAGGAGCAGGCACGTCGGCTGATCGCGGCCGAGTTGCCGGCCGACTTCATTGCCCAGCACGGCGGTGTGGTGGTCGAGAACCATCTGAACATGGTTCGCCCCGCCGCACGTCCTGCCGTATCCCCGGCAACGGTTGCGGCGGTGCTGAACAGCCGGATCGTTGACCAGCTCTTCCGCTGCATCAACGGCAGCGTTGCCGTGTCGGCGTTCGAGATGGAGGCGCTGCCCCTACCCTCTCCCGCGGCGATGAAACAGGTGGAGGCCTTAGTTGGCCGAGGAGCCTGCAGTGCCGAGATCGAGGACGAACTGGCGCGGCTTTATGGGCAGGTTGCGCCATGATGCCGATGCTGACCCGCGATGAGGTTCACGTCCGCCTGCAGGAGATCTTCCCCGATGGCGCGCCCAACCGCGCCTATCTGACCCGGATGCTGGCTGCGAGTACGGTGTTCGTCGCGCTGTATATCGACGCGACCGAGGGTAGCGGGACGATGCTTGGTCCCAAGCACGTCTATCGCATGACCGACGAGCAGGCGGCCCTTGTCGATGATGCGAGCCGCACCGCCTATGCGACAGGGGTCTTACGTACTGGCAGCCAGACTGAGGGCCGGCGCTGGTATCAAGACAACACCCGTGAGCCGATCCGCGACGAGACGTTGCGCGAGGGGCTGGTGGCGATCGGCGCGGTGATAGAGCGCACGGACCTTCCCACCACATCGAGCAAGCCGCGCTATGCCCTGAAGGCGAGCTTTGCCGCATTGTTCGATCCTGCCCTCACCGGCGAGGCGCTGCAGGCTCGTACCGCGGCATGGCAGGCTGAAGCGTTGAACAAGGGCGCGCTCGCCCGATTGGCTATTGTGCGCCAGGGCGCGGGCGTCAGCGCGGACCAGGTGCTTGTCACCTTTCCCAATGGGGAGACGCGCCGAATGAAGCCGGGGCCGAGTTCCGAGATCACCAAGGCAGTGGTGGAGGTGTTCGCACCCGCCTTTCTCACCGCCCCTGCCGTGGTGTTTCTCAGCGAGAGCGGGAACAAGGTGGTCGCGCGAGACGATGCGCTGGCGCGATCGATTGGCCTTGCCATCCAGGCCGACAAGAACTTGCCGGATACGATCCTGGTCGATCTTGGCCCGGTGCATCCGCTGCTGGTGTTCGTGGAGGTGGTCGCGACCGATGGTCCGATCAGCCAGCGCCGCAAGGAGGCGCTGGAGGAGCTGGTCGCCGAAGCGGGCTTCCCGGCCGAGCACGTTGCGTTCGTCACCGCCTATCTCGACCGCAGCGCCGGGCCGTTCAAGAAGACGGTCGATAGCCTCGCATGGGGCAGCTACGCTTGGTTCGCGGCGGAGCCTGAACGGCTGATGGTGTTCAGCGAGGCGCGAGAGAGCCTGCGCGGCCGGCCGTAGCGACAACGAGGATAATGTTCGGATTTATCCTCGCTCCCGCTGCAGTCATTCCAGTTATCCGCCACATTTATCCTCGCTTTTTGTCTTGATTTCTTATCGCTTGAACTTGCTGGTTTCACGGGCATCTTGCTGCGCAGCAAACGAAAGGATGGACCATGAATAGCAGCAAGCGGAGCCGCGGCCGGCCGGTTGGGAGCGGCCTGGACGACCGCCCCACCCTCAAGAAGGTGGCGGACATGATCGTGGCGAATGCGTCGCTTCGGCCAACGACCGCGATCCGGCGCGCCCTCGATAAGCCCGAGCCGTCGAACATTCGGCGACTGCAGGTGAAATGGAAGGCGGGCAAGGCCGAGTATATAGCGGAGGCTCAGGCCAGGCGCGCGGGCGCATCGATGCCGGCACGTCGCGTGAGTGCCCCCTACTCGCCCCGCACGGGCCGCAACATCGTGGAGGCGCACCGGAAGATGCAGGAGGCATTGGGGCCAGGTTTTCGCGCCGCCCAGGAGATGATGAACAGCCCGGGGATGCGGGCGGCTCAGGAGGTAGCTCGTCGCTATCAGGAGAATCCGGCGTTGCGAGCGATCGAGGAGTTTCGAAACAGCCCCGCGATGCGCGCCATTGAGGAGCTTCAGAACAACCCGACGGTGCGTTTGATGCGTGAACTGCAGGACAGCCCGATGATGCGAGCCGCCAGGGAAGTGGAGAAGGTGCAGCGCCTCATCAATGGCGGCTTCTGATGTAGTTTTGGCGGCGGTGATCGGGCTACTATGCCCGTGTCAGGCGGGCGAGGCCGATAGACGCGTACCTGCAGCCGCGCGCGTGCTAGCGCGTACTTGACAAACCTACGGGCGTGCGCCTATCTATGACGCTGTAGCGCGGGGCGGAGATTACGCACGTCCAGCGCACTGGTACTAAGAGGGCGCCTGCGGGCGCCCTTTGCTATTTGGGGGGCTGCGCAATGCGTCGTTCGGCGGTTTTTGTCGATGCGGGTTACCTGTTCGCGCAGGGCTCAGTACTCCTAACGGGCACCCGGCAGAGCCGGGAGACGATCACGCTCGACATTTCCAAGGTCGTGCAAGCGCTGAGGGAAGTCGCGAAGGCGCAATGCGACCTCCCCCTGCTCCGCATCTACTGGTACGACGCAATGCGGCTGGGTCGGCCTACGCCGGAGCAGGCAGCTCTGGCTGACTCTGATGACATCAAGGTCCGGCTCGGCCAGATTAACTCGGCTGGCGAGCAGAAGGGTGTTGATGCACTGATCGTCACCGACATGGTGGAGCTGGCACGTAACCAGGCAATCACCGATGTTGTCCTTGTGTCCGGTGACGAAGATGTGCGCGTCGGCGTCGTTCTCGCGCAGCAGTTTGGTGTGCGGGTTCATCTTCTAGGAATCGAGCCTTCCCGGGCCAATCAAAGCCGTTCGTTGAAGCAGGAGTCGGATACCACGACTGAATGGGACAAGGCGGCTATCAGCGCCTTTTTGTCCTATGCGCCACCAGCAACCCCCGCAGCGGCAAGTGCGGCGACCGCGAACACAGGGCTCGACGGCCTGATCGAGCCCATTATTGCGGCACTTGAAGCTCAAGAACTGGCAGCTCTTCAGGCAGCATTTGCATCGAGTACACAAGTCCCGCCGGATTACGATCGAGCACTTTTGCGTGTCGGCCGCATTCACTATCAGCAAGCCACTCTCTCAAATCCTGAGCGAACAACGCTGCGGTCCGCGTTTATTCGTCTGGTGCAGGCGGCGCCGGCACCCTCTGAGGGTGCGCTCTGATCGGCTAAGCGCCCATGGCGCTAAATGCCCAGCGAAGTAGCAGCGGAAGCGACCGACTTTTGCGACACCACCCGCTGGGTGAGCGGCACTGCCCAGCTGTCGCGGAACTCAGGATATTCGCGATCTAGCACGGCTAGCCGGCAGCCACTCGTGATAGCATTACTCCATGGGTAAGGTAGATCGGCCGGTCGGAAATCGACCCTGCCCTCTGATCGTTTTTCTACCAAACCTGCAATCCGGAGCCCTTCAGTATGTCGAAGCCACTCTCCCCCGAAACGATGGCGCTGGTGAAAGCGACGGCCCCGGCGCTTCAACAGCATGGTGTGGAGATCACCACGCGCATGTACCAGCGCCTGTTCGTCGATCCCGAGATCAAGGCCTTGTTCGACATGGCTGCTCACGAGTCCGGCGCTCAGCCGAAGCGACTTGCCGCGGCGATCCTCGCGTTTGCGCAGAACGTCGACAAGCTGGACGCACTGAAACCGGCGATCGAGCGCATCTGCGCACGCCACGTCGAAACCCACATCAAGCCCGAACACTATCCTGCGGTCGCCAACGCGCTCCTGCCGGCGATCCGTGACATATTGGGCGAGGCTGCGACGGACGATATTCTGAACGCATGGGGCGAGGCCTATTGGTTCCTGGCGGATATCCTCATCAACCGGGAGGTGGAGCTTTACGAAGCTGAGGCGGCATGACCGCTACCGCCGCCAGCCTTCCCGAGGGGCTGGAATGCTACAAGCGCACCGATACCTTCACCGAAGAGACTGTCCCCAAGGGGCTGCTTAACGATCATTCGACGAAAGCCGGGGTGTGGGGGCTTATCAAGGTGGAGAGCGGCCGCCTCAGCTATCGGGTGACAGATGCTCGGCGAGAGCCGTTCGAGACGGTGCTTACACCTGAGGGAGGGCCAGGCATCGTGGAGCCCACCATCCTGCATCATGTCGCGCCGATCGGCCTCGTCCGTTTCCACGTCGAATTCTACCGCGCGCATCGGCAGGAAGTCGGCGGAAGCGCCACCACCGTTTAGCGGGTGACGCACCGGCAGACTTGGAGATAGCAGATCGGCACATCGTGGAGGGAGAGCAGCGCATTGCCCGTCAGGAGGCGCTGATAACGGGCTGGGGATGCAAGGCGAGTCTACCTAAGCAGCAAACCGCTAAGCGACTTAGCGACTAAGCGGCTAATTGGTCGGGCAAGGCGATAGGTGGTTGGTTGTGGGACGCTGGGGAGCGCGTGCTGATCTAGGCGAGCCTTGCTTTGACCCACTCCATGATGGCCGGCTTCTTGTAAGGGGAATACCGGGTCAGATGCGGCACAACCACGACGTTGATGCTCTTGGCGCCGAAGCTGGCCTTGAAGGCGTGACAGGTGAATCCGGGCTGCTCGGCCGGAATGCTCTCAATCTCGTCGGGCTTGAAGAAAGCACGCAGGTAGGCGAACGCCGACTTTTCAAGGCCGCTCCCGAAAGCCAGGACCGACCGAGGTCGAACGCTTTCCAGTATGATTTGATGAAGCGGCCAGCACCGCCGGGCATCACCATCCATGTCTTGATGCGTGGTGATTCCGGTCGAGCGAGTCATCACGATATTGCTGGCGGGAACGTCCCGAGGCTCAAAACCAAGACCTGACAAAAATCTATTTACCTGCTTCTGGAGCTTGGCCTGACCTGGTGGTCGCCCCTCCCACGAGTAGTCCAGATACTCGTTCAATCCGCCTTCAATGTCGTCAATAGACTGACCAAGGGTGCTGGGCAGCGCACCACCGGGGTTCGTGCCGAGGAAGTATATCGGAAACGGATTGAGGGTCGCAGCCGAGCTATAAAGAACCTTTCCCGGCGTGTCGGCTAGAGAAGCATCGGCCGACAGGCGCTCGCGCAGCGCCGCTATGCATGTGGCGGCAGTCACCGCTCTTGATAATCTTGAAGGTGTTGGCGGTCGCTGCGGAAATACCCGCCTTCGATGTAGCCCACCAGCCACGATGCTGAAACTTGTCCTCCCTGCGTGTACGCGGACTTGTTTCCGGTGAAATCCACGGCGCTGAGCAGGCCGACGAACTCCTCACCAGTGACACCAGGGTTGGCTTCAGCAACCGTGTATATCTTCCCGAAAACGCTTGTTCGGGAAAGCGGCTCTCTCGGGCCTGCCATCAAGCGCGTGTGCCGCAGCTTGAACTTCGCGGGGATGGCGTTCGCATCGCCGGACGCTGCATGATCGGCAGCATATTTGCGAAGCTCGATACCATTAAGCTTCAGTGAGGGGGCGTAGGTCTGGGCGTTCGTCAGAGGACCTGCACCTTCAGCCAGACGGCCGATGGAATTGATCAACTCCTCCTCCCGATCCCACGGCTCGACCGCGTGTACGCTGTCGATGGTTCGGACAACCTCGCCGCCCTTGGCCCAGATTGATCGGATCGTCTCGACCTTGGCGCCGGAGCGTGCCGGATCGCGGGCCTCTTCTTCGTGGGCGAAGAGTCGCGCCCCCTGCCCTATCCCGACATAGAATGGCGTGCCCAGGCCGCCAAACTTCGGCTCCCCATCCGGCATACGCAGCAGATAGACGTAGTGGGGACCACCGCCAGAGGCGGCGATGAAGCCAGCCAAGTCGGCACGATCGTTTATCAGCCAGTCACGCATAGAGCCCTTCCTTACAACAGCGTCAACTTCGTGCTTTCGGCTGCCGCTGAACCTTAACGCAGCTTCGTTTTCGATCCTGGTGAATATCACTCAGCTGGCCCTTCGTGCCAAGGCACTAAGCGATTAAACGATGATCTTGAACTAAGCGCTTAAGCGGTATAAATCGCTTAAGCGCTTAGTAGGAGTCTTTATGCAGGTCTGGGCCGTGATTGCGCAGAAGGGGGGGCAATCCAAAACCACCCTTTCGACCGGATTCGCCGTCGAGGCGGCGCGAGAGGGGGCGTCGGTCGTTATCCTCGATGCCGACGACCGCCAAGGATCGGCGCTCTACTGGTCGGAACGCCGCGACGACGACGACGTGATGGTGAAGGACAGTAGCGTCGCCGGCTTGCCGCTCCACGTCTCGCGCGGGCGCAGCAGCGGCAAGATCGACCTCATTATCATCGACACGCCGGCGAACTCCAAGGACATTGCCATGCTCGCGGCCGAACAGGCGGATTTCGTCATCATCCCCGTCGCGCCGCGAGGGCTGGACGTTCATTCGGTGTTGCAGACCGTCAAACAGGTGCAGCAGGCAGGCACGCCGTTCGCTGTCATACTGACGCAGGTTCCGCATCAGGGCGGGGAGGGGCAGGAGGCCCATGCCGGCTTCACGGCGAAGGGCGTGACGATGTTCGATAGCCGCCTCCATTTCCGCAAAGATTTCTACAAGGCCACACCGCTCGGCAGAACGGCGGCCGAGACGGACCCAGATAGCAAGGCAGCGGCCGAGTTGCGTGCCGCCTATAACGAGGCTAAGCGACTAAGCGGATTTGCGACTAAGCAAGTAAGCGAGGTTGGATGATGGCGAAGAAAACTTCCGCGCTCGCCGGCATCTTCGATGACGAGCCCGAGGCACCGGCACCGGCACCGGCACCAACTCCCGTTGCCGATGCAACTCCCGCACCGCAGCCTGCCGCCCCGCGTCGGTCGCGGCGTGCGGCCGACACGCCGGCCCCGGCAGCACCTGCCCGACGCAGCAGCCATCCCGGCAAGAAGCCGGTACTAATCCACATTCCCGAAGACATGCATCGCACGCTGCGCCAGCTCAGCGTCGAGGAGGGCGGGGAGCCCCTTACCGTCATCACCGAGCGGTTGCTGCGCCAGTATCTGGTCCAGCGGGGACACACCAGGTTCGCGCCGTGAGCAAGCGGCGCGATCCCAATCCCGAGTTCGACCTGTTCATTCCGGCGCTTGGCGATCTTCCGCTCAAGGACCAGCGGGAGGTCATGGAGCGCCCGTTCTTCTCGCTCCAGAAGCGCAAGCGGCTGAAGCCGATCGAGTATCGCAGCCCGGATGGCGATGCCTGGGTGCGCGTCCAGGCCATCCCCGACTACGGCATGGCCACGATCTGGGATGCTGATATCCTGATATGGGCCGCGTCCACGCTCAACCGCATGAAGCAGCAGGGGCTGAACGATCTGCCCCGCACGCTGACGACTACGCCCTATGAGGCGTCACCTCAAGGTTTGTGCGCCAGACAACGATTTGGCAGACATAATGCGAACATCGGCTAATTAGCGAGCTTGAGGCGCGACATGGGATCGTTGAG
>NZNW01000009.1 GCA_002695065.1 Salinicola sp. | reverse complement strand
TGATGGCGAACCTCACGCCGCGTGCTTGCAGGCCGAGATACCAGAACGGTGGTCCACCCCGCTGCCCGCGCAATCCGTCTTCGAAGTTTCGTCCGTAGCTGAAGAGGGCCCCGCCTATCGCTATGCCGAGGAGCAGCCAGATCGTCCAGGCCCCTGCCGGATCGAAGATGTAGTCGAGAAACCGGCTTGTACTTGTCCAGACGTTCAGCAGGAGCACGTCGTTGCCAATGGCTTCGGCGGCCCGTTCGATGTTCAGTGTCGTCATGACACGCACTACGGCAATGGTGATGCTCCCGCCGATGACGGCGGGTATGATTCTGATGCCCATGCGAATCGCATAATTCGAGCTCCTAAATTTTCATGAGGGGCGGTTCTTCCAAGGGCGCGCAGCCACTGTTGCCGCGGTGAAACGGTTCAAGCTGTACGCTCCGAAGGCTCCTGGGAGGCCGGCACCACGGGTCCTCGGTCGAAGACCCGCGACGATAGCGCGGAGACCTTCATTTCCCGCTCCGCGGCGTTGCACGCGCGTGTCTCTTTTCCATTCGACTTTCCCCCTTCTCCCAGGACCCGAAACCGGTTCGGTACCCCAACAGGAAGGGGCGCTTCCGAGGCCCCGACGCGACGCGGTCGATCACGGGAGCCGATCTATCGGTGGAATAAGGCTCTTCGCACTGCGACGTGCAGCGCAAGTCCGCTATGTCCTTCCCATGAGCGCGAAAGACGATCAGGAAAGCTACGCCGATGGCGAACGAAATGCGGTTCGCGGCTTTTCAGCGCAGTATCTCATCGCGGGTTCGCTGATCTACGAAGCCCTGCTCAAGGACGGGCTGGATTGGATCAGGGTGGCGGATCCCGACGCGGGAAGGCTCGACGACATCCTCGTCGCGACCACAGGCAGGGTCGATGCCTACCAGGTGAAATGGAGCGAGTACGAAGACCGCGTGACCTTCAACAGGCTCGTCGCGGATGATGGGGCCTATCCGTCCGCATTCGGCCTGCTCGCCCAGGGTTGGCAGAGGCTCTCGTCCGCCTATCCCGATCGAGGCGTACATGTTCACTACCTGACACGGGACAGTGCGTCCTCAGCCGATTCGACCGGCGGCGAACCGGCGCGTGGTCCCAGGCACCTGCAGGCATTCCTTCGTCATGCATTCGAGCACCGTTCGCAGTGGACCGCAGACCCGGCCCCGGCCTTCGTGGAGGAATGGCGTGCGCCAATCGACAGGATCTTGGAAGCGACCGGCCTCGAAGGGGACGAGCTGGATCGGTTCCTCGCGGCCTGCCATCTCGATCTGGGATACGAGCTGCAACTCGACGGACCCGGCCGGGTCATCGCCCGGAGGAGGGAGGATGTCGAGGCGATCGCGGCGGTCATCCAACGCACGGTGGCGTCGGAGGCCAACGTCGTCGAACTGTCGCGCGACGAACTGCTCGAGGCACTGGGCTGGTCGCGGCGCTTCGAATTCCGTTTCAGACATGAATTCCCGGTTGACGAGAAGCTCTACCGCCCGGTGCGCTCCACGATCGAGCAGTTGGAGGATGCTTTCGCCGCCTTCGATTCCGGTTATGTCGCACTTGTCGGCTCGCCCGGTTCCGGCAAATCCACGACCCTCACCCAGATGCTCCGCTACCGCACGGGCGTGCGTATCGCGCGGTACTATGCCTTCGTGCGCGGGGACGTAAGTCAGGATCGCGGCGAGGCGGAAGCCTTCCTCCACGATCTGTGCATATCGCTGGAAGATCAACTCGGCGCCCGGGGGCGCGATCTTGCTTCCCGCCCCGCGACTATGGCGGAACTGCGGGAACGTCTCGGCTCGATCCTCGCGCGGTTGCATGACGACTGGCAGAGGACGGGTGTGAAGACCATCGTCCTCGTGGATGGTCTCGATCACATCGAACGCGAACAGGATCCATCGCGTTCGCTGATGGAGGAACTACCCAACCCTTCTTCGATTCCCGAAGGCGTTCTGTTCGTGCTCGGAACGCAGCGTGTCGGCCTGGGTTCGAGCTCTCCGGCGATGCGACCGATCCGGGCCCAGTTGGACGAACCGGGTCGGACCCTGACGATGAGCCGCCTGGAACGCTCGGACGTCCACTCGATAGTCATGAGCGTGCTCGGCGAGGATCTCGTCACGACCGGAACCGTCGACCGGGTCTGCGAGGTGAGCGGCGGACATCCGCTGGCACTCTCATACCTGCTGCGGCGCCTGATCGAGCTGTCGTCGGCCGAGGACATAGCGGACGTGTTGGATCGCTCGGCCTCCTATGCAGGCGACATCGAGCAGGAGTACCGGGTATACTGGGACACCGTCTCCGGCGATACGCAGCTGGTCGATCTCCTCGCGCTTCTCTGCCGTCTGCGAGGTCCGGCGCACAAGGAGCTGCTTCGAAGCCTTTCGGATCCGGAGACCCTGGGCCGCTTCGTCGCCGGCGCGTCGCATTTCTTCGAACGCGAGACGCCTGACCGCTGGGCGTTCTTCCACAACAGCTTCCGCCAGTTCCTGCTCGTGGAGACCGGGAAGGACGCGTTCGGCGACCACGATGTCGACCTCGATCGATCGCGGCACCGTACCCTGGCCGGGGTCGCCGCGCGCGCGCCGGCCACCGATCCGTTCAGCTGGGAGCGCGTCCATCATCTCCTGCAGGCGGGCGACGACGCGGGGGTTCTGGAGCTCTTCACGCAGGACTACTTCCGGCGACAGTTCTTCGATCTGCGCCCCGTCGATGCGATCCTCGAAGACATCGACGGATGTGTCGCGGCGGCTTCGCGCAGCGACGACTGGATCGCGGTCGTCCGTGCTGTCCTGGTGACCCAGGAACTTACGGAGAGGCGCGAGGCGCTGACCGACGTCGATCTTCCCGGACTGCTCCTCCGGCTCGCGCCTCGCGAGGAGATGGCGGATATACTGTTCGAGGGTAACCTGCTCCGCGTGCCTCCTGTCACGGCCCTGACGCATGTGCCGGACATGATCGGCGGCGGCGACGATGTCCTGGCCCGCAGAGTTTTCGATGCGGCGGAGCCCCTGGACCTGCTCAACGCTTTCGGCGGGATCGATGCCTCCCTGCAGTCCGACCAGCTTGACGCATGGGTGAGGGTCGCTTGGCGGTTCCGATCGCTGGGAGACATCTTCGATGCACTGCGAGGCATCCGGATCGACACTCACGCGTCGGATTTCGCACCCATCAGCGCGGACGACGATGACACGATGGCGATCCGGGCCCGGGCCCGTGCTTTGCGTATCCTGGGTATCGAGCTCGCGCACCTCGGGGAGTTCCAGCTCGCCGAGGATGTCAGGACAGAACTCGGCACGCTGGGCGAGCAGGTATCGCTGATCGACCTGGCGAGGCTGGACGTGGCCATCGTCCGATCCCTGATCGCAAGGGGCGCCCCGGTCGAGGCCGCGCGATCCGCCTTCGAGCGTCTGAGGATCGATGATCCATCGCCTCGGGACGCCGTCTTCCTGGCCGATCTGGCCTACCGGCTGCATGATGACCCGGAGGAGGGACGGGCGTTCATGCGCTTCGCCGCGGATCCCCTTCGCATTGGCTCGTTCGATCGAGGCAAGGAGGATACACTCGGACCCGGGACGGCGCTCCTGGTACAGGCTCGCAATCGAGCTCGGGACGCGAATCCCATGGATGCCGTGGAGGCCGTCCCGAACGCGGAATCGCCTCGCGAGCGGGGCCTGGTGCTCTTCCAGCGGATGCTTGTCGTGGTCGGAACGATATGGGGCGCGGCTCTCGGTGGACGGCGATCACCGCCCTCTTCCGTCCTGCGCGAGCTTCGGGCACCCCTGACCGTCTTCCAGCGATCATTCTCGGAGACGAACGACTGGCGTGACTGGTACGCGATCCAGCGACGAGCACCCGCCTATTTCGAGAACGTTCTGAAGGCGGCCTGGGCGCAGGGTCAGCAGGCTTTCGACGAGGTGATGACCTTCCTGGAGGGCGACTTCGCTCGCCCCGGGCAGTCCATGAGGCCCGGCTGGCAGGCGGAATGGCAGATCGCGGTCGCCATGTCCGCCTATCGCCTTGACCGGAATCGGGACAGGACCCGACGCATCCTGGACGAGGTCGAGACACAGATCGACTTCGAGACGGAGCTGCACGAGCGCATCGGCGAACTCGCCGCGCTCGTGCGGGCGAGACTCGATATCGGAGACCGGGAGCGGGCCCTCCAGCTCCGGGACCGCATGATGACGACATCGTTCGGCATCTATCATTCCGACGACAGTCAAATGCTGCGATGGAGCAGGTGGGCGACGCGATACTCCCGGACCGTCGATGCCGACGAGGGCCGTCGCGCCTTGTTGCCCCTCATCTCTGCATTGCCTTGCCAGGAGCGTCTGTCTCGAGGTCATGACGTAAGGGGTCAGACGGTGGAGCTCGTCTCCGCGGCAGCGGCGATCGATCCGGCCTGGGCGTCCGACGTGGTGGCATGGCTCCTCCAGGAAGGCGCTGCCGAACGCAGCCACGCCTATGCCGGCCTCGTCCACGGCATCATTACGCGAGGGGACGGACCGACCGATCTCGCCCTCCTGGTGATCGCACGCAGCATCGTGCCGTTCGAGGCAAGCGTGGCGCCGAAGCTGATCGAGGCCGTGGCGCATATCCGTGACGAGGGCCCTCCGGCCTCGGACGGCGCGCCCTGGCAGGCCCTCGCACGTGCAGCAGACCTGAAGAGCACACCCGGCAACCGCGCGAGCTGGGCGCCCGCACTCGGTCTGACCACCGCAGGCAGCGCTGGCGAGATGGCGGAGAGGACGCGATCGGCCCATCGGGGTCTCGTGGGCGAAGATGGGACCTCCATCGCCCGGGAGGAGGTCACGGCCTCCTCGGGCGGTCCCGATGACTTCATCGCTCTCCTCATGCGGGCGGCGAAGGCCGACGGCGTGGATTGGGAAGACCTTCTCGCGGGGGTGGTGCCGAGCGTCCGCGATGCCCGTCAGCTCGGTGCGATCAGGGATCAGGTCGCGAGGCTCGGCGGTGACAATGCGGCGAGGCAGGTCCTTGCACTCGGGGCATCACGGATCGGTGCCGGTGCCCTCATGGACGACCTGCACGAAGAGATGCTCGCAGGTTCGGAGCGCTACGGATGGGTTCGCCGCTATGATGGCGGATCGCGCCTGCGCTATGCGCGATCCCTGGTCGAATGCAGGGGTCCGGAAGGACGCCGCGAAGCCTCGAGACTGTTCGCCGAGGACTTCATCGCCGGCCTCGCCGCTCGCGACCTGCTCTTCTCTTTCGATCCCATCCTGGAGATACTCTTCGATCCTGTACCGGTCGCACGGCTCTGGCCCGAGTTCGCCGAACACTTCGGCCAGCTCGCCGAGGTAATCGAGAACGAGGAGGAGCCGCCCGTTGCGGCCCCCTCCGATCACGAGGACGCCGCTTCTGCGCTGCTGCATCTCCTCTTCTCGGATCTCGCGAGTCCCATCCTCGCCGTCGCTTCGGAGGCGCGCAGGGGCATAGTCGACCTCGTGAGGATCGGATGTCGCGTCAGCGAGGTCGAGGCGTCGATCGTTGCCCTGCTCGCCGGGGACGATTTCGAGGTGAACCGGGCATTGGATCTGCTCGCCTGCATCGTCGAGATCGATCAGGCCTTCGTGGCCAGCTACACTGATCGTTTGCGCGAGCTCGCCTGGCCCCCCTCGGCGACCGCACGGGCGATGATCCTGCGGCTGCTTGCCAGACTGGGCTCGTCCCTTCCCGATCCTCCGGAACCGACCGAACTCCCGCCCATCTACCGGCTGAGCCTGCCGGAAGCGGTCATGCCGGAGCGCTCGCTCAGAGGCGACGGTCTGGCAGCGGGGGATCCTCTTCCCGACACCACGGATCCGATGGATCTCTCCAGCCTCTTCAGGTCTGCGCTGAAGCGGATCGGGGAGGAGGCCGACATACCCCACGAGAACCTCGCTCAGAGGTTCGCCAGCCTGATGGGCCAGATCACCCCGCAGGAGGAATGGTCCTTTTCAGCCGAGAACGAGCTACGCCATCGTCTCAAGGCGATCGGACTGCAGATCACCTTCCGGCGACCGCGCTCGTTGGCTGCGCACAGGGCCTTTTCCCGATTGGTGACGGAGCTGACGGACGCCGACGTGCTTTCGTGGCCATTGGCATATCTCGACCGTTTCCTGCTCACCGTCGATCCGGTCCTCGACCTATGCGAACCGGTTGCGCGGCCGGAGTGGGTCGCACTCCCGGCCGCCGACGAACTCGGCGCTCATCCGATGGAGGAATGGCTGGCCGGCGCCTCGGCGGCCGCTTCCATGCTGACCCGCACGACACCGGACGGAGGGCTGGTCCTCGCCGAGTTCACGACCACGCAGAGCATCGACCATTCGCGTACGAGCGAAGTACGCGCTTCGCAGATCGTGCATCCGGGATTCCCGCTGGGACGACCGGATGCGCTCGACATGGACTGGTTCCACTATCGCAGGGATGCCTTCGCGACCGACTATCCGGCCGTCCGGATCCCGCCCGGGGCCCCCTTCCCGACGCTGGTCGGTGATCCCTACTTCACCGATGGGAACTTCCTGGCGGTGAACCCCGTGCTCGCGACGTCGCTTGGCTGGCGCCTGGCGGACGAGGGTCTCTTCCGCTGGATCGACGCAGAGGGCGAGACCATGGTGGAGAGCATACGCTGGCAGGAAGGGAACCGCAGCCTGCTAGGGGTCTACGGTTACGAGGAATCGACCTCCGACGGTTGGCTCGTGGTCGCGTCCGCAGCGGCCACTCCGCGGATGCTCGAGTTCCTCCCCGGGTTCCGTCGCCAGCTGGCTGCAGGACGCTACCGCGATCGGAATCTCGTCCCCGAGGTACCGCCATGGACGGGGATGGAGGAGCTCGGACCGCGTAGCGATGACGAGCATCCGGGCGACCGTGACTGAGATGGAATTGCGATGCATTCGGATTACCCGGGTCCCGTCCCTTACGTCGCTTCCCGCGACGGGACCGATCACGCTGCTCGACGAGCCCCTGCGCCGCGCGACGCTTGTCGACGGGGACGCTCCGGGCTGGGAGCATGTCGTTCGCAGGCATGCCATCGGTATCTTCATGGCACAGCGCTTGGGTGGAGCAAGCCGCGATGGCCGGACGGTGGCACAATGGCTGGGCGAGTTGGAGGCGCAGAGCCGCGAATTGCTGGGCGAGCCAGGTCATGGGGTCCTGCTCTGCCTCGAAGCCTTCGAGAGGGAACCGGCGGCTCTGGGGCAGGCCGTCGAATTGGGGGATCACCGTGTGACGCTCGATGACGCCCCCTTCGAGCGGACGATGGCGAGACTGGACGCGACGGCGGACCTGGCGGCCGCCGTGCTGGTCCTGGCGGGTTTCGACGGAGTGCTGCAGGGCTCGCGGACCGTCGGGACGGTCGCCTACGCATTCGAAGCCGATGAGGCGTGCGTGACCTATCTCCTCGATGCCAAGGTCTCCGCTTCGATGTCGGTCAGGGCGCGTCTCGACGCGGAGCAGGCCGACGAAGCGGCGCAGATCGCGCGCGCGCTGGCCGCTGCACCTGACAACCTGCGGCATGTTCCGCGCCTACTGTCAGCCTCCCATGCGGCCGATGGCGATCCGCTGCACGCCTTCATGACCGCGTGGACGGCTCTGGAGGCCTTCGTCACGGCGACGTTCCCGATCCATGAGGAGGAGTGGGCGAAGCGACTGGCGCAGGTTCCAGGCGACGGGTCCGGGTTCGCCCTGGCGCGGATCCGCCAAGTGATGAAGGGCAGGTTCCGTCTCGACGACAAGTTCGCCATCGTCGCGGGCGCACTCGATCCGGAGCATGCCGATGCCGACCTCCGGGAGTTTTCCACGCTGAGGAGAAACAGGAACCGGTTCCTCCATACACTGGACGGGGACCCGGCCGGGCTTCCGGTGGGATCCGCGCGCAGACTAGTCGCGAAATACCTTCCGCTGCACCTTCGGCGGCGCTGACGGGTCTCAGGCCGCCGGTCTCGGGAGGAACGAGCAGCGAGGATCCCAGACGAGCACGTCGGCCTTCATCGCGAGCGATGACGCGACCGTGCGCCCACCGCTCACGATCTCGACCAGCACTTCTGCCTGATAGCCGACTGCCGACTCGTCCAGCGAAGCCTTCAATTCATCGACGGTCTCGAACACCTGCGTGTGGGCCGGGTCAGCCGCGTCCGTCGTCAATCCATACCTCATCATCGTCTCCTTCCCTCCGGTGCTCCCGGGATCGTCTGAACTGGCCAGCCGCGGCTGCACTTCGGTGCAGCGAGCGCAACTGACGAGCCCGCGCCTCGAATGGCGGGGACCATCCGCATTCCTCCAGGAGAAAGCGGCCCCCGACATTTTGCGGGAACTACTTTAAAGTAGTGTCGTTTTGCTTATCTGTCGAGGGGGAAAGCAGGGGGATGCTGCTGATGATGCAATTCGACGAATTGGGATACCTGCGGTCCCGGGTGGAAGCGCGTTGCGCGTCGCTCGGTATCGGCGAGGAGAGGACCGATGCCATGCTCGACGCGGGCTTCGGAACGTCTGCAAAGGCGACCGAGACGCGGCTGCGGATCGTCGACGAGATGCTGATGCTCGTGACCGATGTGTTCGGTGTCGGGCGGGGAGCGGACTGGCTGCGCCATCACGGCGAGACCTTCGGTGGCGCCACGCCACTGGATCTGGCCACGGGGGGCCTGTCAGGTGTGCGGCGGGTGAGGGACCACCTGCGCATCCTTCACGATGTCCTCGCCGATTGAGAGGTCGGACGTGTCGCCCATTGGTGCGAGACGTTGGGACCGTGTCCGGTGCTGGTGGCGGCTACCCCCTTCGCCGGGAGGTTCGTGCCTGCTCCGGCAGATCTCGGGAAGTCCGGATGATGCCTTCTGGCGGAGGGTGACCGCCGAGGCGGAGGATGCGCATCTGCGCGAGCTGAGGTTGGAGTGCCTGTCGAGCGGGCGCCACCGATACCTCCATCTGGACATACTGGGCTGTTCGCCCGGCGACCTGCCCGCACGGGACGTGGGCAGTGTATGGCGAACCGAGGACACCCTAGCACGGCGACGGCACAAGTTCCTGCTCGACATTGATTCCGTCTGCGACCGTGCGGTGCGCCGTAGGGTGTTCGGGGCATCCGACGGGGCGTTTCTCTCGGACATCGCCGCCCAGCTTGTTCGTCGCAGCTAGAAGGTACTCAGCCTCCCGATCTGTCCTCTACGGGCATGTCATCGGCGAACCCCTTGAGCAGCCTGGAGATGATCACGTTCGCTTCCCGCAACTTCTCGCGCGTCGCATCATGCCGCTCCTTCTCCTCCCGCAGTTCGGCGATCGCCCTTTCGGCGCGCGCGCGATCCAGCGAGAGGATATTCTCATCCTCGGGTTCGGTCGGGCGCTCTCCCGTCCATCGAGCACGGCATGGCTGGAGGACCTTGCTGTTGGCATTGAGCCAGCCGAGGGTGAGCCGGGGTTCCGCCTTGTTCACCGCCCGGATCGTGGGCTTCTCGCGGCGATCGACGATTTCCATGCCGATCTTCAGCGCGAGTTGCCGCCGGGTCAGTCCAGTGCCCTCGACGATGGGCTCCTGTCCCTTGGGCGGCCCCGGCCGGTAGGAGACCCCGGCCTTGTCCTGGATGCCGCTCACGGCTCCCCTCCCTTCCCCTCACGTCTCGAAGCCCCGATCCGCGACAAGCGGGCCGATGTCTCGCGCACGAGGATCCGCTGTTCTTCATCGGTCTTTTCGAGGTCCTGCTGGACCTGTATTGCGGTTGGCATGCGGTAGTAGTCGCTCATTACCTCCGAATGGTGCTTGAGCTTGGCCTGGACTGCTCTGGCGTGCACACCTCTTCTCATCATGTTGTTGGAGGCTGCGTGGCGCAGGATATGGGGGGTCACCTTTCCGAATCCAGCTGACAGGAGCGCGACGAGGTACGCGACCGTCATCGAGGCCAACGGTTTTCCGTCCCACTGGAACACGTATGGAGCTCGCCTCGCGATTCGCGGTGGCAGGCAGTCGTTTGCATCGACATCGCGAAGCCAACCGTCAGTGTGTCCGCAGGCCTTCGCGACATCCTCGGCTAGGCCGAGGACGGTTTCGCACGTCATCTCGGACAGGACGTAGCCCTCGGGCTGGGTGCGTCCCTTCGGAACCGCCTTGAAGCCGGGAAGAGAGGCCGAAGCACCGAGATCGTGACGGATGCACTCGTCGGTCTGGGCGATTTGGAAGACCTCCATGCGCCTTGCAAGGCAATCCGTGACCACCCCGATGAAGCAATGGGCGAACCGGGTGCCCATGACGGCGTCGTCGACAGGCACGACGCAGCGAC
This sequence comes from Salinicola sp., assembly GCA_002695065.1. GTDB lineage: Bacteria > Pseudomonadota > Gammaproteobacteria > Pseudomonadales > Halomonadaceae > Salinicola. The sequence continues at coordinate 8,051 of NZNW01000009.1, read as the reverse complement.
CGACCTGGCGCGCCCAGCGCGCGATGGAGAAGCCTCCATATCCATAGCCGCAGGGTTGGAGGGCGACGCTCACCATGGGGATGTTGTTGTCCCTCATGTATTCGCATCTCTCGCGCTGGATCTGGGGCGGGCTTTCTGTCGGCGTCGACAATATGCCGGTCCGGTACTGCTTGATCAGGTGGGGCTCGCTCGTCCGTCCACCGATATCGGCTATGCATCCGATGAATTCGGTGACGATGCGCGTCGCGGAACCATGCGCTTTGATGGCTTGAAAGAGGCCCGTATGCACTTTTGCGGAGCGTCCCAGAGCCTGCATGTCCTCCCGGTCGAGGCCGGACCAGTTCGGACATATGTCCTCGCGTGGATCGATGGACCTCCACAGGTCGCCCTCGCGCCAGAGACGCCAGGAGGCCAGCTGTCGGGCGCCTGCAATGGGGAGGCCCTGTTCGTCGAAGACCGGGAGCGCGGTGAAGACTTCGTAAAAGGGTTCCATGCGCTCGCCTGCGTCGAAATGTGCGAAGTGCTCGCTCGCCTTTTCCCTCGCCTGTGCGAGCTGCGCGCCGCACGCTCTCGCTTCGAGCGCCCGCACAGCGACGGTCTCGCGGAACTGTTCGAAACGATCTGTGACTTCCCTTGCGTCCCGCTTCCTCTTTTCCCTGTCTTTCCCGCGAACGGCGTGATCGAGCCTGCGTACCTTGTCACGAAGCGGGGTGTTCTGGTGGACGGCTCTCGAGAAGAGGGGAGCGAGGCGCTCCAGTTGTCCGGGGTGGGCCATCCGATAGATCGAGAGCCCCCTGAGGGCGCTGAGGACTGAACGGACGCCGTCGGTCCGTGTCCTGGCGAGGCTCTTGTATTTCGCGGCATCGTCAAGCAAGGCCAGCAACGCTTCGACCAATTGATCAGGCTCCAGTTCCCCCTTCGGACCCATCGCGTCGATCTTGTCGGCCAGGATCTCGAACCCCCTTCCGATGGACCTGTGTCGTAATCTCTTTCCTTCCGACGCGATGATCTGCGCGGCGCATGCCAGTTCCGCGACACTACCGCATTGCATGGCCCTACCCAGCCAGGTCGGCGAGGGTTGTTCCATTTCGCAATCCGTCGCGCATGTGTCCGGCAGAGCGAGTTCCGGGTAGCGCAAGAGCATTGCGCGAATGTCGCAGTCGACACGGTTCTTGGCACCGCGTGGCTGGTCGAACTTGGCAAACAGGCGTTGCGTTAGCCTGCGCACGTGGAAGTCGCGATCCACGCTCGTCGGATAGTATGCCAGCAGTTCGCCAGATCTCAAGCCGGCCGCGCCTCTTTCCCGCAAGACGAAATCGTCGAGGCCTTCCGGCCACGGGTGTTCTTGGGGGACCCCTGCCGCGAGCCGGACGCGCCGGTGAGCGTAGGAGGTTTCGAAATCCCATTCGACGATACGGGCGACATACGCATCGTAGAGGTCGCTTCCATCCTTCCAGGTGGGATCGATCGACATCTTCCATTGTTTGCTGATCCATTCGACCTCGACTCCGCCGTAATACGCCACCCGCATTAGCTGCCAGCTACGGATGCCGAGCCTCGATCCTGCGGCCTTGCAGCACAACTTCAACGTGTCCGGGTGTTCGATGGGAAGCGTCGCGGTCATTCGGTGAGATCTCGCGGCCGTGAGGACAGGCGCGCGAAGCTTTCAGCAAGGCTGTTACGGGCAGGGAGCGAATCCGGCACGAGGACGGCTCGTTCGTGTGCATCCATTGCAGCCCGCTCCGCAGCGTAGTCATCGAGCGCTTCCTGCTCGGCCTCCCACTGGTAGGCCCAAGCGGCGTAGGCTTCGCTCTGGTCCGTGCTCTGGTCGTGCTTCGTCGCGATCTCCTTGAGGCCATCCTCCCGCTCCTTCGAGCCTTTCGTGGTGCGTGCGAAGAGATCGAGGACCTGACGGGTTATCGAAGCCCTCCGGTAGTCCCTCAGCGTGGGTTCGCGTCGCCCGTCGTTGAATAGGGTGGGCTTGTAGCCACCTGCAGCCTGCCTCAGCCTACGCCCTTTTATCGTCCAGTAGCGGAAACCATCGTAGGTAAGGAAGGCGTCAACGCTGGTTCCCGCGCTCGGCCTCGGGAAGATCGCCACCCTCTCGAGAAAGCGCTTCGCGGCCTGAGCCGTGTCTCGGTCCGGACCGGCGAGGTCCTCGGCCTTCAGCCCTATCTCCTCCAGGAGTGAGCGCCCGGGATCGATGGGCGATCGTTCGGCCGAGAGCCTGGCGATGAGGCTTTCGCGCACATGCAGCGGCATCACGAACTGGGCTTTTGTGACATCCTTACCGCGGCGCTTGTTGCGGCAACCCACACGGTCCTCTCGCCCCTTGATGATCCAACCGTGGGCATTGGCGTGGAGCACGGACATCGGGCGTTTTCCATTGAGGCGCAGAACGATGTTCGCGTGCATGATTATGTCCGGCGCACCGGCGAGTTCGAGGTCGCTGATAAGGGTCGCAGCGCACGCCATGGGATCGACGGGGATAGATATCCTGGTTTGCGTCTTCGGCGCGAGGAACCGCCGCCCGATGTGGTCCGATCTGCGGTCCTGCTCCTTCATCAGGGAGATGTATTCGATCCGCTGTTCGATGTCCCCGTCGGCAAAGAACGTCAGCAGAGTGAAGTTGCGCTGCGAGAGACCGGCCTGCTCTAGTCGGTCATACAGGAAATGGAGCGCCAGCCTGTCGAAGTTGCCGTACTGGGGCGACGGGTGAGAGAGCATGCGCGCGCCATCGACCGGGCGCTTGATGCCCGGCGAGTGTCCCCGAGCCTCAAGGAACTTCAGTTGGCGTCTCGTGGAGGCGTTCTCTCCCTCGGTCCAGATCGCATGCCAATCTTCTCCGGGTTCAAGCTGCATGTTGAGCAGGATCCGCAGCGGCAGCCTGAACTTCTTCCAGGTTTGCGCGGACATGTTGGCCACGTCATTTCTGAGGATCTCGCTGAGCCTTCTCAGAACTCCACCCGGCGAGCAGATCGTGCCATCATTGAAAACGTGGAATCGAGAGACCCCGGCCTCATCGATCTCGTCGGGAAAGAGACGCAGGGGAAGTTGCGCGGCATGATCCATAAAGGGAACATACCGGAAACCATACCTAGGCTTCAAGATCAAACTTTTGAGCCGTATGTAGAATCTATAGTAGATAAGCTGTTTGAGGTAAAACTGTTTACCCTTATCAAACCATCCTATATAAACTCTATAGTCGTCTCCGCGCTACTTAATTAGCCTCAAACCCGCTTATAAGCTGAACACTTGCAGATCGTCAACTATAGTTTTCAGGATGGCTTTCCCCGCAAGTCGCGCCTGCGCATCCCGCCCGCGACGAGCGTGCTCAAGTGCCCTTTCCCGGCCCATTCGCCCCGCCCCGCCACCTCCAACGCCCTCATTCCAGCTGCCCAGACCCTGCCATCGATTCGCAGGGCGGCCAGCTCGTGGATGAGCAGGAGGAAGGTCGCGACGGCATCGACCTCGCCTTTGAGCACCATGCGCGAGCGCCCGTCGAGGCCGTCGAGATAGGTCTTGGCGTCGATCCCGAGTCCGGCGCACCGATCCTGCAGGCTTCCGCGGTCCCCGCCCGCCGGCACGCGCGGGAACGTGAGGAGGTCGAGGTGCGGGAGGTGCATGGCGCCGAGCGCTGCGTCGAGCTTGTAGCGCCGGTGCCGCATTATCCGCCTGCGTATGACGGGCAGGTCATGGCGAGTACCATTGTATGTCACGAGCGTCGGCTTGGATGCGAAGGCACGGTCGATCGCCTCGAGGATCTCGGTCTCCTCGCCATGGTGGGTCGTGAGTCCCTCGATTTCCCAGTGCCCGATCGAAGGTTCGGTCACGACGAGGGAGGAGAAGCTGGCGATGCGCTGGACGAAGGGGCGCGCCGCCTTGGGGCTCGAACCGAGACCGACGATGAGCGGATCGTCGCGTGTTTCGAGGTCGAACACCGCGATCCTTCCGAGCGGCTTCGTCGGCTCGACGAACCATGGGGTTCGCTGTTCGCTGCTTGCGGACATGGTATGATCCTTTTCCATTCATATTCGAGGAACTGAGCGGAATGCCCACGGAGGAGACAGCCGATCGTGGCCGGGCGACCGGTCGCCGCGCGCATCCGGCGCGCGACAGGGCGGGCGATGATAGTGGCTATTGTGGGCGGGGGCGTTGCAGCCGCGCTCTTGGCGGTGGTAGGATTGCAGGATGGCGAAAGAGCTCGATGCATCCGAAGAAGATAGCCTGGCCCTCTCCTTCGGCAGGCGTCTTGCCACGTTGCGCGAGGCCGCTGGACTTGAGGGCACCGAGCTCGGGCGCAGGGTCGGGATGTCGCAGGCCCATGTCTGGCGGCTGGAGGCCGGCAGGGCGGTGCCGAACCTGAGGACGATGGCGAGGCTCGCGGTCGCGCTTGACGTGACGCTCGCTTCGCTCGTCGAGGAGGTCGACTGCTCGGGCGTCGAGCTACGCAACAGGGGCTACGTGCGGCGCGATCCGCTCGAGGATTGACCCTCAGACATCGGGCCGCGGTAGGCGCGGCAACCGTGCAAGGGCATGGAAGGTATCGGCCCCGCGGGTGCAGCTGAATGCGCCGCCACGCTCCGCGCAAAGTGCGCGCATGATGCGAAGACCTGCGCCTTCGGAACGCGTTTCTCGGGGGGCTCGGCTCGAGTTCTCGCAGCGTATCAGGACGGATCGACGCGTGAAGCGGAGGGAGAGGACGACCTCTCCGGGTCCGGACCCGTGCTTCATGGTGTTCGTGAGCATCTCGTGAGCGATCCTGAGTACGGTACGCGCGAGATCCGGCACCAGCCGCACCGTGAGCGTGCTTGTCGTGAAGACGAGTCCTCCGGGTATAGGTCGGCCTCTCTCCATGGCGATGGCCAGGTCGCGCAGGCACTCGACGATGTCGCATCCGTGCTCTTCCGGATTGGCGAGGATGCGGCGTACCGCGACGAAACCCTCCAGTCGCTCGATGGCGCTGTCCACGAGGGGGAGCGCACCTGCACCGTGGTCCCGGACGGTCAGCTTCAACGCGGCAAGTGCCGATGACAGCTCGTTGGCGGTTCGGTGCTGCTCGTCCCGAAGGATCAGCTCGACTGCCGCTCGGCGCGCGCGCGTGGTCCTTGATCGGTTGTCCCTATGCATTGGCCCCTCCTGACCCGAGGCATATACTACTTTAAAGTATTTGACGCAAGGCTTTTTGGATCAGTTATGAGAACACGACCGGAATTGGTCTCAGTCCATGCATTTGGCATTGGTTCGCGATACAGAGGGAAGGAACGCTCTTGGATACGATCGAACGCGGATTCCGATAGGACCCGCGGTCGCGGGCCGGGAGCGGAAGGCGCCGGTTCATCTCCTTGGGATTCCAGTTGCCGTTGATCAGAGAGAGAGAATCTTTTCGGCGTGCGTCGAGATCGTGCTGCCGCAGATGCCGCACGCACAGGAGCGGGGCGGACCCGAGGCTCAGGTCGAGTGCTTCGCGCTGCCTCCATTGGAACGGACTGTCACCCGCCGATCGCACCCACATTCGCCTCGCCGGCAGCGCGTTCGCCGGACACCTCGGACGAAAGGACAGCGGCGTCCCTGGGCATCCTCAGTACATCTCCCGGGAAGATGTCGTCCGGATGATCGAGCAGGTCTCGATTGAGTGCGAATATCTCGTCCTTGCGGTCCGGGTCGCGCAGGATCCTGCGCGCTATGCGCCACAGGCTCTCGCCCGCCGCGACGACGTAGGTCGGCAGGTCGTCCTTGTCCGGCGGATCGAACAGGTGCCGCTGCGCTTCGATCTCCGGTTCCAGATGTGCGAGGGGTGCCGGACGGTATCGCCCATCGCCGAGTTCCGAGCCGGGCATGAACCATCGGCGAAGCGCGGAAGGGTGGATGTCATCGGCCTCGGCCGGCCCGCTGCGGTTCGCCGTGAGCAATCGGCCCTTGATCGTGGCGAACGCTCTGCCGACCGATCCGCGGAGAGAGAATCCCTCCTCGTCCAACGGTTCCGGCGTATTGGTGAGAGGTGCATCCGCACGGTAGCGGATGTCGTCGAGCTGGGAGCGACCTTCGAGGTCCACTTCCAGTCCCATCTCCACGGCACCCGCCAGGACCCAGTGGAGTGCCGCGTTCGAAAGCCCGCGTTCAGGTCCGCCGCCGCCGATCGAGCCGTGGTCGCCCGCGAACCACTTCTGCTGGTAGGGAGCACCGTCCGAATAAGGGTCGTACCCGGCCGCCACGTTGAGCTCGCGGACGTTGCGCCACAGGGTGGGCATGAAATGGACGCGGCGCTCGTCGATCGCCACGGCATGCCTGCCCGCCTCGACCAGGTCGGACAGCTGGGTATCGTGGTCCGAATAGCGCTTGTCCGTGTTCCGATCGAAGGTGGCGGCCACGGCCTTCCAGCCGAGCGACCCCACCGTGTCCCACACTCCGCAGTACCGCACCTTCACCATTTCGGGCTCTGCCGTCGGGTCGTCCCGGCGGCGCCAGGCGAGTTCGGACGCGGACACGCACGAAGTCGGACAGTGCCGACGGCGGAATTCGAGGAGCTCCTCGAGCTCGTCGGAATCGCGGTCGGCGTGGAGCCGGTAGAGTTCCCAGGCCCTTCTGATCTGCGAGGCGTCGGCGACCGATATGATCCCGGTGCACTTGATGAAACCGATGAAGGTTCGCGCCGTGAAGGCGCCGCGGCTGAAGCCGAAGACGAAGATCTCGTCGCCCGGGCGGTAGTTGAAGATGAGGAAGCGGTAGGCTTCCTGGACGTTGGCGACGAGGCCCTTGCCGAACGCACCGCCTCGGAACGTCTCGTCCGACGCGGTACCAACACCTTCGTCGTAGAACACGATCTGGTCACGCCCCTCCCGGTCCATTGGTGGTACGCTCTCCGCGAGGAGGACGACGTTTGTCGGATGCTGGCTCGCATCCAGCTTGTTCCAGGAACCGTCGAAGCAGAAGATCAGCCTGCGTGCCCGGGGCGCCTGGAGCGGTTGCTTTCCTGCCCCAACGTCTCCGAGTTCGTGTTCATCCTGCATCTTCATGACCGTTCCTGTTCCATTGACGATGAGCACGGGTCGGCTCGTATCGCCTACCCGTGCTCGTCCTCACTTCTCCCGCACCGTGGTGCCGGGATTGCTCTTTCCGTGCTTGGCGGTGACGAAACGACCGCTGATGGCGCTGCGATAGGCGCCGCCGGTGTTTCCGCTCTTCCCCGCCGCTTCGCGCACGGTCGTGCTGGGGCTCGCCTTGCCGTGCTTGCTGGTGACGTAGCGCCCGCTCTTGGCGCTCCGGTAACGACTTCCTGCCATGTTCCTGCTCCTTTGCGTGACTTTGGCCTGCAGGCTGATCGATTCGCCTGCCATGACCCTTGTCGCACGCGAGGGTGTCGGAACCTGTCACCCCCAAGGGTTGGATCAGCTCCGACCGTGCTCGTCCAGCAGGCACAGCGTGTTGGCGAGCCGCATCTGCTCGACCGTGCGCACCGGCGCGTCGAGCAGCGAGGGGCTCGCGATCACCCTCGCCGCGATCTTGGCGCGAGATACGGCCACGTTGATGCGGTTGAGCGAGAGGAGGAACTCGAGGCCCCGGGGGATCTCCTCGCCGTCCGAGGTGGTCATTGACACGATGCAGACAGGGGCCTCCTGCCCCTGGAAGAGATCGACCGTGCCGACCCGGACCTCGGTGCCGAGCGCTGCTCTGAGCGCGTTCACCTGCGCGTTGAACGGCGCGACCACGATCACGTCCCCTCGTCCGATGACATGCGGATCACCGTCCCGGTCGACATATCGTGCACCGAGCACCGACTCTATCTCCTGCCGTACGCGCTCGACCTCTTCCGGCGAGACCTGCGAGCGCCCCTCATGCGAGACCGCGACCATCCTGGCGCCGGCCAGATCGGTCCCGTCGGTTGCCATGATGCTCTGCGCCGAGGCGGCGGCATCGTTGTCCAGCCGTCCCTCGTAGACGGCCTGCGAGATGAACGCGCAGACATCGTCGTGCAGACGGCGGGTGGTAGGCAGGAAGATGCCCCTTTCGGCGGGGACGGTGCGATGATCGCCGATCAGGAACTCCAGGCT
>NZNW01000126.1 GCA_002695065.1 Salinicola sp. | reverse complement strand
TGGGGTTCGAGCTGCGCCTGAATATCGAAGAGGGCGTGCTCGAAGCCACGCTACGGCTGAATGAACCGCAGAGCGATTGGCAGCGCCATCGTCTGGAGGCGGCACTGGACTGACGAGACGAAAGATTTGATCGCAGGGAGGAGCAGGTAGAAACGACAATAAGTTGAACGACCATTCAATTATAGGATATTGTCGTTTGAAGGGTTATTGATAAAACCGTATGATACGAAACCTAACAACACTAACAGATACCGTTCGACACGCATCGTGACGACCGCGTGAAGGGCATTTTCTGCTTTGCCAACCTTAGGCCTGACATGACCGACACACAGCAAACCAAGATTCAAGTGCGGAACTTGAGCAAGGTGTTCGGCGACGACGCCAAGAAAGCACTCAAGCTACGCGACGAGGGCCTCAACCGCGCCCAGATCCTCGAAAAGACCGGGCAGACCCTCGGGCTCTCCAATATCAACTTCGATGTCCGGGAAGGCGAGCTCCTCGTCATCATGGGGCTCTCCGGCTCGGGCAAGTCGACGCTGATCCGCTGCCTCAATCGTCTGATCGAGCCCACCGAGGGTGACATCATCATCGGCGGCGAGAATATTCCCCAGCTCAGCGACAAGGCGCTGCTCCACTGCCGTCGTCGACACTTCTCGATGGTGTTCCAGAACTTCGCGCTGTTTCCGCACCGCACGGTGCAGATGAACGCCGAATATGGACTCGAGATCCGCGGCATCGACAAGGCCGAGCGGGCGGAAAAGGCCAAGAGCTCGCTCAAGCAGGTCGGGCTGGAGGGGTGGGAGCATGCCTATCCCAACCAGCTTTCCGGTGGCATGCAGCAGCGGGTCGGGCTTGCGCGCGCGCTGGCCAACGACTCCAGCGTGCTGCTGATGGACGAGGCGTTCTCCGCACTCGATCCGCTGATCCGGCGTGACATGCAGCAGGAGTTGATCGAACTGCAGCACCGGATGAAGAAGACCACGATCTTCATCACCCACGATCTCGATGAAGCGCTCAACATCGGCGACCGCATCATCCTGCTCCGCGATGGCGAGATCGTGCAGATCGGGACGCCGGAGGAGGTTCTGACGCAGCCCGCGGACGATTACGTCGCGCGCTTCACCGAGGGGGTGGACCGTTCCCGGGTCGTCACGGCGCGCCGGGTAATGCGTCCGGTGCGCGCCACCGCCCGTCACGACGACGGCCCGCGGACCGTACTGCGCAAGATGAGCGAAAATGCGCTGGACTCCATCTACGTCGTCGACCGCGAGCGCAGGCTGCTGGGCATCGTCGAAGCCGATGGCGTCGACGAGGCGGCGAAGGCCGGCAAGGATTCGATACACGAGCTGCTGATCACGGACTTTCCCAGAATCGGGCCGGACGAACCGCTGGCGACGCTCTACCCCATGTTCCATGGCAAGAGCTATCCGGTGGCGGTCATCGATGACCAGCAGCGTCTGCTGGGTGTGGTCGTGAAGGGCGCCGTACTCGAACAACTGGCCCAGACGGGAGAACAATAATGGACTTCGACATTCCAAGGATTCCGCTGGGCGACTGGATCGAAAGCGGACTCGATTTTCTGACCACCGAGTTTTCCGGTGTCACCCGGGCGATATCGCGAGGGACGCAAAGCGGCATCAATTTGCTCAACGATGGGTTGATGTGGTTGCCTGAGTGGGCGCTGATCGCCCTGGTCGTGCTGCTGTGCTGGAAAGTCAGCGGCCGACGCCTGGCCCTTGGGGGCCTGATCGGCCTGGCGCTGATCTGGAATCTGGGCCTGTGGAATCCGATGATCCAGACCCTGACGCTGGTGGTCATCGCCACACTGGTCGCGATCGTGATCGCGTTGCCGCTGGGCATCCTGGCAGCGGTATCCGACCGCTTCTACCGGGTGATCATGCCGATACTCGATTTCATGCAGACGATGCCGGCGTTCGTCTACCTGATCCCGGCGATCCCGTTCTTCGGCATCGGTTCGGTTTCCGGCATCTTCGCCACCGTGATCTTCTCGATGCCGCCTGCCATCCGGTTCACCACGCTGGGTATTCGGCAGGTACCGAAGGACCTGATCGAGGCAGCGGACGCCTACGGCTCGACGCGCAGCCAGAAACTGATCAAGGTCCAGTTGCCGCTGTCGTTGCCGACGCTGATGGGCGGGATCAACCAGACCATCATGCTGGCGCTGTCGATGGTCGTCATCGCCGCGATGATCGGCGCCAACGGTCTTGGCAGCGAGGTCTGGCGGGCCATTCAGCGTCTGCGGCCCGGCGAGGGGTTCGAAGCCGGCATCGCGGTGGTCATCATGGCGATGCTGCTCGACCGGCTGACGCAGTCCCTCAGCGGGGGCAAGAAGACGAAGTGAGCAGGGTAGAGCCTGATGTCGTCGAGCCACTCGTCGACAGCAGGACTCGCGGTACATAAACCACAAGAAGGGGAAAGTCGATGACACGCAATGCAATGTCACAAGCCGTTCGCTATGGCGCCTTGATGATGGCCGCCGGCCTCAGCATGAGCGCCGGTGTCGCCCAGGCGCAGGACAGCAAAGGCACTGTCAAGCTGGCCTACGTCGAGTGGGCATCCACGGTAGCGTCTACCAATGTCGTTCGTGCCGTGCTCGAGGAGCAGGGCTACGACGTCGAAATGGACTCGCTGGGCGCCGCCGTGATGTGGCAGGCGGTGGGTACCGGTGACGCCGACGCGATTCTGTGTGCCTGGTTGCCCACCACCCACGGCGATTACTACAAGCAGGTCAAGGACGATGTCGAGGACCTGGGAGTCAACCTGGAAGGCACCAAGCTGGGTCTGGTCGTTCCCGAGTACACCTACGAGAAGGTCTCCTCGATCGCCGATCTCAACGACAACGCCGATCTGTTCGACGACAAGATCGTGGGGATCGACCCGGGCGCCGGCCTGATGGCGCAGACCGAGAATGCCATCGACGAGTACGGCCTCGACAACCTGCAGCTGCAGTCGAGCAGCGGGCCCGCCATGACTTCCGCACTGGCCAGCGCCATCCAGAACAAGGAAGACATCGTGGTGACGGGGTGGACGCCGCACTGGATGTTCGCGCGCTGGGACCTCAAGTATCTCGACGATCCGAAGAAAGCCTACGGTGATGCCGAGCACATCGATACGGTCGTGCACAAAGGGTTGAAGGAGAGACTGCCTGGAGCCTACGCCATTCTGGATAATTTCCACTGGACGCCGGAGCAGATGGGCGAGGTCATGCTCATGAACCAGGAAGAGGGTTCGGATCCGTACGAGAATGCCAAGAAGTGGGTCGAGGAGAACCCCGATGTGGTCGCCGAATGGACTGACGGCACTGCCGAATAACGCCGTTCACCCTCGTTCATGACGAAGCGCCCGGTCATTTGATCGGGCGCTTTGCGTCGAGAAGCGCGAAAGTCCGCGCCAGAGGATCAGCCGATCGGGCGGCTCAAGGCGCCAGCCGGGTGCGATGCCACTCCTGGGCGTGTTCGTCCCGGCGGGTGTAGCGCACGCGGTCGTGCAATCGGCTGCGCTGGCCTTGCCAGAACTCCACCGCGAGAGGCACCAGAAGATAACCGCCCCAGTGCGGCGGTCGTTCGACTTCCTGATCCGAATAGACCTGTTCGAAACGCGACAGCCGTTCCTGCATCCAGTCGCGATTGGGAATCTCGACGCTCTGCTGGGAGACCCAAGCCGCCAGTTGGCTCTTGCGCGGCCGGCTGGCGAAGTAGTCGTCGGACTGGCGGGAGTCCACCTTGGCGACACTCCCTTCGATGCGAATCTGGCGCTGCAGCGTCGGCCACCAGAACACCACGGCGGCGTTGGGAACGTGGGCGAGTTCGTTGCCTTTCTGGCTCTGATAGTTGGTATAGAAACGAAAGCCCGCCTGATCGAATCCCTTCAGCAGCACGATACGGGCGTGGGGGTGGCCCGCACTGTCGACCGTCGCCAGCGTCATGGCGTTGGCATCCAGCCCTTCGGTCTCGATCGCCTTCTCCAGCCAGCCCTCGAACAGGGGAAGCGGGGCGTCGGGCGTGTTCTCCGGCGCCAGGGCGTCACCTTCGTAGTCCCGTCGCATACCGGCGAGATCGCTCATCAGTTGTTCTCCATGCGAATGCGATGAATGGTAGCCATTGTAGCGCGCTCGGACGGTGTGATGGCCATCCATCTCTCAGTCATTAGCCTAGGGCCGGTGGACGTTTCAGCGGCGGCCGCGCCGAACGCCGACAGCTCCTGGTGCGGGACCGGGTCAACCCGCGTAGGCGTGAAGCGCCAGCACGACACCGCAGCAGCCCCAGCCGAGAACGGCATAGGGGAGATTCCAGCGCAGCATGTCGCGGACGGCAATCCGGTAGCGCACGCAGATCGCCAGGTTGCTGCCGGAGAGCGGGCTGCTGCCGGTTCCCAGTGCCCAGCACATGAGAAACAGCATGCCGAGCAGGGTCGGATCGGGATGGAGCGGCGCGATCAATGGTGCCAGCGTGGCGATACCGATCAATGGATGAATGCCGGTGAAGGAGACGACCACGATGGCACCAAGGGCGAACCACGCTTGCCAATGGCCGAAGTGATCGATTGGCAGGTCGAGCCCGTCCGGCAGGCTTGCCAGCAGTGCCGCCAGTCCCGTCGAGATGACGCCGGCCCCGAGAAACAGGGCGAACTGAGGCGCCAGGCGCTGCAGGCCCTGGGTGAACTGGTGGTGCATGCGTTCGCGCCGATTGTCGCGGGGCATGAGCAGAAAAGAGAAAAGGGGCGCGACGATGGCGATGATCAGCGGGATCGAGAGACCGGGCCAGAGCAGATGCAGCCCGATCACCACGATCGCCAGCGTGCACGGCATCAGCAATGCACTTTTTTCGATGGGGTAACCGATGAATGGCGCGTTCAGCCGCCGGACGTCGAGCCAGTTGAGCAACAGCAGCGCCGCCGCCGCCAACAGACCCCAGGGCAGCAGGCTGAGATAGTCGAGTCCTGGAGCATAGGTCAAGGCTACACCCATCGCGACGAAGAACGGCGACCAGGCAGCGGCGGCGGTGAATCCCCGGCCGACGATGAGCGCCTGCGACCGCGTCAGTTTTCCCTCGCGCTGCATGCGTTCGCCGAACAGGAACACCACGGAGAGATTGATGGCGGCGCCGAACAGATGCGCCCCCAGCATGGTGCCGAGCATGCTTCCCGGCTGCTGGTGATCGCTGCTGACTCTGGGTGTGGCCATGGTCAGGAAGCTGACCCCGGCAAACATCATCAGCAGGGACTGGTTGATGGTCAGCGCGTTCAGCAGGGGGTAGGGTGTGCCGCGCACCAGCGCTGCCGCCCACAGCAACGACCCGGCCACGAACAGCGTCCCCGCCTGACGCCGGGAGGCCCGGGGCAGGGTACGGAACAGCCGCAACGTGGCCAGCCAGGCCAGTATCGCGGCCGGCCAGATCGGCCAGCCAAACAGGTTGCAGGCCACGCTGAGCGTCAGCATGGCCAGAATCAGGACGCTCGACGGCCTCATGCAGACGGTGAGTCGAGCCGACCGCGCAGGCGAACGTAACGATAGGCCGTGAAGGCCAGGGCGCCAGCTGCCAGGATCTCGGCGCCGACCAGCACCGAACCGCCGCCCTTGGTCACGATCATGATGCCCTGGACGACGTAGAGCACGCCCAGCGCCGTCAACCAGATGTGGCCCCGTCGGCGCTGCATCAGCAGTGTCGGCAGGAACAGCACCAGCGGCAGGATCCTCACCAGTAGCGCGGCGAACTGCGCGTGCTGCTGGACGTAGTGCCAGATGCCGCTGATCACCAGCAGCGCCAGCAGCGCCGAGTAGGCGATCCACACGCCGCGCCGGGCGGTGTCGAGGGCGCCGGCATCACGCTGTCGGGAAGGGCGTTCGTTCATGGGCGCGCGTTCCGCATCGAGGCGAGTGCCAGGGCCAGCTCGGCAAGTCGTCGTCCCTGGGCGACCGCCAGCCTGCGCTCGTCGGCGTCGACTTCGCGATCGGCATTGGGGCCGGCCAGATGGCTGGTACCGTAGGGTGTCCCGCCGCTCTGGGTACTCAACAGCGTCGTTTCGCTGTAGGGCACGCCAGCGTAGACCATGCCGTGGTGCAGCAACGGAATCAACATGGTCAGCAGGGTACTCTCCTGGCCACCGTGCAGGCTGGCCGTTGACGTGAACGCGGTGGCCGGCCGGTCGACGAGTGCCCCGTTCATCCAGAGCCCGCTGGTGGTGTCGAGGAAATACTTGAGCGGCGCGGCCATGTTGCCGAATCGGGTCGGACTGCCCAGCGCCAGGCCCGAACACTGGCGCAGGTCCGCCTCCTCGACGTAGATCGCCCCCTGGTCGGGAATCTCGGGGGCGGTGGCCTCGCAGACCGGCGAGACCGCTGGCACGGTACGCAGTCGCGCCTCGATGCCGGAGACGCTCTCGACGCCGCTGGCCAGCTGTTCAGCCAGGGTTCTCGTTGCGCCCTGGCGCGAGTAGTAGAGCACCAGCACGTAGGGCAGTGTCGGGCCGCTGGAGGCCGTGTGATCGGTCATGACTTCTCCTCGAAGGGACGGACCTCGAAGGGCGGCTTGCACTCAAGGCGTTGATTAGATCAGTTGCAGGACAGCCTGCGGCGGGCGCCCGATGACCGCATATTCGCCGTCATCCGCGATCGGTCTCTGCATCAGACGGGGATGCTCGACGATGGCGTCGATGATCTGTGCCTGAGTCGGGTCATCGATACCTCGTGCCCGCCACTCCGATTCGTCACGCCGCAGCATCTGATCGGCGTCGTCGCCCAGCCGCCTGGCGAGGCCTTCCAGCTGTGCACGGGTCAGCGGGTCATCGAGATAGCGGCGTTCGATGAACTCGATGCCTCGAGAGGCCAGAAGTGCCAGGGCTTCGCGTGATTTGGAGCAGCGCGGGTTGTGGTAGAGCGTGAGCGTTGACATCGGTACGGCAGAACCTTCTATGGCGGTGCGACGCATTTCGCGAGTGCCGCGCGGGGTATTGACGGCCGTCGATCGACGCGGGGCAGCGCAACGGTGTGGAGTCGGCATTGTAGCGGCTGATGGACCTGGGCCTCAATTGCCGCCGGCAACGACACGCCCGCTCGGCTACTCCGGCAGACGCTTGTAGACCCAGGCCGTCGTGCCGTCCGCCAGCTTGACGCTCTCCCGCGTGTAGCGAACGCCCAGCCGCTCGTAGCGATCCAGCGCCCTGAGCGCGGCCGGGGTGACGGTCAGCACCTCGCCGCGTACCTCGCCATCCGGCTGCGGGCGTATGTCCAGGTCCTGTTTCCGATATCCCTTCAGCGTCGCCTCGCGTGTCTCGACCGGCGTGCCCATGATGATCCAGCGCAACCCGTCGTGGCGGAGTGTCCCGTAGACGAACACGTCCTGCTCGGCAATTCGCTCATCGATGATGGCGGTCTCGGTAGGGTGGTAGCCGTAGGGGCTCATGAAGGTGTACCAGAAGCCGCCGGCGGCGAGGAGCGCCGCGACAATCAGCAGAATCGACAGCCACTTGGCGAATCGTCGCATAATTGACAACCCTGCTCTGCGTGATGGAATTCGAGGAACATGGCTGTCAGCTTACCTTAAGACGCGGGTGTCGCACGCAGGCACGGTTGCGAAGACGTCATTGAGGAGGATCCTGAACCGCGTGCTAGCATTCGAAGTCGAAGCGTCAACGATGTCAGCGACGGAGGAGCGCCATCATGAGTCACGCTGCCAACGACTTCCAGGCATTCCGCGAGGCCTTGGGTACCGATGTACAGCCACTCAGCAAGGGGCGGGACAAGGCCGCGGTCACCCGGCCCCAGACGCCACCCTCCGATGCCCAGCTCGCGCGTCGCGAGAGTGCCCAGCAGGCCCGCGACGACGAACGGGACTTCCTGTCCGACCAGTTCGTCGACCTGGTCGGTGCGCACGATCCGATCGAGTTTCGTCGCGACGGCATCCAGATCGGCGTGCTCGAGCGGTTGCGACATGGCGGCTATCCCGCCGAGGCGCGACTGCACATCATGCGCATGCCGGTCATCGAATGTCGCCGCGCCGTGTTCGGCTTTCTCCGCGATGCCTACGAACACGATCTGCGCACTGTTCTCGTCGTCCACGGTCGCTCCCGCGAGGACGACGGCCACCCCAACATCGTGCGCTCCTATCTCGGCCACTGGCTCCGGCAGTTCGAACAGGTTCAGGCCTTCAGCTCCGCGCCGGCGCAACAAGGGGGGATCGGGGCGACTTTCGTGATGTTGCGCAAATCGGAGCGAGCCAGATCGCGCAATCGGGAACGTCAGCAGAAGCGCCGGGGCTGACGCCAACGCGGGCCCCGGCTGTCGCCGGGGTCGCTGGCTCGATTCCCGGAGAGGGTCAGCGCTCCCGAAGGCGACGGGCGAACAGCGGCTCGTTCAGATCCACGGCGGGTTGATAGCTGACGCTGAAGGCGGTGAGTGCTTTCAGGGCCGACTCGAGTTCCTGATCCTCACGCAGCGCCAGGGCGTCGAAGCCGCAGCGCGTCATGTAGTAGAGCTGATCGATCAGCACGTCGCCGATGGCACGCACTTCTCCGGCATAACCGAAGCGTTCCCGCAGCAATCGCGCCAGCGTATAGCCGCGCCCATCGGTGAACGCGGGGAAGTCGATCGCCACCAACGCGGCTTTCTCCAGCGCCGCCGCCAGTTCCGGCGTCAACTCGGTGTCGCTCGGCAGCCAGGG
Source organism: Salinicola sp. (assembly GCA_002695065.1). Lineage (GTDB taxonomy): Bacteria > Pseudomonadota > Gammaproteobacteria > Pseudomonadales > Halomonadaceae > Salinicola. Next base: position 14,238 of record NZNW01000126.1, on the reverse strand, counting down.
CGCCAGATCGTCTTGATCCGTATGCCGTTGCCACAGGGCGAGCGGCACGATGGCGGGACGGCTCTCCGGCAGGTTTTCCGCATCGCGGGAGAGCACCCAGGTATCGGTGACCGGTTTGCCGAGCTTGATCAGCGCACTCGTGGCGGCGACGGTCTCCGGCGCCTCTTGAAGTTCCTGTTCAGGCTGCATAGACCCGCTCCTTGAAAGCCTGGTGACCGACACGGCGATAGGTATCGAGGAAACGCTCTTCGTCCAGGCGCTTCTCGACGTAGACCTGCAGAACCTTGTCGATGACGTCCGGGACATCCTCGCGATAGAAGGAGGGGCCCAGAATCTTGCCCAACGACACGTCGTCGTCGGCATTGCCGCCCAGCGAGATCTGATAATACTCCTCGCCTTTCTTGTCGACGCCGAGGATGCCGATATTGCCGACATGGTGATGACCGCAGGCGTTCATGCAGCCGGAAATGTTGAGATCGATCGGACCCAGGTCATACAGGAAATCGAGGTCCTCGAAGCGCTCCTGAATCGCCTGGGCGATGGGGATCGAGACGGCGTTGGCCAGCGAACAGAAATCACCGCCCGGGCAGCAGATGATGTCGTTGAGCGTGCCCACGGTGGGGTTGGCCATGCCCAGGGCGTCGAGCTGCTGCCACAGCGCCTCGATCTCGTCGACGGGCACGTCGGACAGCACCAGGTTCTGCTCGTGGGTGACCCGCAGCTCACCGAAGCCGAAGGTCTCCGCCAGATCCGCCACCGCATCCATCTGATCCGCGGTGATATCGCCCGGAGCCGCCTCGCGACGTTTCAACGACAGCGTGACCGCCTTGTAGCCCGGTACCTTGTGATCCATGACGTTGTTGGTCACGAAGCGGGCGAAGGCTCGGTTGTTCTGCCGCAGCTGTTCATAGGCAGCGATCGCCGACTCGGCGACCGGACGACGCGCCGGCTCGGGGAAGTGCGTCCTGGCTTCGTCCACCGCCCCCTCGTTCAAGGTCTGCGGGCCATCCTTGAGATGGGCCCACTCTGCCTCGACGCGACGGGCGAACTCTTCGACGCCCAGCGCCTTGACCAGAATCTTGATCCGCGCCTTGAACTTGTTGTCGCGACGGCCGAACTGGTTGTAGACGCGGACGATGGCTTCGAGATAGGTCAGCAGGTGCTGCCAGGGCAGATCCGCACGTACCACCTCGCCGATCATCGGCGTACGCCCCATGCCGCCTCCAGCGAGCACGCGGAAGCGCAGCTCGCCGGCGTCGTTCAAAAACAGTCGCAGGCCGATGTCATGGACGTGAATCGCGGCGCGATCCTCGGTGGCACCGGTGACCGCGATCTTGAACTTGCGCGGCAGATAGGCGAATTCCGGATGCAGGGTGGACCACTGGCGAATCAGCTCGCACCAGGGGCGCGGATCGACCACTTCATCCTTGGCGATGCCCGCGAACTGATCGCTGGTGGTGTTGCGAATGCAGTTGCCGCTGGTCTGGATGGCGTGCATCTGGACCTTGGCCAGGTCCGCCAGGATATCGGGCACGTCCTCCTGCGCCGGCCAGTTGAGCTGCAGATTCTGGCGGGTGGTGAAGTGGCCGTAGCCGCGGTCGTAGCGCCGGGTGATGGCCGCCAGCGCGCGCAGCTGGTGGCTACTCAACATGCCGTAGGGAATGGCGATACGCAGCATCGGCGCATGGCGCTGGATATAGAGGCCATTCTGGAGTCTGACCGGACGGAACTCCTCTTCGCCGAGCTTGCCGGCGAGATAGCGATCCATCTGGTCGCGGAACTGCGCAACGCGCTCGTCGACGAGCGTCTGGTCATAAGAGTCGTAGCGATACATCGGGCCTGATCCTGCTAGTCATGGATTGCCAATGGGAGCACCTTACCGCGCTCGCTTTATTCTACAAAAGAATAAATACTCATAATTTCTTGCTTTATCGTTATTACAGCAGCGCTGTCATGAGGCCAGCGCCGAGTCTGGACCCCGTTCGCCGCCCTCGGCTGTCGAGTCGTCCGGATCATAGGAGAGCACGGGCGACAGCCAGCGCTCCAGCTCCGCCAGCGGCATCGCCTTGCGCCGGGCCAGCGCCTCGACCTGATCCCGGCCGATCTTGCCGGTAGAGAAATATTTCGCTGCCGGGTGGGCGAAATACCAGCCGGAGACCGCCGCCGCCGGCCACATGGCAAAGCTGTCGGTCAGCGAGATGCCGGTGCGGGCGGTGGCCTCCAGCAAGCGGAACAGCGTGGCTTTCTCGGTGTGATCGGGGCAGGCCGGATAACCGGGAGCGGGGCGGATGCCCTGGTATTTTTCGGCGATCAGGGCGTCGTTGTCCAGCGTCTCCTCCGGCACGTAACCCCAGAACTCCTTGCGCACGCGCTCGTGGAGGCGCTCGGCAAAGGCCTCCGCCAGACGATCGGACAGCGCCTGGACCAGGATCGCGTTGTAGTCGTCGCCGGCGGCCTCGTAGCGCTTGGCCAACTCGTCGGCACCATGGCCGGAGGTCACCGCGAACCCGCCGATCCAGTCGAGCTTGTCGCTGGGCGCTCCGTTCTCTCGATAACGCGGCGCGATGAAGTCGGCCAGGCTATGGCAGATGCCGTCGCGGCCCTTGGTGCTCTGCTGGCGAACATGGTGGAGCCGCTCGATCACCGTTTCGCGACTCTCGTCGGCGTAGACCTCGATCACATCGTCGTCGACGCTATTGGCGGGCCACAGACCGATCACGCCGCGCGCCTGGATATGGCGCTCGTCGATCAGCTTGCGCAGCATCACCTGGGCATCGCGAAACAGACTGCGCGCCGCTTCGCCGACCACCTCGTCCTCGAGGATACGGGGATACTTGCCCGACAGCTGCCAGGTCATGAAGAAGGGGGTCCAGTCGATGAAATCGACCAGCTCGTCGAGATCGTAGTCGTCGAACACGGTGATTCCCGGCTGGATCGGCCTGACCGGTTCGAAGTGGTTCCAGTCCACCTTGAAGCGCCGCTCCCGAGCCGAGGCGTAGGGTAGGTCGGAAGCCTTGGGGCGGCGCTTGGCGTTGCGCTCGCGGACCTGGTCGTACTCCTGGCGGATCTCGGCGAAGTAGGTGGGTTTCTGGGTCGGCGAGAGCAGTCGGCTGGCGACGCCGACGGCGCGGGAGGCATCGCTGACGTAGATCACCGGCTCGTCGTACTGGGGCGCGATCTTCACCGCCGTGTGCGCCTTCGAGGTGGTGGCGCCACCGATCAGCAGGGGTAGGGTGAAACCCTGGCGCTTCATCTCCTTGGCGACGTGGACCATCTCGTCCAGCGACGGCGTGATCAGGCCGGAGAGACCGATGATGTCGGCATTCTCGTCTCGCGCGGTCTTGAGAATCTTCTCCGTGGGAACCATCACGCCGAGGTCGATCACCTCGTAGTTGTTGCACTGCAGCACCACGCCGACGATGTTCTTGCCGATATCGTGGACGTCTCCCTTGACCGTGGCCATCACGATCTTGCCCTTGGACTGCGCCTCGCCGGATTTCTCCGCCTCGATGTAGGGGATCAGGTAGGCGACGGCCTGCTTCATCACCCGGGCCGACTTGACCACCTGGGGCAGGAACATCTTGCCGGCCCCGAAGAGATCCCCGACCACGTTCATGCCGTCCATCAGCGGGCCCTCGATCACTTCGATGGGACGCTCGGCGGCCGCCCGGGCCTCCTCCGTATCGGCTTCGATATAGGCGGTGATGCCCTTGACCAGGGCGTGCTCGATCCGCTTGTCGACGTCCCACCCTCGCCATTCGAGATCTTCCTTCTTCGCCGCGCCGCTGCCATCCCCGCGGTGCTGCTCGGCGATCTCGAGCAGGCGTTCGGTGCCGTCGTCGCGGCGATTGAGCACCACGTCCTCGACCGCCTCGCGCAGCTCGCTCGGCAGGTCGTCGTAGACCGCCAACTGGCCGGCATTGACGATGCCCATGGTCAGGCCGGCCTTGATCGCATGAAAGAGGAACACCGAGTGGATCGCCTCGCGCACCGGATTGTTGCCGCGGAACGAGAACGAGACGTTGGAGACGCCGCCCGAAATCATCGCGTGGGGCAGGTTCTGGTGAATCCACCGGGTGGCCTCGATGAAGTCGACGGCGTAGTTGTTGTGCTCCTCGATCCCGGTGGCGATGGCGAAGATATTGGGATCGAAGATGATGTCCTCGGCGGGGAAGCCGATCTCATCGACCAGCAAGCAGTAGGCGCGCTGGCAGATTTCGGTCTTGCGGGCGAAGGTATCGGCCTGACCCTGTTCGTCGAATGCCATCACCACGATGGCGGCACCGTGGCGCCGACACTCGTTGGCCTGGTGGCGGAACGACGCTTCGCCCTCCTTCAGCGAGATCGAGTTGACGATCGCCTTGCCCTGAATGCATTTGAGGCCGGCTTCGATGATCTCCCACTTGGAGGAGTCGACCATGATCGGCACGCGCGCGATATCGGGTTCGCCAGCGATCAGGTTGAGGAAGCGCACCATCGCCTCCTCGGACTCCAGCATGCCCTCGTCCATGTTGATGTCGATCACCTGGGCACCGTTCTCGACCTGCTCCAGGGCGACCTCCAGCGCGGTGGTGTAATCCTCTTCCTGGATCAGGCGCTTGAAACGGGCCGAGCCGGTGACGTTGGTGCGCTCGCCGACGTTGACGAACAGCGCGCCGGCTTCGATGTTGAACGGCTCGAGGCCAGAGAGGCGGCAGGCGGCGGGGCGCTCGGGAACGGGGCGGGGCGCGATGCCGTCGACGGCGCGCCTGACCGCGGCGATATGCTCCGGCGTCGTGCCGCAACAGCCGCCGATGACGTTGATCAACCCGCTCTCGGCGAACTCGCGGACGATGGCCGCCATCTCGTCGGCGGTCTGGTCGTATTCGCCGAATTCGTTGGGCAACCCCGCGTTGGGATGGGCGGAGACGAAGGTGTCGGCCTTGTTCGCAAGCTCCTCGAGATAGGGCCGAAGCTCCTCGGCGCCGAGCGCGCAGTTCAAGCCGACGGAGAGCGGCCGGGCGTGACGGACCGCGTTCCAGAACGCCTCGGTCGTCTGGCCGGAGAGGGTACGGCCGGAGGCGTCGGTGATGGTACCGGAGATCATCACCGGTAGCCGTTCGCCGCGGCTCTCGAACAGCGCCTCGAGAGCGTAGATGGCGGCCTTGGCATTGAGGGTGTCGAAGATCGTCTCGATCAGGATGATATCGGCGCCGCCATCGATCAGCGCGGTGGCGGCTTCGGTGTAGTTGTCCCGCAGTTGATCGAAGGTGACGTTGCGCCTGGCCGGGTCGTTGACGTCCGGCGACAGCGAGGCGGTACGCGAGGTCGGCCCCAGCACGCCAGCGACATGGCGTGGAATGCCGGTCTCCTCGGCGACGGCGTCGCAGACCTCCCTGGCCAGCCTGGCCGCTTCGCGATTGAGCTCGACGGTCAGCGACTCCATGCCGTAATCGGACTGGGACAGCCGGGTGCTGTTGAAGGTGTTGGTCTCGACGATATCGGCGCCCGCCTCCAGGTAGGCGCGGTGGATCGACTCGACGATATCCGGCCGCGTCAACGTCAGCAGATCGTTGTTGCCCTTGAGTTCGCTGGGCCAGTCGGCGAAACGCTGCCCGCGGAAGTCCGCCTCTTCCAGGCCATGATCCTGCAGCATCGTCCCCATGCCGCCGTCGAGGATCACGATACGCTCGCTCAGCGTCTGTTTCAGCGTGGCGAGCGAGGCGGAGGCGGTAATGGCAGTCATGGCGGTGACTCTCCAACAGCAGGTGGACAGGTCGCGTCCCTCGCGAGACGCCAAGGGGCCGCATGGTATCAGAAAGCCACGGGTGGCGGGACTTGGGCGACAAGCCTGACTAAATCACTCGGGATTGTCTTGGCGCGCGCTTTTTCCTACCATGACGGTACATCTCAAGCAGAGTTCCCAGTCTCATGAGCCAACCGATTCAGATCACCGAAAGCGGCCAGGAGTACCTGGCCGAGTTGCTGGCCAAGCAGAACGTCGACGACATCGCCGTGCGCGTCTTCATCACCCAGCCCGGCACCCCCTATGCCGAGACCTGTCTTGCCTACTGCCGCCCGGGCGAGGAGGAGCCCAGCGACGAGCGGGTGGAGCTGGAGAAGTTCAGCGTCTATCTCGACAAGAACAGCGTGCCGTTTCTGGAAGAGGCCGTCGTCGATTTCAACGCGGACCGCATGGGTGGCCAGCTCACCATCAAGGCGCCCAACGCCAAGATGCCGAAGGTCAACGCCGACAGCCCGCTCGAGGATCGCGTCAACTACATCCTCTACAGCGAGATCAACCCTGGGCTCGCGTCCCATGGCGGTGAAATCCGCTTGATCCAGCTGACCGAGGAGCAGATCGCGGTGCTGCAGTTCGGTGGCGGTTGCCAGGGGTGCGCGGCAGTCGACCTCACCCTCAAGGATGGCGTCGAGAAGACGCTGATGGAGCGAATTCCGGAGTTGGCCGGCATCCGCGACGTCACCGACCATACCGATACCACCAACGCCTACTACTGAGACTCGCCGTGGCTCGCAGGCCAGCACGCTTGCCACCACCGTCTCCCGCGAAGAGCGCTCGTCACGGGCGCTCTTCGCGTTTTGGCGAGCGCCCCGGAGGTAGGTCGGCCCGGCCGCGAGTTTCAGCTTCTTTCGCTGCAGCCGATAATCCGGATGACAGCAACCTGCCTGTATCGGCCGGATTGCGCAGCGAAGAGGAGAGGAAGCGCCCATGTCGACGAAGCGGTTTCAGTTCGGTTGCCTGGCCCTGGTCTCGCTGCTCTGGTCCGTCCCGGTATGGGCCGGTTCGCCCATCGTCATCGGGACGGGGGGCGCGTCCGGGGTCTATCTCCCGACCGGAACGGCCATCTGCCAGCTCTACCAGCAGGCGACCGGGGCCACCTGCCGGGCGCTGCCGACCGGTGGGTCGTTCTATAACGCCAACAGCGTTCGCAACGGCGATCTCGCTTTCGGCATCGTCCAGTCGGATGTTCAGTACGCGGCCTTCGAAGGCACCGCCCAGTTCTACGACAACGGTCCCAGCCCCGATCTGAGAACTCTGTTCTCGCTGCACGCCGAAGCGTTCACCGTCGTGGCCAAGCCGGCCGATATCCGCGAGTTCGACGACCTCCTGGGCAAGCGTGTCAACGTCGGCAATCCGGGTTCAGGCCACCGCGCCACGCTGAACGCCTTGCTGGCCGTCAAAGGCAAGACGGAAGGCGCCTTCGCCCTGGCCAGCGAGCTGAAACCGGAAGATATGACTCGGGTCATGTGCAGCGGCAAGCTGGACGCATTTTTCTACGTCGTCGGCCATCCGTCGCAGGCCATCGAGGAAGCGACCCGACGGTGCGGTGCCCATCTGGTCGATGTGTCCGGCCCCGACGTCGCCCATCTGATCGAGGCCGCGCCATATTACAGCGTCACCGTGATTCCTGGCGGCACTTATGCCAATACGCCCGATGACACGACGACCTTTGGCGTCAGGGCGACCCTGATGACGCGAGCGGACGTCGACGACGACGATGTCTATCGGCTGGTCAAGGCCGTGTTCGAGAATCTGGAGGCGCTGCGTCGGTCACATCCGTCGCTGGCGACGCTGACGGCAGCCAAGATGGCCAGAGAAGGGATGACCGCGCCCCTGCATCCCGGAGCGCGGCGTTACTACGAAGAGGTGGGGCTGCTGCCGATCGAGGAGTGATCGGCGAGCCCGAAATCAGCTGGCCGTAGGGGGCAGGGCGGCGCGGGACAGTCTGTCGTGCAGCTCGCGATTGGCCGCACGCAGATTCTTGAGCTCGCTCTCCAGGCGCTGGCGCTCCTGTTGCATGGATTTGACGCGGTCGTCGCTGACGCGCTTTTCACTCTCGGCCTGTTCCATGTGCACCTTGTCGGCGCGCAGGGACTCCTGAAGCTGGCCGTACTGACGGCGTTGTTCGGAGAGATCCTGCTGCAGCCGCTCGCATCGCTGATCCAACGACGCGAGGCGCTGTTCATACTGCTTCTCCTGCTTCAGGCGCTCCTGGCGCGCGTCCTCCAGCAGGCTCATCAGCCGTGACTCCGCGGACTCGTGGCGCTTCTCTTCCTGGGCGAGCTTGGCCTGGTTGGCTTGGTGCTGCTTGGCCATCGCGTCGCGATGCTGCTGTTCCGCCTGCTCCAGGCTGGCCTGATGGCGCTGGCAGGTCTGCTCGAGTTGCACGATGCGTTTCTGCTGCTGGCTCTGGGCGGATTGCAGCGATTGCAGCTCGGCCTGGAGATGCGCGGCTTCGGTGGTCTTGCTCTCGAAACGCTCCTGAACGCGCAGCATGTGCTCGTTGAGCGCCTGCAGCCGCTGTTCGGCATCCTCGCACTGGCGTCTTGCCTGGTGGCTGGCTTCGTCCGCCTCGCGAATCTGCTCGTCGGCTTCCTGACGGTAGACCGCTAGCTTCTCGTACGCGGCCTGCTGGGCCTTGTCCCAGATATCGGCAACCCAGGCATCGAGCCCCTCGGGGCGTTCTAGATTGCGGGGAATGGCCTGTACCGAGTCGCCACTCTGGCGTAGTCGCCATTCGCGGAGATGATCGCTGATGGTGGTATAGCTGCCGGTACCGAGAAATTCACGGACCTTCTGAACGCTGACCGCCTCCCCACGCTGCTGGAGTGTATCGATAGCGCGGCAGACGTCGTCATAGCGGATTCCGTTACGTGCCATGTCTGGTTCCCTTGCGTTGCGAGTGATGCCGGAGCTTCTGATGGCTCCTGGGACCTAGCATAGGCGATTTACGTAAGGTGTATACGTAAAAATCTCTATGTAATGAAAGAAGTCAGACTATGGGGATCGGATCGTACAACCTCTATAATGCAAACATTCGACTAGGAGACGCTAATGAGTATTGGGCAGGCCCAGGCCGAGCTGCTGGATGAGTTCTCGATCTTCGATAACTGGATGGATCGCTACCAGTACATCATCGATATGGGGCGCCAGCTTCCGGAATATCCCGAACAGGACAAGGTGGCGAAATACAAGATCGAAGGCTGCCAGTCCAACGTCTGGTTGCGCGCCACGGAAGAAGCGGGGCGGTTGCGCTTTCGCGCGACGTCGGATGCCGCCATCGTCAGCGGGCTGATCGCGATCCTGATGCGGATCTACGACGATCGTGAACCCGATGAAATTCTGAACGGGGAGCCCAGGTTCCTGGCGGAACTCGGGCTCGACAAGCACCTGTCGCCGACGCGCAGCAACGGGCTGCATGCGATGATCGAAAGCATCTACGCCATCGCTCGCGAGGCCCGGGACAGCCGAGCGGTGCATTGATCGCGCCGCCCGGCGCCTACTCCTGGTGGTCTGCCCGGCGACACGGACACTTCCGGTGGTGGGGGTCGGGTACCGGGTCGACGCCGCCTGGATGAAAAGGGTGACATTTCAGGATGCGACGGATGGCCAACCCAATGCCACGCCAGGGCCCGTGCAACCGAATGGCCTCCAGCGCGTAATTCGAGCAGGTCGGCCAGAACCGGCAGCGTGGTCCGATCAGCGGGCTGATACCGTAGCGGTAGAGTTGAATCAGACCGGTAAACAGCCAGGTGGCTATCTTGGCGATCACGGCGGATATCAGCGCTTGTGGCCGTAGAGCGTGTCCGGTGAAATCAGGGGCTCACTGTCGACTTCACCGAATCCCGGGGTCAGGCGCAGGTAGAAACAGTGACGTCGACCGGTATGACAGGCGGGCCCCGACTGGTCCACCTTGAGCAGCAAGGTGTCGCCATCGCAGTCGAGACGCGCCTCGACCAGATGCTGCTGCTGGCCCGATGTCTCACCCTTGCGCCAGAACGCCTGCCGGGAGCGGGACCAGTAGCAGACACGCCCGGTGGCCAGCGTTTCCTCCAGCGCCGCGCGGTTCATCCACGCCATCATCAGCACCTCGCCGCTATCGTGTTGCTGCGCGATGGCGGGAATCAGTCCATCGACGTTCCATCTGGCCGCCGTGAGCAGATCGCCGATGGCTACCCGAGCGCCGGATGATGAACGCTCGAGATCGTGAAAGAAATCGGACATGAGAGTTCCGTCGAGCTGGAGATGAGCTTAGCGTGATCAGACCTTTTCGAGACAGGCGTCGCAGGCGCCGAGCAGCTCGATGGTCTGGCGCTGGATCGTGAACCCGCGTTCCCGTGCCGTGGATGCCAGCATTTCACCGACGGCTTCCTGATGCAGTTCCTCGACACGTCCGCAGTGACGGCAGATCAGCAACTGGAACCGGTGGACGTGTTCGGGGCACGGGCAGGCAATGTAGGCATTGAGCGATTCGATGCGATGGACCAAACCTTGCTCGATCAGGAAATCCAGTGCCCGATAGACCGTCGGCGGTCTCGCGGACGCATGTTCGTCCGACAGACGATCCAGCAGATCGTAGGCCTTGAGACCACCTGGCGTACTGGAGATCATTTCCAGTACGCGACGGCGGATCGGCGTAAAGCGTACGCCGCGTTCCTGACACTGTTGATCTGCCTGTTTGAGCAGCACATCCGAATCGAGCATCGAACTTCCCGGTAAGCATCGAGAGGGCCACATTCTACGCGTTAGCGCTGGAAGGAACCACCGGACAAGAATTCACCCGGACGGGGTGGATCGTCATCCAGGGATTCGACATGCCGGTGCGTGCAAGACAATACGCGCGCAGCGTATTTAACATAATATATATTATGCGAACCTACGGAATATCATGATCCGAGCCATCCAGCCTGCATGCCGATATGTTTATCGCTCGGGATTTCGAAATACTGCTCGGTTTACCCCGAGGTTGCGCTACGCTGATGTGACATCGAGAAATGGGCCGCGTCAGTCTGCGACATATCGCCACACTGACGCGGAGTTTCCCGCCAGCGTCTGATCAAAAGTCATTTTTTCGGTACAATGCCGACCGCGAAATCCCTACTTCGTTGGCGACGTCCGATGCTTCGGTACGCCATTGCGCGTCGTGTCAGAGTTGTCAGCCCTGGCTAGCGGCGTATGATGCAGGCCGCTAACCGATTGTTGCAGGGCCGAAAAGCTTTCCTCCACTGGGGTCGTGAGATGAGAAAAAGGAACTCCCTCAAGTATTTGAGTGTGATGACGTGGTTAACCGCGCCATTATTGTTGAGTGGCTGTGGCTCAGCGCTGATGGATCCGACCGGCGAGATTGGTCAGGGTCTGAAATCGCTGATCATCACGGCCTTCGGTTTGATGCTGATCGTGGTCATTCCGGTCATCGTGATGACTATTCTGTTTGCTTGGAAATATCGCGGAACCAATCTCGCGGCCAAGTACACGCCAAACTGGGAGCACTCGAACATCATCGAGGTCTTCGTTTGGGCCATTCCGTGCGTCATCATTTTCTTTCTTGCCATCCTGACATGGCAGACGTCGCACTCTTACGATCCGCACAAGCCGATTGCCAGTGAAGAGGAAACCATGACGATCGATGCGATCTCGCTCGATTGGAAATGGCTGTTCATCTATCCGGACGAAGGCATTGCCACCATCAATGAGCTGGCCATTCCGGTGGATACGCCGGTTCACTTCCGCGTGACCTCCGGTACCGTCATGAACTCGTTCATGATTCCGACGCTGGGTAGCCAGATCTACGCCATGGCCGGCATGGACAACGATGTCTATCTCGAAGGCAACGAGATCGGCACCTTCCGTGGCCGTTCGACCGCGTACAGCGGCGAAGGCTTCTCGGAAATGCTGTTCGACACACACGTAACGTCGGATGCGGATTTCCAGGCATGGGTCGACAAGATCAAGCAGTCACCCAACACCATGATGTTCCCGGAAGACTATGAACAGATCGCCGAGCCTTCCATTGCCCATCCGGTGGAGTATTTCTCTCAGGTTTCGCCCGATTTCTACGGCGACCTGATCAAAAGTTACAAAGCGAGTCATGGCGGCAGCGACAGTCATGGCGAGCACAACGAAGCACGGGAGTCTTCAATGCCCATGAGTGCGCAGGCAGCGGAGTAACGTCATGTTCGGAAAACTCAGCTTAGATTCGATTCCATTTCACGAACCGATCATCATGGTCACCGCGGTGGCCATCGGGATCATCGGTGCGCTGATCGTCGGTCTGATTACCTATTATCGCAAATGGGGCTATCTCTGGACCGAATGGGTAACGTCCATCGATCACAAGAAGATCGGTGTGATGTACTTCCTCGTTGCGCTCGTCATGCTGATTCGCGGCTTCGCCGATGCGATCATGATGCGAACGCAGCAAGCCATTGCTGCCGGTGGCGCCGAGGGCTATCTGCCTCCCGAACACTACGATCAGATCTTCACCGCCCACGGTGTCATCATGATCTTCTTCGTCGCCATGCCCATGGTCATCGGTTTGATGAATCTGGTCGTGCCGCTGCAGATCGGCGCTCGCGACGTGGCCTTCCCGTTCATGAACAACCTGAGTTTCTGGCTGTTCGCGGTGGGCGTGATTCTGGTGAACATGTCTCTGGTTATCGGCGAGTTCGCCAAGACCGGCTGGCTGGCCTACGCGCCGCTATCGGAGTTGAAATACAGTCCAGGCGTTGGGGTCGACTATTGGATCTGGGCATTGCAGATATCGGGTATCGGGACCACGCTGACGGGGATCAACTTCTTCGTCACCATCCTGAAAATGCGCACCAAGGGCATGTCCCTGTTTCGCATGCCGATCTTCACCTGGACGGCGCTCTGCACCAACGTGCTGATCATTTTGTCGTTCCCGATCCTGACCGTGACCATTGCCCTGCTGACTCTGGATCGCTATCTGGGCATGCACTTCTTCACCAATGATATGGGCGGCAGCCAGATGATGTACGTCAACCTCATCTGGGCCTGGGGCCACCCGGAAGTCTACATCTTGATCTTGCCGGCGTTCGGTGTCTTCTCCGAGGTCATCGCGACCTTTACCAAGAAGCGTCTGTTCGGCTACAAGACCATGGTCTGGGCCACCGTCGTGATCGCATTTTTGTCGTTCACCGTCTGGCTGCACCACTTCTTCACCATGGGCGCGGGTGCTGATGTAAATTCCTTCTTTGGCATTGCAACGATGATCATCGCCATACCCACGGGCGTGAAGATCTTCAACTGGCTGTTCACCATGTATCGCGGGCGCATCCAGTTCACGACGCCGGTACTCTGGACGATCGGTTTCATCATCACCTTTACCCTGGGCGGTATGACCGGTGTCATGCTGGCCGTGCCGGGGGCGAACTTTGTGCTACACAACACGCTCTTCGTCATCGCTCACTTCCATAACGTCATCATCGGCGGCGTGGTGTTCGGGATGATGGCCGGCTTCACGTACTGGTTCCCGAAAGCCTTCGGCTTCACGCTGAGTGAAAAATGGGGCAAGCGCTCCTTCTGGTGCTGGCTGATCGGCTTCTACGTCGCGTTCATGCCGCTGTATGCGCTGAGCTTCTTCGGTGCCATGCGCCGGATGCAGTCCTACGAACAGACCGAGTGGCAGCCGCTGATGATCGTGGCCTGGTTTGGCGCCGTGATCATCGCCTGCGGCATTGCCTGCATCGTGATCCAGCTTGTCGTCAGTATTCGCGATCGCGAGAAGAACCGTGATCTGACAGGCGATCCGTGGGATGGGCGTACGCTGGAGTGGTCTACCTCCTCTCCGCCCCCGAACTACAACTTCGCTTACCTGCCAGATGTCGCGTCCATCGATAGCTACTGGGAGATGAAGCAGCAGCCGGGTGGCTTCAAGCGCGAGCTGGCGACCAAGTTCGAGGACATTCACATGCCCAGGAACACGGCGGAAGGCCCGATCCTGTCGCTGTTTGCCTTGTTGTTCGGCTTTGCGTTGATCTGGCACATCTGGTGGCTGGCGGGTCTGGGGGCCATCGGCATGTTCGTGACGTTCATGTTCCGTATCTTCAATAACGATACCGACTACCACGTCAGCGCCGCGGAGGTCGAAAAGACCGAACGTGAATACTACCAACGGTTGGAGGTGCAGGCTTAATCATGGCAACCGACACAATCAAGCAACATGACGCTCATGCCCAGGATGGGCATGAGCACCACGACGCGAGCGCAATGAAGGTCTTCGGGTTCTGGGTCTACCTGATGAGCGACCTGGTGATCTTCGGTACCTTGTTCGCGACCTTCGGCGTACTGGCCAAGGCGACGGCTGGCGGCCCGACATCTCAGGAAATTTTCGACCTGCCCTTCGTGATGGTCGAGACCTTCCTGCTGTTGATCAGCAGTTTCACTTTCGGCCTGGCGGTACTGGCGCAGAATGCCGGTGACCGAGGTGCGGTGCT
>NZNW01000125.1 GCA_002695065.1 Salinicola sp. | reverse complement strand
CGCCAGCTGTACCAGGGCGACTTTCGAGGCGTCGGGAACGCGGCTGAACATCGACTCCCCGAAGAAGATGCGACCGATCGACAGGCCGTAAAGGCCGCCCACCAGTGTTTCCGCCTGCCAGACCTCGACGCTGTGCGCGTGCCCCATGCGGTGAAGGTCGAGATAGGCCTGTCGCATGGCGTCGTCGATCCAGGTTCCTTCCGCATCCGCGCGAGTCTCCGCGCAGGCGGCGATGACCCGTCCGAAGGCGTGGTCGAACGTTACCGTGAAGCCACCATTGCGAAGCCGCTTGGCCAGACTCCTGCGGACCCGTATCTCTTCGGGGAAGAGCACCATGCGTGGATCGGGAGACCACCACAGGATTGGCTGGCCCTCTGCATACCAGGGAAAGATGCCCTGGCGGTAGGCGCACAACAGCCAGTCCGGTGTCAGTCCGCCCCCCGCGGCCAGCAGGCCGTCCGGTTCATCAAGCGCTTGGGAAACCGGTGGAAAGGCGACGAGGTGAGGAGGTAGCCAGGGCAGCATGCAGGGACCTGATGGGAGAGCGGTCCACAGCATATCAAACACCGGAGCGATGGTTCTCGCCATCTCTTCGCTGAAAGTGGCATCAAGAATTTGCCGACCTGCGCCGATAGATTCACGACTCCTCAAATTGTGGAAAGAATCATGGCAGCACTCCGACAGCGTCTTCGCCATGCCAGTATCGGCACCAAACTGGCCATCATCGTCGCCTTATTGCAGGTCGTCGTACTCATGGGGCTGGCTTTCGCCATGGCCCAGGCAAGCACATCGCAACTGCGCGAGGCCACGACCCACGAGTTGAAGACCCAGCAGGAGTCGGTCTCCGCCATGCTGTCGCTGTTCGATTACAGCCTCCAGCAACAGGCGGACCGGTTCCTCAATATCTTCTCGGACCAGTATTCGGGGCGGTTCGCGCTGAGCCCGGATCAGCGCGTCGAGGTCTCCGGACGCCAGACCCCGACCCTCAGGGACGGGCTCGAGGTGCTCAACGACAACACCTGGAAGCTCGATCGTTTCAGCGCGCAGACCGGCACGCCAGCGACCATCTTCGCGCGTGACGGTGACGACTTCGTGCGCATCGCGACCTCTCTCAAGGACCAGAACGGCGAGAGGGCGATGGGGACACTGCTCAACCGGGAATCCAAGAGTTACGCCAAGCTGATGGCCAACCAACCCTATATCGGACTCGCCAAGCTCTTCGGCACCTCCTACATCACCAAATATCAGCCGATACAGGATGGCGACGGCAAGGTGGTCGGCGCGCTGTTCGTGGGTGTCGACATCAGCGCCGAGATGGGTCAGGTCCAGAACCGCATCCGTGCGATGGGGATCGGCAGCGCCGGCTACACCATGCTGATTTCGGCCGCCGGTGATCGCAAGGGCGAGGTCATCGCGGGAGGCCCCTTCGAAGGACAGAACCTGTTGAATTCCGCAGACGCCGATGCCTTCGCGCCACTGTTCGATCAGGCCTCCGGCGAAATCAGCTATGTCTCCGGCAGCGGCGACCAGCGCCTGGCGCTGTACTCCCGCTATCCCGAGTGGCAGTGGATCATCGTGGGCTCGGTGTCGGTCAACGAGATCGAAGCCGGTGTCATCGCCGCGCGCGATCGCTTCCTGCTGATCGCCCTGGTGCTGGCGGCGGCGTTGAGTCTGACGCTCTACTGGATCGCCAAGCGGCTGGTCACGAAACCGATGAATCGTGCCGTCGGCCTGGCCCAGGCGCTGGCGGAAGGGGATCTGTCCCAGCGAATCGAGACGCGTCGTCGCGACGAGATCGGCCAGTTGGTCGGGGCCATGAACGGTATCGGCGATGGCCTCGAGCGCATCGTGGGACAGGTGCGTCACGCGGTCGTGCAGACCGAGAGCCACACCCAGGAGCTGGCCTCGGGGAATGCCGAACTCTCCTCGCGTACCGAGTCCCAGGCGGCGAGCCTCGAACAGACCGCCGCCAGCACCGAAGAGATCAACGCGACCGTGCGCCAGAACACGCAGCGAGCGCAGGAGAGCGACGAGCAGACCCGACGCACCGTGCTGGCGGCGGGGGAGGCCCAGAGCACGGTCGAAGCCACGTCGGAAGCCATGCAGCGCATCGTCGGGATGGCGAAGCAGATATCCGAGGTGGTCGGTGTGATCGATGGCATCGCCTTCCAGACCACCCTGCTTGCGCTGAATGCGTCCGTCGAGGCCGCCAGGGCCGGCGAGCATGGCAGGGGCTTCGCCGTGGTCGCGCAGGAGGTGCGGGGCCTGGCGGAACGCTGCTCGACCTCGGCGCAGGAGATCAAGGCGCTGATCGGGCGCACCGTCGACGAGGTCGACAACGGCAACCTTCGGGCCGCGGAGGCGGGACAGCGGGTTTCGGAGATCGTGTCGCAGGTCGAGCGCATCAGTACGCTGATCTCCGAGATCCGGCTGGCGTCCGAAGAGCAGTCCCACGGTATCGAGCAGATCAACCTGGCCATTTCGCAGATCGACGAGACCACCCAGAGCAACGCGGCGCTGGTTCGTCAATCCAGCGCTTCGACTCAGCAGTTGAACGAGCAGAGCCGACGGCTGGCAGAGACCGTATCGGTGTTCCGGCTGCGTGACGGCCAGGCATTCGACCGGCATGAACCGGCTCTCTCTGGCCCTGCGACCGGTCTGACACGACACGCGACCTCCGAGGAGTCGCTGCCGGCTTGATCCGGCGCCGCCGAATCGGTCGACGCCCCATGCAACCCGCGCCCCCTGTGATGTCGGCGCGGGCCCCGGTATGATGGCGGGTTGAAAGCACCGGACCCGCCACGGGTTCGGTCATTGATCGCCAATGCCGCGAGCGGAATGGAATGCCGCCAGCGGCAAGGCAGTTGACTGCGCTACGCCACGCCAGACCGGGCGCGAGGGGGTTGATCATTTGAGTGCCAAGAGTTCGGCCAAGAAGAGCCGTCGTTCGTCAACGCAAGCGCAAGCCAGGGAGCAGGCGCGCCACGTGATCATGCGCCTGCAGGGCGTGACTCGCGAGGGCGCCGTGATTCTGCTGCTCGCCATCTGCGTATTTCTGCTGTTGGCGCTGTTCAGCTATACACCGACGGATCCGGGATGGTCGCACAGCGGGCCGGACCAGTCGGTTTCGAACTGGATGGGCAAGATCGGCGCCTGGCTGTCCGATGTGCTCTATTCGCTGTTCGGCGCCAGCGCGCTCTGGTGGCCGGGCATGTTCGGACTGGGCGCCTGGCGACTGATGCGTCAGACCCAGGTCCAGATAGCCTGGGATCCGATGGCGCTGGCCGTCCACACCGGCGGGCTGCTGCTGTTGCTGATGAGCACGACCACGCTGGGCGACCTCCACTTCTACAGTGCCGCCAGTGATCTCCCCAACCAGGCGGGGGGCATTCTCGGGCGTGGCATTGCCAATTCACTGACCGCCCTGGTGGGGGTGCGGGGGACCACCCTGATCGCCATCGCGGCATTCATGTCGGGCTTCACGTTGTTCACCGGCATGTCATGGTTGACGGTGATGGACGAACTCGGCAGTTCGTTGAATCGGCTGTTTCACTGGACGAAGTCGCGCGCGAGCGAGCGCCGTGAGGCGCGGGAGAGCCGGCGGCTCGACAAGGCTGCGGCCGAGCCGGCCAGCCACGCTCGCCCTGACGATCGACCCGATGCGGCCGTGGCGGAAGAGGAAGAAAAGCCTGCCAGGACCGCCTGGTGGGCCAAGTGGCTGCCATGGCACAAGGCGCCCGACCTGGAACGGTGGGATGACGACGAGCTGGAGCGTTCGTATCAGTCGCGCCAGGAGCCGGGCTGGGAAAATGTCGTCGGTGCGGCGGAGGGCTCGGAGCGTCAGGACACCTCGATGTGGCGCCACGATGGCCGGACCGATATTCCCTGGGACGTCCCGGCGCGAACCCCCTCCGCCAAGCGCCCGGAGGCATCCTACACCGCTCGTCAGCAGCGCGACGAATCCCGCGAGCCGACGTTGGGACGTCTGCCAGGCGCCGACGCCGATGCGCCATCCCGGGGGGCAGCGCGTGGCGAACCGAGCCGGCCGTCGTCTTCCGACCCGGCGATGCCGGGCCGGATATCGGCAACCGACGATTCGGCGGTCACGCCCGCGACCTCGTCGGCATTGACGGCCGCGGCGACGCCAGCCGATTCGGAGGCCGAATCGGAGGCCGAATCGGCTGCTCGATCGGAAAGGACGCCTTTCCGCGCCGACGTCACACGTCGGCGAATACCCGACGCCTTCCAGGCACCGGCCGGCGACATTCCGCCCTCGCCAACTGATGCTGCCGACACGGCAGCCCCGTCGAACGCGGCGACGCGCGGCGACATCGATGGCCGTCGCCCCGAACCGCCGGTCAACGGCGTCTCGGCGCATGATGACGATGCGCCGGTCCAGCAGTGGGGAATTCGCGCCGAGCGTAACGATCCGGTCCCGGATCGGGGCCCTACCACGCCCCGGCCTGACGACGAACCCGATGCGCCAACCCAGGGCCTGCCCGCGAGCGAACCGGAAGGGCTGGAGCGCCGGCGCGCCGGTGTCGACTGGAGCGATATCGAAGCGGAGAGTGGCGAGATTCCGGCGGACCCGGCGCTATCGTCACCGCCGAATCGCGAGGCGCGACCCCACGAGTGGGCTTCGCGGCAGCGTCAGGAGCCGAGCTTCGAAATCGCCGACGATGACCGCGAGGACGTGGCTGGCTCGGTTTCGCCGGAGCGTCAGCCGCCGGTCCCGCCATCGCCCGGCGTCGCTCGTCCCGATCCGGCGACACCGGCCGCTCCGATTGCGGCGCCCAGCGGCGAAGGCCCGCTGGCCACCGCGGATCAGGCCAGGGCGGCTGCCGAGGATCAACCGACGCTGTGGACCGTCGAGCATCTGCAGAGCCAGCGCCCGGTGATGGACGATCTGCCGGAGCCGAGCGGTAACCTGCCGTCGATTCGCCTGACCACGCCCGCCGATCCCGAGCAGCCGAACTACTCGCCGGAGCAGTTGGAGGACATGGCCGAACTGCTCGAGATGCGGCTTCGCGAATATGGCGTCAAGGCGGAGGTGGTGGAGACCTGGCCGGGGCCGGTCATCACCCGTTTCGAAATCCGTCCGGCGGCTGGGGTGAAGGTTTCCAAGATCAGCAACCTGGCCAAGGACCTGGCTCGCTCGCTGATGGTCAAGAGCGTGCGCGTGGTCGAGATCATTCCCGGCAAGCCGACCGTGGGGATCGAGATCCCCAACCCGCATCGGGCGATGATTCGCATTCGCCAGGTGCTGGACTCGGATGTCTATCAGCATGCCGAATCGCCGGTGACGCTGGCGCTCGGGCACGATATCGGCGGCAAGCCGGTGGTCGCCAACCTCAACAAGATGCCCCATCTGCTGGTTGCCGGCACCACCGGCTCCGGCAAGTCGGTGGGAATCAATACCATGCTGGTGTCGATGCTGCTCAAGGCGACCCCGGACGAGGTCCGGATGATCATGGTCGACCCCAAGATGCTGGAGCTTTCGGTCTACGACGGCATTCCGCATCTGTTGGCACCGGTCGTGACCGACATGAAGGAGGCGGCCAACGCATTGCGCTGGTGTGTCGCCGAGATGGAGCGACGCTACAAGCTCATGGCGGCGATGGGCGTGCGTAACATCGCCGGCTTCAATGCCAAGCTCGATGAAGCCGAGAGTCACGGCGCCCAGGTTCAGGACCCGTTATGGGAGCCGCAGCCGTGGGAGATGCACCAGCAGCCGCCGACGCTGGCGAAGCTGCCTTACATCGTCGTGGTGATCGACGAGTTTGCCGACATGTTCATGATCGTCGGCAAGAAGGTCGAGGAGCTGATCGCGCGCCTGGCCCAGAAGGCGCGTGCGGCGGGCATTCACCTGATCCTGGCCACCCAGCGGCCGTCGGTCGACGTGGTGACCGGGCTGATCAAGGCCAACATCCCGACGCGCATGGCGTTCCAGGTCTCGTCCAAGATCGACTCCCGCACCATTCTCGACCAGGGCGGCGCCGAGAACCTGCTGGGGCATGGCGACATGCTCTATCTGCCGGCGGGGGCAGGCATGCCGCAGCGCGTCCACGGCGCCTTCGTCGATGACGACGAGGTCCACCGCATCGTCGAGGACTGGAAGCGCCGTGGCGAGCCCGAGTACATCGAGGAGATTCTCTCCGGCGGCGTCTCCGCCGATGCGCTGGCCGGACTCGAGGCCGAGGGGGGGGGCGATGGCGACGATGCCGAGCAGGACGCGCTCTACGACGAGGCGGTCCAGTTCGTCACCGAGAGCCGCCGGGCGTCGATCTCCGCCGTGCAGCGCCGTTTCAAGATCGGCTACAACCGGGCGGCTCGACTGGTCGAGGCGATGGAGCAGGCGGGCGTCGTTTCGTCCATGGGCAACAACGGCTCCCGGGAAGTATTGGCGCCGCCGCCCGTCGGGCATTGATCGCGCCAGCGGCCGCGGGGAAGTAAACCCCGTGGCCGTTTCGTTGTCCTAGCATTCACCAGATTCATGATCGCCGACCTCGGGTCGACGATTCCCGATAAGGAATTTCCATGCGCAAGATGAAGACGTTGGCTCTGGCCGGATCGCTGTTGCTGGCGCCGGTATTGATGACGCAGTCGGCACTGGCGGATCAAGCGTCCGCCGATCGCCTGACCCACCTGCTCGAGCCGCTGAAGACCTATTCCGCGGATTTCGAGCAGCGGATTCTGGATGCCTCGGGCTCCAGCCTGCAGGACACCAGCGGCCACATGTGGCTGTCTCGTCCGGGGCATTTCCGCTGGGAAGTGAACGAACCCTACCGGCAACTGGTCGTTTCCGACGGCGACGAAGTGTCGCTCTACGATCCCGATCTCGAGCAGGTCACGATCCAGCCGCTGGACGACCGGGTCACCCATACGCCGGCGCTGCTGCTCTCCGGGAGTGCTTCGGAGCTGGCCGACAACTACGACGTCACGCGGCAGCAGCAGGGCGCCAGCGAGACCTTCACGCTGGTGCCGCAGGCCAACGATACGCTGTTCGAGCAGCTCAAGTTGACCTTCTACGGCGAGCAACTCGATGCGCTGCAGATGACCGACAGCACGGGCCAGCGCACCGCGATCGATTTCGACAACGCCCAGACCAATGTCGATATCGATCCGGCCCAGTTCCAGTTTCAGCCGCCCGAGGGCGCGGACGTGATTCGGGAGCAGTCGCCCGCGACGCCGTAACGCCGCGTTCGCCGCTGGACTCGCCCCGTCGTGGTCACCCGCGGCGGGGCGAATGTCTTTAGCGGCAGGCGATGTCTCTCAGGACCCGCCGTCCGCCTGGCGGTCCAGCTCCTCGCGCCATGCCTGCATCTGCTGGAACCGCTTCTCCTGGCCGTGGTCGCTGGGAGCGTAGAAGCGTGTCTTCGGCAGGTTCGACGGCCAGCAGTCATGGCTGTGGCCGGCCGGGTAGCCGTCGGGCTCGTTGTGGGCGTAGCGATAGCCCTCGCCGTAACCCAGCGAAGACATCAGCTCGGTAGGGGCATTGCGCAGATAGATGGGCACTTCCATGTCGGGGTGTTCGGCGACGAACGCCTTGGCCTGACTCCAGGCCTGATCGATGCGGTTGCTTTTCGGGGCGACCGCCAGGTGGATCACGGCATGGGCGATGGCGCGCTGCCCCTCGTAGTCGCCCAGCCGCAGATAGGCGTCCCACGCCGCTATCACCAGCGGCAGCGCGCGCGGATCGGCGTTGCCGACATCCTCCGAGGCGATCGCCGCGAGGCGCCTGACGACATCCAGCGGATCGCCACCGCCACTGATGAACTGGGCGACGTACAGTAGCGCGGCATCGGGACGCGACGAGCGAACCGACTTGTGAATGGCCGACAGCACGTCGTAATAGTGCTCTCCCTGCTTGTCGAATGCCGCCGCCTGGTGCCCGATCACCTCGATCACGGCGTCGCGGTCGAGGATCTCGCCGTGCTCGTCGCTCTTGACGAAGTCGCAGGCGGTCTCGAGCAGGCCGAGGGCACGACGCGCATCGCCGGAGGCCGCCCTCGCCAGAATCGATAGCGTTTCGTCGCTGGCGCGGATATTGCGCTGCCCCAGCCCGAGTGTCTCGTTGCCGAGCGCGCGCTTGAGCACCGTGATCAGCTCGCTCTCGTCGAGGGCTTTCAGTACATAGACCCGCGCCCGCGAGAGCAGCGCCGAGTTGACCTCAAAGGAGGGATTTTCGGTCGTGGCGCCGATCAGCGTCAGCAGCCCGGATTCGACGTGGGGTAGCAGGGCATCCTGTTGGCTCTTGTTGAGCCTATGGATTTCGTCCAGAAACAGCAGGGTCCGGCGATCGCGCATCTGGCCCTCCCGGGCTCGCTCGACCGCCGCCCGGATCTCCTTCACGCCCGCCATCACCGCCGACAGTTGCTCCAGCCGGGCGCCGGAGGCTTCGGCGAGAATCTCCGCCAGCGTGGTCTTGCCGACCCCGGGAGGACCCCACAGGATCATCGAGCGCACGCTGGCGGTCTCGGCCATGCGTCGCAGCGGTTTGCCGGGGCCGACCAGCGCCTGCTGGCCGATGTAGTCATCGAGCGTGCGCGGACGCAGGCGGTAGGCGAGGGGTGCACTGTCCGGCTGGGGGGCGCCTCGGGAGGCGTCGTCGGCAAATAGGTCCATGGGGCTTCCAGGCTGGCTGACGGCAACGAAACGGTACATTTCGCTACAGCGATTCAGACGTTAGGCGTAGAGCGTTTATCGAAAAAACCGCTAGGGTAGGAAATTCTAGCCTGTCGCTGAAGGCAGACCCAATCGATCATCGATAGAGATGTCGTTCGAGGCTCGTTTGTCGGTATCTGGCAGAGGTAATCCACGGCGCACATCGTCGACTCGGACGGTGGGGTGGAGACGCCTTCGTCCACCCTGGCAACAGCGGTGACGAACCGTCGAGACGGGTATCGGCGCCAAGGTCGTCGACAGACGCTACACTAGGCTGACAAGGCGACGGGCGTCACTCGACTCCGCGCTTCACGGACAGGAGACTCACCATGCCCATGCTGACCCAACTGCGTCAGGACCATGCCAACATGGCGCGCCTGCTGCATGTGTTGCAACTCAAGCACAAGACACTGGCGGACGGCGAGCGTCCTGACTTCCGCCTGATTCGAGAAGTCGTGGATTATATTCTCGACTACATGAACGGATTCACGATCCCCCTCGAACGTATCTGCAGCGATCAGCTGGTGGCGAAGGCATCCGGCATCCACGAACTGAGTACGCGTCTGGCCGATGACTATCAGCATCTGCATGAGCAGCTGATGCGTCTTTCCCAGGATATCGACATGATCCTGATGGACGGCGTGATGCCAATGGATAAGTTCGCCGACGACCTCAAGTCCTACCTGGAAGCGCATCGGGCCTATCTGCGTGCCGAGCGGGAAGAGCTGTTCCCGCTGATCCGCGAGCACTTCGACGAGGACGATCTCGCGCGCCTCGCCGACGAACTGCCCGCCCAGGCGGGCGCCGAGCTGGCGCGGCTGCAGGAGGCGTATCCGGAGCTGTATACCGAGTTTCGCGAGGCCCCGTCACCGCTGTAGGGCTGGCACTTCCCCCCATCGTTGCCTGACACGGCGGCGATCACCGCTGCGCGATCGCCGCCGCTTGCGTAGAATGGCCGCCTGGCACCACAGGACGGGGGCAGGATGGATCGACTGCAAGCGATGCAGGTCTTCCGCGCGGTCATCGACGCCGGGAGTTTCGCCGGCGGTGCCCGGCGGCTGGGCGTCTCCAACGCCATGGTCAGCAAGCAGGTTTCCCGGCTCGAGGAGATGCTGGGCGTGCGGCTGCTGGTGCGAACCACTCGGCGCCTGCAGCTGACCGCCGAGGGAGAGCGCTACCTGGCGACCGTGGTCCGTCTGCTCGACGAACTGCAGGAACTGGAGGCGGGCATCGGCGAGCAGCGCGGCGAGATCCGCGGTCGTCTGCGCCTGTCCGCGCCGGTGGATTTCGGCGCGCGTTCCTTGATGCCGGCGCTGCAGGCCTTCGAGGCGGCCCATCCGGCCGTATCGCTCGACCTGGTACTGGAGGATCGCCGCGTCGATCCGCTGGCCGAGGATTTCGATCTGGTCGTGCGAATCGGCGAACTGGAGGACTCCAGCCTGATCGCGCGACCGTTGATGCAGATGCCGATGCATCTCTACGCGTCGCCCGCCTATCTCGAGCGCCACGGCACGCCACGGCATCCCCACGAACTCAGGGAACATCGCTGTCTGCACTACACCCTGTCGAGGCACGGGCTCTACTGGCCGTTCCGGGTCGATGGCGAGATCTATCGCTTCCGGCTGCAACCGGCACTCTCCTGCAACAACGGCAGGGCGCTGGTCGAGGCCGCGGTACTGGGCATGGGGTTGACGTTGAAACCGGCCTCCCTGGCCGCACCGGAAGAGCGAGCCGGCCAGCTGGTTCGCGTGCTCGAGTCGTTCGAGATGCCGCCGCTCGACATTCACCTGCTGTACGCCGAACGCGACTACATGCCGGCGCGCCTGCGAGCCCTGATCGAGGCGCTGCTCGGCTATTTCGGTGACGGCCGGGATTATGATTGACGCCCTCATCTTCGATTCCGGCGTCGGCGGACTCTCCGTCAGCGAGGAGATCCGACGGCGGGTATCGGGCTGTTCGCTGGGCTACCTTTGCGACAACGCGGCGCTGCCCTACGGCACCAAGCGTGACGACTGGCTTATCGCGAGAATCGTCGCCGTCTGCGTCAACGCATGCCAGCTGGCGCGGCCCCGCGTGCTGGTGGTGGCCTGTAACACCGCCAGCACACTGGCACTGGAGGCGCTGAGGGCACGGCTACCGATACCGGTCATCGGCACCGTTCCGGCGATCAAGCCGGCGGCCGAGGCATCCCGAAGCCGCACGATCGGCCTGCTCGCCACCGGAGCGACGGTCAACCGGCCTTACCTGGATCGGCTGATCGCCGAGCATGCGCCGGATTGTCGGGTGGTGCGCGTGGCGGCGGACGCGCTGGTCACCCAGGCCGAGTCCCATCTCGCGGGCAGGGCGGTCGATGCCCGTGCGCTTCAGCTGGCCGTTGCGCCGCTGAAGGCGACGACGGATCTCGATGTCGTGGTGCTGGGGTGCACCCACTTCCCGCTGCTGCGTGGGTTGCTCGAGCCGTTGATGCCCGACAGGCTCTGGATCGACTCCGGGGCGGCGATAGCCCGCCGACTGAGTCAGGTGCTGAGCGACATCCGGTCGATCCCCGCGCCGCCGGGCGAGGTGGGCGGGGCGCCCAGTTGGGCGACGGCGCCCCGGGTCGAGAGTCTGGCACCGATCCTGACGCGTTTCGGCTACTCGTCGCCGCGCGCCCTCGAGGTCGCTCCGCCGAGCGTGGGCCCCCATGTCTGATGAACCATTGCGCTAATTTTGTCCGAGGATTTCTGGTTTGGTGATTTTCGATATCGATCCCTCGCGTTACGACGCCCAGCTCGAAGCCAAGCGTCAACGCATCGAGCGGCAGTTCGCCCGCTTTTCACCGCCACCGTTGGAGGTATTCGCATCGCCGCCCTCCCACTACCGGATGCGCGCCGAGTTCCGTGTCTGGCACGAGGGAGACGATCTTTTCTATGCGATGTTCGAGGCCGACCCGGAGGCACCGCTTCAGCGAGGCCGCGTCGCCCAGCGCGTCGTCCGCGTCGACCGCTTTCCGGTCGCCAGCGAGCGTATCAACGAACTGATGCCACGGCTGCTGGACGCGATCCGGGACGAGCCGCTGATGCGACGCAAGCTGTTCCAGGTCGAGTTCCTCACCACGTTGAGCGGTGAGTCGCTGGTCACGATGATCTATCACAAGCCGCTCGATGACGCGTGGGAGACCCGGGCTCGCGAGCTGCAGGCCGAACTTGGCGTATCGCTGATCGGGCGTTCCCGCAAGCAGCGGCTGGTGCTGGATCGCGACCACGTCTGGGAGCGACTCGAGGTGGATGGGCGGGAACTCCGTTACCAGCAGGTCGAGAACAGCTTCACCCAGCCCAACGCCGAGATCTGTCGTTCGATGCTGAGCTGGGCCCGGGATGTGACCCGCGAAAGCGAGGGCGATCTTGTCGAGCTCTACTGCGGCAACGGCAACTTCACGGTGGCGCTTGCAGAGAATTTCCTGCGCGTGGTCGCCACCGAGATCTCGCGAACGTCGGTGGCGTCGGCGCAGGCCAACCTCGATGCCAATGGCATCGACAACGTGCATGTGGCGCGGATGTCGGCCGAGGAGTTCGCCCAGGCGTTGAGCGGGGAGAAGCAGGGGCGACGTGTCGCCGCCATGGGGCTCGCCGATTGCGACTTCTCCACCGTGCTGGTGGACCCGCCGAGGGCAGGACTGGACGCCGACAGCTGTGCGCCGCTGATGCGCTACTCCCGCATCGTCTATATTTCATGCAACCCCGATACACTGGCCGTCAATCTCGAGCAGTTGAGCCGTACGCATCGCGTGGCTCGGATGGCGCTGTTTGACCAATTCCCATGGACGGACCACTGTGAGTGCGGGGTGCTGCTCGAACGCCGACCGTCGGCGTGATCCGAGGTGCCGTGCCGGCCCGCCACCAGGCCGGCATCGCATCTTGTCAACCGTCGATGCGATCAGGCAGTCCCGTCGTTGATGCATAACCGACATGCGTCATGACGAAGCTTCAATTGAGTAGGGCGCCATGCGGCGCTGACGTAAGCTCCCAGCCTATTGAATGCGGCCGCCATGTTGACGGTCGATGCCAGCCGAGGTGATAGATGCAACACGTCGCGATCGAGGGAAAAACGGAATTTCTGGAGCAGTTGCAGGAAAAACTGTCCAAGCGGCTCCCCGAGGACAAGGTCAAGCGGATCACGGCGTTCGCCGAGGATCTCTACGCCACCGCGCCTTTCGAAGAGGCGGCGGACCGGCAGCTCGATGATATCTACGGCGCGACGCTGGCGGCCTGGCATTTCATGCGCACCTTCGATCCCGATGAAGCCAAGGTGCGCGTCTTCAATCCCAACTTCGAATCGCATGGCTGGCAATCGCCGCACACCGTGGTCGCCGTCCTTCACCGCGACATGCCGTTTCTGGTCGATTCGGTGCGCATGGAGCTCAACCGCCGCGGCCTGACCCTGCACGCGATCCACAACGCGGTGCTGGCGGTCGAGCGTGACTCGCGCCATCACGCGACACGGATTACCGGAACCCGGGCCAAGCAGGCGCCGGAGGCACGCGAGTCGATCATCCTGATCGAGGTGGACCGCCATACCGACAGCGAGACGCTGTCCGATCTCGAACAAGGGCTGCGCGACGTGCTGCTCGACGTACGCACCGCCGTCGCCGATTTCGATCCGATGTGCGACAAGGTGCGTGAAGTCATCGACGCGCTGGATGCCCACAAGCCGAGCGGCATCACCGCGGCGGATCAGAAGGAGACGGTGGCCTTCCTCAAGTGGCTGCTCGACGAGCATTTCACGTTCCTCGGCTACGCCGAGAGCCGTTTCGTCGGCAGTGGCAAGAAAGCGCGCAGCGAGCGGGTCGAGGGCAGCGAGCTGGGCGTGCTCAAGCTGGACCAGCCGCGCTACCGGGAGCCCGTGCGATTCGAGCAGGACGACGGGGCGGCGCTGCTGCACTTCGCCAAGAGCGCCTACCACGCGCGCGTGCACCGTCCGACCTACCCCGATTACATCGCCGTCACGCGCCACGACGCCAAGGGCAAGGCAATTGGCGAGTGGCGCTTCTTCGGCCTGTTCACCTCGCTGGTCTACAACGAATCGCCGCGCACCGTGCCGATTCTTCGCCGCAAGGTCCAGGCGGTCATCGACGCGGCCGGCGTCAATCCGAAAGGGCACAACGGCAAGCTGCTGTTGCAGGTGCTGGAAGTGCATCCCCGCGACGACCTGTTCCAGAGTTCCACCGAGGAGCTGAGCCGAACCGCATTCGGCATTCTCAACATCCGCGAGCGCCGCCGGGTACGCCTGTTCATTCGCGAGGACCGCGCCGGGCAGTTCTACTCCTGCCTGGTATTCGTGCCGCGGGATATCTTCTCGACGGACCTGCGGCTGCGCATCCAGAACCTGCTGTGCGAGGAGCTCGACGCCACCTTCGCCGATTTCAATCCCTACCTCTCCGAGTCGATCCTGGCGCGCATCCAGTTCACGCTGCGTTTCAACGGCGACGAGCCCGTCGATTTCGATAGTCGCGCGCTGGAGAAGAAGGTCATCAACCTGGCGCGCAACTGGCGCGAGGAGCTGCACGGCGCCTTGATCGAGACGCTGGGCGAGGAGGCGGGCAACCGCCGGGCCCAGGCCTTCCGCGATGCCTTCCCCAGCAGCTACCGCGACGACTTCTCCGCGCGGACCGCCGCCAACGACATCCGCCATCTCGAGGCGCTCGACGAGGGCGCCCCGATCGGGGTCAGTCTCTATCACCTGGCGGAGAGCGCCGCCGGTAGCGTCAACCTCAAGCTCTACCATCAGGATACGCCGATCCCGCTCTCCGACATGCTGCCGGTGCTCGAGAACCTGGGGCTACGGGTCATCAGCGAACGGCCCTACCGCATCGCCAGCGGCCAGCAGACCTACTGGATTCATGATTTCACCTTCGAGTATCGCGGTGCGGGCGATGTCGATCTGGGCGACATGCGCGACAACTTCATCGACGCCTTCACCAGGATCTGGGTCGGTGATGCGGAGAACGATACCTACAACCGGCTGATCATCGGTGCCGACCTGGACTGGCGCCAGGTCGCCGTGCTGCGAGCCTATGCGCGCTACATGAAGCAGCTGCGCATCGGGCTTTCCCAGGCCTACATCGCCAATACCCTGGCAGCCCATGCCGATATCACCCGAGGGCTTTCGCGGCTGTTCACGCTGCGCTTCTCCCCCGAGCTCGAGTCCCGTGAAGCGCAGTGCCAGAGCTGCATCGACGAGCTCAACGCCATGCTCGATCAGGTCGCCAGCCTCAACGACGATCTGTTGCTGCGCCGCTACGTCGACCTGATCCTGGCGACCGTCCGTACCAATTTCTTCCAGCCACGCGAGGATGGCAGCGCCAAGGAGTACATCTCGTTCAAGCTGGAGCCGAGCAAGGTGCCCGGCATGCCCAAGCCGCGGCCGATGTTCGAGGTCTTCGTCTATTCGCCGAGGATGGAGGGCGTCCATCTGCGCGGTGGCAAGGTGGCCCGCGGTGGCCTGCGCTGGTCGGACCGCAATGAGGATTTCCGCACCGAGATCCTGGGGCTGATGAAGGCGCAGCAGGTCAAGAATTCGGTCATCGTCCCGGTCGGCGCCAAGGGTGGCTTCATCTGCAAGCGCATGCCGGAAAACGCCGATCGCGACGCGATCCAGGCCGAGGGGGTCGAGTGTTACCGGATCCTGATTCGTGGCCTGCTGGACATCACCGACAATCTCGACGGCACCACGGTGGTGCCGCCGCGCACGGTGGTACGCCACGATCCGGACGATCCCTACCTGGTGGTGGCGGCGGACAAGGGCACG
This sequence comes from Salinicola sp., assembly GCA_002695065.1. Classification (GTDB taxonomy): domain Bacteria; phylum Pseudomonadota; class Gammaproteobacteria; order Pseudomonadales; family Halomonadaceae; genus Salinicola. The sequence continues at coordinate 19,032 of NZNW01000125.1, read as the reverse complement.
GCGACCTTCTCCGACTACGCCAACGCGATCTCGATCGAGTACGACTTCTGGCTGCGGGACGCCTTCGCCTCCGGTGGCGCCCAGGGCTATGACCACAAGGGGATGGCGATCACCGCCCGCGGCGCCTGGGAGTCGGTCAAGCGTCACTTCCGGGAAATGGGCCTGAACACCCAGAAAGAGACCTTCAGCGTGCTCGGCATCGGCGACATGGCCGGCGATGTCTTCGGCAACGGCATGTTGCTGTCCGACAAGATCCTGCTGGTGGGCGCTTTCAATCACCGGCACATCTTCGTCGATCCGAATCCCGACGCCGCCAAGTCCTTTGCCGAGCGCAAGCGCCTGTTCGCGCAGCCGCGCTCGAGCTGGACGGACTACGACGAGAAGCTGATCTCCGAAGGCGGCGGCATCTTCTCCCGCGATGCCAAGTCGGTCCCCATCTCCGCGGCGATGAAGAAGGTCTTCGGTATCAAGGCGGACAAGCTCTCGCCCAACGACCTGATCAACGCGATGCTCAAGTCCAAGATCGATCTGATCTGGAACGGCGGTATCGGCACCTACGTCAAGGCCTCCAGCGAGAGTCACGCCGACGTCGGCGACAAGGCCAACGACGGCCTGCGCATCGACGGCCGTGAGCTCAACTGCCGTGTGGTCGGCGAGGGCGGCAACCTGGGGCTGACCCAGCGTGGCCGGATGGAGGCTGCGGAGAAGGGCATTCGCGTCAATACCGACTTCATCGACAACGCCGGTGGCGTCAACTGCTCGGATCACGAGGTCAATATCAAGATCCTGCTGGACGGCATCGTCCTGCGCGGCGACATGACCGAGAAGCAGCGCAACCAGTTGCTGGTCGAGATGACGCAAGAGGTGGGTGAACTGGTCGTGCGCGACAACTATCGCCAGACCCAGGCGCTGTCAATCGCCGAACTGCAATCGAAGGAGGGGCTGGGGCCGTATCGCCGGTTCATCAACGAGCTGGAAGCGGCCGGCAGCCTCGATCGGGAACTCGAGTTCCTGCCCAACGACGAACAGCTGATCGAGCGCAGCAACAACGACGGCGGGCTGACGCTGCCGGAGTTGAGCGTGCTGATCTCCTACGCCAAGAGCACGCTCAAGAGCGATCTGATCGCTCTTGAGCTGCCCTCCGATCCGCAGTTGCAGCAGCACGTGACGAGAGCGTTCCCCGAGACGCTGGCCGAGCGCTACCCGGACGATCTCTACCAGCACCGCCTCAAGCGCGAGATCGTGGCGACCCAGATCGCCAACGATCTGGTCGATCACATGGGGATCACCTTCGTGCGGCAGTTGCGCGACTCCACCGGCGCATCGCGGGTCGAGATCGCCCAGGCCTATGTCATCGCCCGCGACAGTTTCGGATTCAATCAGCTGTGGGAGCAGATCGAGGCGCTGGATTACCGTGTCGACAGCCAGACCCAGTACGCCATGATGCTAGACCTGATGCGGTTGTTGCGTCGGGCGACACGCTGGTTCCTGCGTCATCGGGGCTCGCTCGGCGTCAAGGAGTGCGTCGAGCAGTATGCTCCCCAGTTGGCACAGTTGCAGGAGGATATCGGCAACCGTCTCAGTGGTGACGAGCGTGAAGCCTGGAGCAAGCGGCGTGACGCGCTGGTCAAGGCCAGGGTGCCGGAAGCGCTGGCATCGGTCGTCGCTGCCGCCTCCAGCCTCTATGCCGGACTGGGCATCATCCAGGCGGCGCGGACCAGCGGCGAGAAGATCCAGCGGGTCGCGGAGACCTACTACACCATCGGCCAGCGGCTGGAGCTGCCGCGGATGATGCAGCAGATCAACAGCCTGGAAGTGCGGGACAGCTGGCAGGCGCAGGCGCGGGAGACGTTCCGCGACGACCTCGATCGCCAGCAGCTGGCCTTGACGGTCAAGGTGCTGGGCATGTCGGACGCCCCGCGCGAGATCGAACCCCGGGTCGAGCACTGGCAGGAGTTGCACGCGCCGCTGTTCGAGCGCTGGAACGCCCTGCTGGCGGAGATCGACTCCGGCTCGCAGATCAGCTTTCCGCTGGTCGCCGTGGCCATCCGGGAACTGGTCGACCTTGCCGAGAGCGAAAGCGAGGGCTAAGGTGGCCTGCAGGTCGGGCGGCAGCGATGTCGCCCGCCATTGATGGGTGACTCCCGCCGATCGGGCGACCGGCGAGGCAGTGACCGTCAGTGCATAGGTTATTCCGCACGGAGGCGCTCTCCGCAGGCCCTTTAAGGTGCCTCGGGGAGCGTCTCTGTTATGCTTCGGCTCCGATTCGGTCGCAGAGTGCAGAGAGAGGCCCCATGAAGTATCGCGTATTTTCCACCTTATTCGTGGCATTGAGCCTGGCGGGCGCCAGCGGTCAGGTTCTCGCTCAGAGCGAGGCTTTGAAGGACGCTCAGGAAGCGGCCAGCAAGGTCGATCTGACCAAGTTCTTCAAATCCAGCTCGGATGCGCGCAGCCGCAGCTTCTTTTTCGGCGGGCTCCATCAGCACCCGTTCACCGTCGACCAGGCGGGCCGTTATCGGTTCTCGAGTTCGACGCTGCCCGGCGAGTCCGACGACTACAAGATCTCCGCCAAGCTGATCGACAGCAATGGCAACGTGCTGGCCAGCGGCACCGGTCTGGGTAACACCGGGGGACTCGAGATGACCGAGTCGCTCGAGCCCGGTGATTACTCGCTGCAGGTCTCGGGGCAGAAGTTCGGCTCCACCAAGACCGGTGGCAATAGCTACAACATCGACGTCGCGCGACTGGATGCCAGCGGCAACGTGGTGACCAGTGAGCAGGGCGGCGTGGACAATGGTGGCGGCATCATGTTCGGCGGTGCCGGGCCGAGCGGCAGAACGACGGCCTTCGTCGACGAAGGCGACCAGGTCGCGACGCTGAGCGCACCGGGCCGGCAATCGGCGAGCGATGTCGCCGGTTCGGCGAGTGGCGGCGAGCCGCGCGCCACCGCCGGTGCCACCAACACCGGGTCGGCCGCGACGCCGGGTTCGGCGTCCGAGGGAGCCGCCGCCGGCGCGACGGCAGGCGCCGCGTCTCGGGACGCCAGTCCCGCCCGCAACGACCAGCCGGCAATGCCGGATGCGTTCGACGAGATCGTCGCCGACATCCTGATTCGTCAGGAGGGCGAGGTGATGAGCTTCGACGTGGCGCAGGCGGGGACGGTGTCGATCGAGAGCTCCACGTTCCCGGGTAACGAAGGAAGCTACCGTCTGCAGGCCAAGGTGCTCGACGAGAGCGGCCGCACGGTCGCCAGCGACGAGGGTTCTTTGGCCGATGGCGATTTCGATATCGAGACTGTGCTGCAGCCGGGTCGCTATCGGGTCTGGGTCAAGGGGCAGCGGTTCGGCTCGGCGATGAACGGTGCCAACAACTATACCCTGCGGGTCCAGCAGCTCGACTCACAGTAACCGGCGTGCATTCGCGGTACCAAACCCGGCGCCCCGGCGCCGGGTTTGTCGTTCCCTCTCAGGGGCTCGCTCCCGGGCGGAGAGTTTCTCCCCAAGGAGTTCGTCCCGAGGCGCCAAGGTGGGATATACTCGCCCGCCGCTAGAAGACTCCCTTCGTTACCGACGAGACTTTCCATGTACGCCCTCGTTCGCTCGCTGTTGTTTCGGCTGGAGCCGGAAACCGCACACCGCCTGACGCTGACCGCATTGGACACCGCCCATCGTGCCCGTCTGTCCGGCCTGCTGGGCGATACCTACGTCGCCTCCAGCGCCGTCGACCTGATGGGGCTGACGTTTCCCAATCGGGTGGGGTTGGCTGCCGGTCTGGACAAGAACGCCGATCATCTGGATGCCCTCGGCGCGCTGGGTTTCGGTTTCGTCGAAGTCGGCACCGTCACACCCAAGCCACAGCAGGGTAATCCCAGGCCGCGCCTGTTCCGGCTGACCGGGCCGCAGGCGATCATCAATCGAATGGGGTTCAACAATGCCGGGGTCGATCACCTGGTCGCGAATGTCCGCCGGAGTCGCTACAACGGCGTCATCGGCGTCAACATCGGCAAGAACCTGACGACGCCGGTCGAGCGGGCGGTGGACGATTACGTGACGTGCCTGCGCAAGGCGCATGGGGCGGCGCATTACATCACGGTGAACATCTCTTCGCCCAACACGCCGGGGCTGCGCAACCTGCAGTTCGGCGATCATCTCGATACGCTGCTGAGCGCGCTGAAGGCCGAGGTGACCAGGCTCGACGCCGAGCACGGACGCCACGTACCGCTGGCGGTCAAGATCGCGCCGGACATGACCCTGGACGAGATGGCGCTGGTGGCCAATACGCTACAGGCGAACGATATCGATGGCGTCATCGCCACCAATACCACGGTATCTCGCGAGCACGTGACAGGCATGCCCCATGCGCACGAAGCCGGCGGTCTGTCGGGAGCGCCGCTGTTCGCCAGTTCGACCGCGGTGGTCCGGGAGTTGAGACGGCTGTTGCCGACGATGCCGATCATTGGCGCGGGAGGAATCGACAGCGGTGTACGCGCCAGCGAGAAGTGCCAGGCGGGTGCCGATCTGGTGCAGATCTACACGGGGTTCATCTATCGTGGCCCCGAGCTGATCGGTGAGTGTGTGCGAGCCACCCAGGCCGATGGCTCGACTCATCGATGATGCCATGGCGGATAGCGACCGGCTGCCGGGCCGCGGCCGATGGCTCAATAAAAAGGCCCGCCAGCGGCGAGCCTTGTGAGTACCGACATGGCACTGTCGTCCATAACGACTATGTCATGACCGTAGGGTTCTTGTGGATACCCGAAACGCCCGTCATACCGGCCCATTGGTCTCCGCGACCCTCACGCCAACCGCTCATCCAGTTTTCGCGCAGATTCACATCCTGGCTCGGACACTCGTCGCGTGAGCGACCGACCACCCCCGCCTTGTAGCCGTGGAGAAATGCCCGCTGGTTGCGATCACGTTTCTGTCGTTTCATCGTAGTAGTAGCCTCTTGTCAGAACAAGTGCATCTCCTGAGGAAAACGACAGTCAGCCGGGCGGCATCGAGCCAAATCCGACGGACTGCCCGCGAAAACGTCCGGACAGGCAAACCGCATGCGTTGTTTCGTAGCTACGACTGTTAGCTTTAGCCGAAATGAGAAACGATGTCGATAGGCGTTTTGTCATAAAGCCTTCCCTTCACCGAATTCACAGGAATATGACCGCTCCATAACGGTCGGATGACGCCGCCATGAAAGACGATAACTCGCTGTTAAGCCTCCACATCACCTGCCCGTGGGGAATCGAATCCCTGCTGGCCGAAGAGATCGTCGAACTGGGCGGCGAGATACAAAAAACTACCGTCGCCGGCCTTCATGCGCTGGCCGGTCGCTCGACGGCGTATCGCATCTGCCTGTGGTCGCGATTGGCGAACCGGGTGATCCTGACGCTGGGACGCGAAGCCAACTGCGAAGCGCCGGCGTCGATCGTCGAGGCGGTCAAGAACATGCGCTGGGCGGAGCTGCTCAAACCCGGCCAGACGCTGGCAGTGGACTTTCATGGTCACTCTCCAGCCATCCGGCATACGCGCTTCGGCGCCCAGGTGGTCAAGGATGGCGTGGTCGACGCGCTGCGCGCGGCAGGTCGGGAACGACCGGAAATCGCGCCCCGCGATGCGGACGTCAGGCTGTTCGCTCACCTGCACAAGGGTCAGTTGCTGGCCGGTATCGACCTGGTGGGGGCGAGCCTGCACCAGCGCGGCTATCGTCGTGATTCGGGGCATGCACCGCTCAAGGAAAATCTCGCCGCGGCGCTGCTGACGCGTGCCGACTGGCCGGCGCGGGCCAGGCGTGGCGAGCCGCTCGTCGACCCGATGTGCGGCGCCGGCACGCTGCTGATCGAAGCAGCGATGATGGCGGCCGACATGGCGCCACAACTGAATCGGGAACGCTTCGCCTTCGAGACGCTGGCCGACTTCGATGCCGAGGCCTGGCATCTCCTGCGGCGCGAGGCGCAGGCGCGTGCCAACGTCGGCCGGCGCCGCACCAGATCGCGCCTGTTCGGCCTGGACCAGAGCCCGCAAGCCATTGGTGCGGCGAGGAGCAATGCCATGCGTGCCGGCATCCCCGCCCTGATCACGCTGGCCGGCGGCTCGGTGAAGGCGCTCGAATGCCCGGCCGAGCTCCAGGAGAGGGAGAGCGGCAGGACCGGGCTGGTGGTGACCAACCCGCCCTATGGCGAGCGGCTGGGCGAGTTGCCCGAGCTGGTCGCGCTCTACAGCGATCTTGGCGAACGGATGCGCCGGCATTTCCCGGGATGGCAGCTGGCCCTGTTCACCGGCAATCCGGACCTGGGTCACCGACTCGGGCTGCGGGCTCACAAGCAGTATGCGTTCAAGAACGGTCCGCTCGACTGCAAGCTGCTGCTGATCGATATCGCCGGTCGCGAGGCGGCGGGCGAGGAGAGTGAAACGTCGGATCCGGCACCGCGGGAGAGCGTGCTGAGCGAGGGCGCCCAGATGTTCGCCAATCGCCTGCAGAAGAATCGCAAGCGGCTGAGCAAGTGGCTCAAGAAGTCCGGGGAGGCTTGCTATCGACTCTACGATGCCGACATGCCGGAGTACGCCCTGGCCATCGATGTCTACGGGCATCAGGTCCATGTCCAGGAGTACGCGGCGCCGAAATCGGTCGATCCGGGCAGGGCGCAGCGCCGCCTGATGGACGCGTTGAGCGCGATTCCGGTCGCCCTGGACGTGCGGCCCGAGCAGATCCACTACAAGCAGCGCGAGCGCCAGAGCGGCAAGGCGCAGTATCGCAAGCAGGGCGACAGCGGCGACCGTTTCGTGGTCACGGAAGGGGGCGCCAGGCTATGGGTGAACCTCAAGGACTATCTCGATACCGGCCTCTTCCTGGATCATCGGCCGGTGCGGCGTCTACTGGCCGAGAAAGCCGGCGGCAAGCGCTTCCTGAACCTGTTCTGCTATACCGGCACGGCGACGGTGCAGGCCGCGTTGGGCGGTGCGGAGGAGAGCGTCAGCGTGGATCTTTCGAACACCTATCTGGAGTGGGCGAAGGACAACTTCAGCTTGAACAAGCTCGATCCCGGCCGGCACCGGGTCGTGCGCGACGATTGCCTGCGCTGGCTGGAGACGGCGGGAGGGGAGTTCGATCTGATCTTCATGGATCCGCCGACCTTCTCGAACTCCAAGCGCATGGAGGGCACGCTGGACATCCAGCGCGACCACGTCCGCCTGATCGAGCTGGCCATGGCGCGCCTGGCACCGACGGGAGAGCTGATCTTCTCCAACAATCAGCAGCGGTTCAGCCTGGATGCGTCACTGGCGTCGCGCTATCGGGTCGAGGAGATTACCGCTCGGACCTATGACCCGGACTTCACGCGGCGGGCCAACCTGCACCACTGTTTCCTTATCCGCCACGCTGGCTGACACTTCGGGCTCGCGCTCAGTCAAGCAGCGACAGCTGGGCTACGGCCTGCCGCCCTTCGGGGGTATCGTCCTCGGCTTCCAGCACCTTGCGGTAGCCGCGCGCCGTCTGTATGTGCGACAGGTCGTCGACCCACATCATGGCCTGATCGTAGCTGTCGGCGACGGCGTGCTTGAGGCCGCCGTACTGAGTGCCGATCTGGCCCCAGGCGCGACTGTAGATCCAGTCGCCAAACATGTCCTGATGCAGATGGACCAGGACGTAGTCATGTTCACTTTCCCAACGGACGATCACGCGGACTCCTGCTGCTTGGTGCTCATCGCTTGTTCATCGCGAATGGCCGGCCTAATATGGCTGCGCCGAGCGTCGCGGCTCTTCAGCCCCGCGATGCACCCGACGTCAGGTGCCATTGTAAAGCAAGCCCCGTAGAAATCGACGCCGGTTTCGAGGCGCTGCCTGCGACCGCTATCCGACACTGCTCTGACGCCGGGTTCGAACGAAACAAGAGGGTAGTCATGCGTATCCTGGTGGACGAGAACATTCCGCTGGCGGAAGAATTCTTCGGCGAATTGGGAGAGATCACGCGCCAGCCCGGCCGCGAGATGACCGCGGCCAGTCTCCGCGGACACGACATTCTGGTGGTCCGGTCGATCACCCAGGTTGACGAAGCCCTGCTGGAAGGGGCCGACAAGCTGAAATTCGTCGGCACCTGCACCATCGGTACCGATCATATCGACACGGCGCTGTTGGCCGAACGGGGTATCGGCTTTGCCAGCGCTCCTGGCAGCAACGCCGATTCGGTGGTCGATTACGTACTTTCCAGTCTGCTGCTGCTCTCCGAGGAGGATGGCTTTTCGCTCTCGGGCAAGACCGTCGGCATCGTCGGTGCCGGCAATGTCGGCGGTCGTCTGGCGGCGCGCCTGGACAATCTGGACGTCGACTGCCTGATCTGCGATCCGCCGCGAGCCGAGGCCGAGGGCCGCGAGGATTTTCTCGACCTGGACGCGTTGATCGAGCGAGCCGATATCGTCTGCCTGCACACCCCCTTGGTGGCCGCTGGCGAACACGCCACTCATCACCTCATGGATCGTCGCCGCATCGACGCCCTCGAGCCGGGCACGGTGCTGATCAACGCCGGGCGAGGTGACTGTCTCGACGGTGACGCCCTGCGCGAGCGTCTCGAGCGTCAAGGCGATCTGCGCACGGTCCTGGACGTCTGGGAGCACGAGCCGGGCATCGACGAGGCGCTGTTCGAGCTGGTCGACATCGGAACGCCCCATATCGCCGGCTACAGCGTCGACGGCAAGATGCTGGGGACGGAGATGATCTACCAGGCCGCCATGCGCCACTTTGGCCTGCCGGCGCGCAAGAAGCTCGGCCAGCTCAAGCCCGACCCATGGTTGCGCAAGATCGTCCTGCACAGCTGGACGCCGCCGCTGGAGGCGCTGTCGCTCTGCGCCCGGGCCTGCTACGACGTGCGCCGGGACATGCTGGCGTTCGATCGTTACCGGCGTCGACTTGGCATGGCGGCGGGGTTCGATGCCTATCGCCGCGAGTATCCTTCACGCCGCGAATTCCAGACGCTGCGGGTCGAACTGAAGAAGAACAAGGGCGGTCTTCGCGACGCCATGGAAGGCTTCGGTTTCAGCGTCAAGCTCGGCAAGTAGCCGTGGCCGGCAGGGGAGCCTGGCGGGATGCCGTCAGGCGCTTCCGGCCTCTTCGCTGTCGGCATCCTCGCGCTTGACGATCCGGTGGCCATCCTCGCTGGTGCCCAGCTTCCAGTAGCTCGAAATGTACATCGCCCGCTTGTCCACGCCGCGCTCGTCGATCAGATGACGGCGTAGCTTGCGCATGGCGGCAAACTCGCAGGCGACCCAGATCCCCGGGACGCCCGGAAGCCAGTCGAACTCGCGCAGGGCGTCGACGAGACGATCGCTGTCGCTGCCCGGGTGCGGGTTGATCAGCCAGTTGATCCGCATGCCGTCGGGCAGGTCGAACCATTGGATATCCGCTTCGCTGGTCACCTCGATGATGGCGTATCCGCTGGCGTCCGGAGGCAGGCGTTCCAGATTGGCGCCGATCGCCGGCAGCGAGGTCATGTCACCGACCAGCAGATACCAGTCGGCTGCCGTCGGCAGGCGCTTGACCGGTCCCGGGCCACCGATCAGGATCGTGTCCCCCGGTTGCGCTGCTGCCGCCCATGTCGCGGCGGGGCCGCCATCCTCGTGCAGCACGACGTCCACGTCGATCTGGCCGGGGCGCTGATGGCGGACGGTATAGGTGCGCATCGTCCCCGGCGCGCCTTTCGAGGTCGCCGTCTCGTCCTGGGCGGGGACGATCAGTTTGATATAGGCGCTCTCCTGATCGTCGGGAAATTCGGCCATGCCTTCTCCACCGAACGTCAAGCGCAGCATGTGGGGCGTGACGAGTTGGCGGTTCAAGACGGTGTAAGGTCTGGGGGCGGGGTTGGGCATCGGGACTCCCGTGACTTCAGGTTGGAGATCATCAACCGCGACAGGCGCAGGAAGGCGTCGAGATCCGCCTGCGTCATCCCGTTCGATAGCCGCTCGTGGGCTTCGCGCTCGCACGCATCGACGCTCTCAAGCAGGCTTCGGCCATGACCGGTCAACGACAGCATCTGGCTGCGCCCGTCCTCTGGATGTGGCGCTTTGACGATGATGTTCGCATCGAGCAGGTCGCGAAGCAGTCGGGTGATCTGGGCCTTGTCGCGCTGGGTGCGCTGCGCGATGGCCTGGGCGGTGCAGGGCATCTGGCCGCGGATCGCCTTGAGCGTGCGAATGTGCGAGACGGTGAGGTCCAGCTCGGCGTCGGCATAGGCCTGGCGCAGCGCCCGTTTGTAGGCATGCATGAGCTGATGCAGGGATTCACCGAACGTCGTCTCGGACATGTCGCGCCTAATCGGTTGATAGTGTCAACCAATTAGGCGCCTGACGCCGGCAAATGTCAACCATTCTCATTGGCATCGAGCAGACGTCGGTCGCGGCCACCGCGAGCCTGCGCATCCATCCTCGATGGCTGGCGGCGGCTTACAGCTCGACGGCGCGGCCGATGAATTGAATCGGGCCGGTCGGGCGGTCCAGCGGAGAGCCGGTGTCGTCCTCGAGGGTCAGTTCGAACAGCTGGTTGTCCTCCAGTGGCGGGAGATCGTCAAGCGACAGTTGCTTGGTCTCGCCGGGCTCGACCAGGCCCAGGGAGACGGGGCCGCTCCAGTCATCCGCCTTGGTCCAGAACTCCAGCGCCTTGCCGGGCGGCACCTCGAAGGTGCCGACGGGTTTCAGGCTGATCTGCCGCGGTGAACTCGCCTGCACTATCCAGCCGGCTTGCGTATGTTGAGGGGTCATCAATACCACCAGGTAGCGAGAGGAGGGCGCCTGCGCAGGGCTGAACGCCAGCATGGCGGCGAGGCCGGTGGCGATGAGGATGCTGGCGAAACTCAAGCCTCGCCACAGTGTCAGGTCATGCCACAATCGGCTCAGCAGCCCGGCCGGGTGAGCGGCGCGGTCATCCGCCGGCGCCGATTGTGCGGCCTCCTGACTGTCGAGCGTGCGCAGGATGCGCGGCCATAGCCGGTTCGATGGCGCGACCGGTTCGACCATCGCGGTATAGGGCTGGAGGCGCCTCTCCCAATCCCCTATCGCCTGCTGCAGTTGCGGGTCCTCGAGCAGACGACGCTCGACATCGCGACGCTGCTCGGCGTTCAGTGTGCCGAGCACGTACTCGCCTGCCAGATCCTCGGTCTCCTCCGGTCCGAGCGGAGACCTCGACGCCGAATGATTGCTCATGACAGGCACTCGCGCAGTGCAGCCAGGCTGCGTTTGATCCAGGCCTTGACGGTGCCGAGCGGGCGATCCATGCGCGTGGCAATCTCCGGGTGACTGAAGCCGTCGACATAGGCGTGAAACAGGCAGTTGCGCCGCTCGGGCGCCAGTTGCGCCAGGCAGCGATCCAGGTCCCCGTGACCGAGCCAGTCGAAATGATCCTGCATGTCCGTCTCCGCCTCCTGAGCGCGCTCGGCGTCGAGCCTGTCGGCAGTCTCGTCATCGACGGTCACTTCCCGATGCCGGGTTCTGACGTGGTTGAGCGCCAGGTGGCGGGCGACGCTGAAGATCCAGGTCTTGCCCGAGCCACGCGTGGCATCGAAGGTGTGCGCCTTGTTCCAGATGTTGACGAAGGCGTCGTGAATGATGTCTTCGGCGATACCGCGATCGCCGACGATGCGTGCTACCACCCCCAGCAGGCGCGAACCTTCCAGCGCGTAGAGCTGCTGCAGCGCTTGACGCTCTCCCCTGGCACAAGCCTCGAGCAGGGCACCATGATCATCGGCTGCCGACGGATTGAACGCTGCTGCATCGTCTGTCACACGAACTTCCTTGAAGCGCACCCCGCTGGGGCCAGTAAATCTCATACTACGCAACACGGGCTCGTCATGGCGAGCCCGTGTCGGTCTGCAATGACCCGCTGTCGCGATCGGCGGGCGCTGCGGGTCAGCGGCGTGGCCGGATCAGCTGGCCTTCCAGAACAGATAGTCCGCCTGGTACTCGACCACCTCTTCGTCGCCGGCGTTGTCCTCGCTGCAGGCCATATCCGGCGCTACGCCGCCCTGGGTATTCAGGCGCTGTACATAGGTGACACCGGACATGTGGCCGTCACCCTCTGCTGGATTGGCTTCCACGAGCTGGAAGGGAATGTTGCCATCGCCGCCGGGGGCCGTGGCGAGCTGGGTACCGGTGATCTTGGAGCCGTCGCTGGATTCCCAGGTGGCCGGCGGGCCGTAGTAGCTGCCGACCTGGTTGCCGTCCGCGTCGTTGAGTTTGGCATCCGGGCCCTTGAACACCCACTCGTGTGCGCCATCCTTCATCTCGCAGGCGTAGGTGATCTCGCCGACGCCCACCGTCTCCATGGCAATCTCGTTGCCATCCGGGACCTGCACGTCCGCCGGGACGTCGTTGGCGTGCGCCGCGAGGCTGAAGCCGCCCAGCAGGGTGGCGGTCAGGGTAACGCTGGCTAGTTGTCGGGTTTTCATTGGCGTCTCTCCGAGCGTGAATAGGGCAGGACTTCATGTCCTGCACCGGGGATACACCCGGGCCGGAGATATGGATGCAGACGATCTCGATGCCGCTGAACAGGCTCCCGCCCCGCTGGAGCGGGTTTATAGCGCCGGCTTCACGGATCGTTGGCCCAGGCAGCGACAGCACAGCGGGTAGAGCGCCAGCGCCAGCGCGATGCCGACCAGCGGGGGCACCCATGGCGAGAACCAGGCGCCCAGGGTTGCCAACGCATAGGCGCCGAGCCCGGGAAGATGAAACGCCGGCAACCTGGCAGCGTCGAGCCTGGGATAGCGGCCGCAACGCAGGAAGACGTAGTCGGCAATGATCACGCCCCCTAGCGGCGGGATGCAGGTGCCCAGCGCGATCAGGAAGGGCACCAGCAGCGCATCCATTCCGGCCAGCGCCAATAGCGTGCCGATCGCCGCGCCGCCCAGCGTCACCCAGCCACGCTGGCGGGTGCGCAGCAGGTTGCAGCCAGCGGCGGCAAAGTTGTAGATGGTGTTGTCCTGGGTGGTCCACAGGTTGAGGAACAGCATGGCCAGCCCGACGACGGTCAGGCCCTGCAGGATCAGTACCGCGACCACGTCCGGTTGCTGATAGACGAGAGCACCCACGGCGCCGATCAAGACCATCAGGCCATTACCGATGAAAAACGCCAGCAGGGTCGCCGTGATCGCCTGACGCGGCGTGCGCGCGAAACGGCTCCAGTTGCTGGCCTGCGTCGCGCCGGAGACGAAGGTGCCGAAGATGATGGTGATACCGGCTGCCCAGCCCAGCCCGGCACTGGGGGCGATGGCGGCCAGCCCGGTCCAGCCGCCGCCATCGCGCCAGGCGATGATCATGCTGATGGCGATCAGCAGCGCCATCGCCGGCACCGCCACGTTGGAGAGCAGCGCCAGGCCGCGGTAGCCGACGAAGGCGGTGAGACAGAAGCCGAAGCCGAACAGCACCATCAACGGGGCTGACCAGCCGGGAGGGAGCTCCAGCGTCGAGACCAGCACGTTGGCGATGGTGGCCACGCCCCAGGCGTACCAGCCGACCTGGGTGATGCCCAGCAGCAGATCGGATAGCGCGCTGCCGCGCTCGCCCAGCGCGAACCGCGACATCAGCGCCGTGCTGAGACCGGAGCGCGCGGCGATGCCGGCGATCGCCGCGGCATAGATGCCCAGCAGCAGATTGCCCACCACGATCAACGCCAGCAGCTCTCCCAGCGGAAACGCCGCACCGAGCTGGCCGCCGGCGAACATGGTCGCGGTGAAGAAGGTGAAGCCCAGCAACAGCAAGGCCAGCGACGCGAAGGGTTTGCGCGCGTCGTCGGGCACTTCGCTCAGGGGGTAGTCATTGTCGGCTTGGGGCAGGGCCATGGTTCGATCCTCGCTAGGGCAGTCGGGACTGACCTAGCAAGCTGCATGCCGCGGCGCTGAAAAGGGTTATCCATCCGCGTCCTCCACCGGTCGACGGCCCGGCCCGGGTGCCAGGTCTGCACGTCTTTGGCGCAGAGCGCGCCGGATCGAGTCGTCGACTGGCCGAAAGGGAGCAACGCGAGGGAACGCGGGTCGGGTAGGCGTCGGGATAAGCCAACGCCCCGCACAGGGCGGGGCGTTGGGAGGAATCCGGTAGCGTCTCGGGCATCGTCCCGAATGGACGTCACTCCCGGTAGGCGGACTCTTTCAGCGCCCGGATGCGGTCGTCCAGCGGCGGGTGGCTGGCGAACAGTTTCTCCATGATCTTGCGGGTCTGCCCGGTGGTGATGGCGAAGGCCGTCAGCGAGTCGGGCATCTGGTCCGGCTGGCTGGTCTCGGACTTCAGTCTGGCCAGGGCGTTGATCATGGCGCCGCTGCCGGCGTATTTGGCACCGGCGGCGTCGGCGCGGTACTCGCGGAAGCGCGAGAACCAGGCGACGATGATCGACGCCACCAGGCCGAACACGATCTCGGCCACGATGACGACCGCGAAATAGCCCATGAAGCCCAGACCGCCGCCGTTGTCGCGGCCGCGCAGGAAGCTGTCGACGACCTGGGCCACCACCCGCGCGAAGAACATCACGAAGGTGTTCAGCACGCCCTGGATCAGCGCCAGCGTGACCATGTCGCCGTTGGCGACGTGGCCGATCTCGTGGGCCAGGACGGCGCGAATTTCCTCGGGACGCATGCGCTCGAGCAGCCCCTGGGAGACCGCCACCAGCGCGTCGTTCTTGTTCCAGCCGGTGGCGAAGGCGTTGGACTGCTGGGCCGGAAAGATCGCCACTTCCGGCATCTTGATATCGGCCTGCTGCGCCAGTTCACGCACCGTGTCGAGCAGCCACTGCTCGGTCGAGTTGCCCGGCTGCTCGATCACCTTGGCCTTGGTGCTCATCTTCGCCATCCATTTGGAGATGAACAGCGATACCAGTGATCCGGCCATGCCGAACACGAAGCAGAAGATCAGCAGGCTGTTCATGTTCAGCCCGTTGGCGTTGAGATAGGGCTCGACGCCCAATAAGCGCAACGTGATGCTGGCGACGAGGATCACCGCCAGGTTGGTTGCCAGGAACAGGACGATTCGCATCATCGGTCTTTACCCTCAGTCGTGGAAAGCGTGGCCGTCGTCATGTGATGCGCCGGCTCATGATTAGCCCGTTGTTCGTTAATATCCGGTAATCAGGCGGTTATGAACCGTTAGATACGACTTTCGTGAATAGGTTTCAAGAGGGGCGTGGCCGCGCGTCGAAACGCGCGGCCCTGTTACATGGCGGTGGCTGGCCACCGCCGCGGGTCACTGTCGATAACGCGAGAGGAAGCGAGCGAAGCGGTCGATGGCATCGCCGAGCTGGTCGGCCCAGGGCAGTGTCACGATGCGCACGTGATCCGGCGTCGGCCAGTTGAAGGCGGTGCCCTGGACCAGCAGGATACGCTCCTGCAGCAGCAGGTCGAGCACCATCTGGGCGTCGTCGTGAATGGGGTAGACCTCCGGGTCGAGCCGCGGGAAGGCGTAAAGCGCTCCCATCGGCTTGACGCAGGAGACCCCAGGGATCGCGTTGAGCTTCTCATGCACGACGTTGCGCTGAGCGAGCAGCCGTCCGCCGGGCAGGATCAGGTCGTTGATCGACTGGTAGCCGCCGAGGCCGGTCTGGATCGCGTGCTGCGCCGGCACGTTGGCGCACAGCCGCATCGAGGCGAGCATGGTGAGGCCCTGGATGAAGTCCTCGGCGTTCTGCTTGCCCAGTCCCCCGGAAAGAATCATCCAGCCCGAGCGGAAACCGGCGCAGCGGTAGCTCTTGGAGAGTCCATTCATGGTCACGACCAGCTGATCGTCTTCGGCCAGGGCGCCGGTGGAGACGTGCTCGGTGCCGTCGTAGAGGATCTTGTCGTAGATCTCGTCGGAGAAGACGACAAGGCCGTGCTGGCGGGCGACCGCCAGGATCTCCTTGACCACCGCCGGCGGGTAGACCGCCCCCGTCGGGTTGTTGGGGTTGATCAGCACGATGGCGCGGGTGCGTGACGTGATCTTGTCGCGGATATCGGCGATATCCGGTGACCAGCCGGCGTTCTCGTCGCACAGATAGTGCACCGGATGTCCGCCTGAGAGGTTGGCCGCGGCGGTCCACAGTGGGTAGTCCGGCGCCGGGATCAGCACCTCGTCGCCGTCGTTGAGCAGCGCCTGCATCGCCATCACGATCAGCTCGGAGACCCCGTTGCCGATGAACACATCCTCGATGCCCACGCCCGGGATTCCCTTGCGCTGGCACTCCTGCATGATCGCCTTGCGCGCCGAATATAGCCCCTTGGAGTCGCAGTAACCCTGTGCCGTCGGCAGGTTGCGCATCACGTCCTGGAGAATCTCCTCGGGGGCTTCGAAACCGAAGGGCGCGGGATTGCCGATATTGAGCTTGAGAATGCGATGGCCTTCGTCCTCGAGTCGTTTGGCGTGATCGAGAACGGGCCCGCGAATGTCGTAGCAGACATTGTCGAGCTTGTGCGATTTCCGAATGGGGCTGTTCATTGAAGTTCCGTAAGCTGCACAGCCTAAAACGTCAGGCGGGTTGAAGAGGGCGGGAAGTCGGTATTCCCCGGTGGGCTGTGTCACCGATTCCCAGCATAACGCCGCGCTGGCGCGGCGCAAGGGGCAGAAACGGAAGGATTTTCGGTGTATCTGTATGGTGGGCGGTCAGCTCTCGGAGGCGTCGATATCCTCCTCGACGGGTTCGGGGATATCCTCCGGCAGCTCCAGGGTCAGCCGGCCGAGTTTGCCGTCTCTCAGCTCGTGCAGCAGGACCTCGGCGCCGCGGTGGAGGTTGATCACTCCGCCGGCCTTCAGGCCGCCGCGCTTGCGCGCGATCTCGCTCATGATCGCATGGCCGTCGAACCCGGCCCTGGCCTGGAAATCGACCAGCCTGGGGCCATCGGCGTCGACGTTGTCGGTCTCGCTCGGCGCCACGTAGACGGGTAGTTCATCGAGCCGGTAGCGCTCGCGCAGGGCGTCGGGATAGCGTTTGGCCAGTTCGGCGGCACAGACGATGGCGACGTCGACGTACTCGATCGCGGTATCGCGGATGGCGCCGCTGGCCGCCAGCCGGTAGGCGCTGGCCTGATCCTCGATCTTCGGCCACAGCACACCGGGCGTGTCGATCAGCGAGACACGTCCGTCGATGCGTATCTTCTGCTGGCGCTTGGTCACCGCCGGCTCGTTGCCGGTCTTGGCGATCTTGCGCCCGGCGAGGCCGTTGATCAGCGTCGACTTGCCGACGTTGGGAATGCCCATCACCATCACGCGCACGTCGCGGTCGACGCGTACCTGGCCGGCCAGTTCGTGGCACAGCGCCGGAATCTGCTTGAGCTCCCTTGCCTGGGTCGTGGTGACGGCAATCGCGCGGCTGTCCGGCTGGGCATCGAAGAAGGCGATCCACCGCTGGGTCGCCTCGGGGTCGGCCAGGTCGGCACGCGAGAGAATTTTCAGTACGGGCTTGTGCTCGGTCAGGTCGGCCAGCATCGGGTTGCCGCTGGAGTAGGGCAGGCGGGCATCGAGGACCTCGATCACCACGTCGATCTCCGGCAGCGCCTCGGTGATCTGGCGCCGCGCCTTGTTCATGTGTCCGGGATACCAGCCGAGCATGACGTTCTCCTGCCTGTTCTTCGAATCGAATCGTGCCGCCCCCAACGGCAGGCGGGCGGACATTCTAGCAGAATGCGGCACCCAACGGCTGCAGCTCGGGCGCGTCGACGTCCGTGGCGGGCGAGGTCGTCAGCCGACGACGGCATCTCTTTGCATCCACTCGTCGACGGGCTGCGTAGGGAGTCTGGTCATCCACAGCAGGGAAAGGAGCCCCGCATGAAACCACTCGCATCAATCGCCGCCGGTCTGCTGCTCGCCAGCGTCGCGAGCGTCTCACTGGCCGCCGACAATCCGATCAGCGTCCACGTCCTCAACACCCAGACCGGCAAGCCCTCGGCGGGGGTGGCGGTGAAACTGGAGCATCGGGCCGACGGCCGGTGGGAGACCATCGCCAACGGGACCACCTCCGAGGATGGGCGGATCTCGGCGCTCTATCCCGAGAGCGAGACGTTCGAGGCCGGTGTCTACCGCGCCGTCTTCGAGACCGGCGACTGGTACCGCGCCCGTGGCAGCGCCACCTTCTTCCCCGAGATCACCGTACCTTTCGAGGTCGTCGACACCCAGCAGCACTACCATATCCCGCTGCTGCTGAGCCCCTACGCTTACTCTACCTACCGCGGCAGCTGAGTCTGGCCGGATAAGCGGCGACAGTCGCAATGGCAGCGCCCCGACCGAGGTCGGGGCGCTGTCGTCCTGGGGTCATCGTTTTGGTGCTGCCGGGAAGAGGCGTGCCATGGGGTGGGCCGGACGGCCCACAGGCTTTTACTCGCCGGCGTGGAAGGTGATCGCCACCGAGTTGATGCAATAACGCTGGCCGGTGGTTTCCGCCGGGCCATCCGGGAAGACGTGACCCAGATGGGCGTCACAGCGTCGGCAGGTCACCTCGATCCGGCGCATGCCGTGGCTGTCGTCCTGATGCTCTTCGACCGAGGCCGCTGCCAGGGGGCGGTCGAAACTCGGCCAGCCGCAGTGCGCCTCGAACTTGTGCTCGTTCTCGAACAGCGGCGCGCCACAGCAGACGCAGTGGTAGATACCCTGGACCGGCTCGACCTGGTAGTCGCCGGTAAACGGGCGCTCGGTGCCTTTCTCGCGGGTAACGTGGTACTGCTCGGGGGTGAGCTTTTCACGCCACTCGGCTTCCGTCTTCTCTACCTTACCCATGTCCAGTTCTCCTCATCGCTTCGACTCGCTCACTGCATTACAGGCCATTTGGCACTCCCTGACCAGTCCCGATTAGGCTATGGCGAAAATCGGTGAAATCAATCGCTTGACACCTCAAAATCGTCTCAGTAACATACGCGCCACTTCGACGGAGCCGAGACATTACGTCCCATTCGTCTAGTGGTCTAGGACACCGCCCTTTCACGGCGGTAACAGGGGTTCGAACCCCCTATGGGACGCCACTCGGTTCAGCGAAGTGTGAAGCGTTACGGTGCGGGAATAGCTCAGTGGTAGAGCATCGCCTTGCCAAGGCGAGGGTCGGGAGTTCGAATCT
>NZNW01000124.1 GCA_002695065.1 Salinicola sp. | reverse complement strand
TCCGCGATCTATGCCGGCGTCAGCAACGGCACCTTTCCGGCACCGGTGCCGATTGGTGACAAGAGCGTCGCCTGGCTCGAGGAGGAGGTGGATAGCTGGATCGCCGCCCGCCTCGCCGAGCGCAACCGCACGCTGGCCGGCCGCCAGATCCAACACTTCGCCACCAACGCCCAGGAGGCCCGCGCATGAAACGTTTCACACTGACCGTGGGCGAGCAGTCGCTCAACTTCACCGAAGACGATATCCCTGCACTGGACGAGGCGTTGAATGTCGCCACCAACCGCGCCGGCCGCGAGGTAGTCCGCCATAGCGCCAGCGGCTCCCGCGTGGCGGTACTGATGGAGCGCACCGGCAGCGGCGGCAAGCATTCCACGCTGCCCCGCGATCCCAATACCGTCTTGATGCGCGATCTGCATCGCGGCCCGACGTTCGAGACCGACTGCTAGACCGCCCGCACTCCGACCCAACCCGAATCGATTTACACAGCCGCTCGACGTTCACGCCGAGGGGAACAGGGAGGCTTTGTGCCTACGAAACGCGAAAACCCCGGTCAGCGTGGGGCTGCCGGGGCTCTCAAAGACACTCAATGCACCAACGATCCTACCAAAATCCGGCGCGGTGTCACGCCCCGACACACGCCGATTGGCCGGGGGTTGGCGCTCGCCATTCGTCATCCTTTGGCCGGGGAGGGCTTGCGCCTTCCCAAAGGATCCGGCTACGATGCTCGCGTTACGGCAAAATCCGTAACCGGGCGTGAGAACCCGAGTTCACAAAGGCGCTACAGCGCCCCTAACTTTGCAGGCGCTTTTTTTGTGCCCGCAAAGCGTCGTTATGGCGGCTGTGCGTGGGCGGGCTTCGGCCCGGCCGGTTTCCTTTGTGACCGGTTTCTCACCCCGCGTACAGTCGCCACCCATCGCGTGAGAACGAAGGTTGGCGGCTCCAATCACAAAGGAGCTGGCCCCATGGCAGAACACGCCACCAGTGCGTCCGCACGAACCGATATTACCCTCGACCAAATCGCTACCGCGCTCATCGGCGCTAATCTGATTCGTTTTCGAGTCAACCGTCGCCCCGACCAACTCCAGTACCTGATGGGGCTGTCGCGGATGGCCGCCGAATTGGGCGTGCTGTCCCGTGACGAACATCGCAAGCTGCTCGAAGATCTCGATGCGCTGCTGGCCGAGGAGGTGCGTCGTGGATAAGCGCCTCGAGCAAGCCAATTGCCTGACCGAGACCGATTGCCTGTTGATCGATCCACGCAGCGACCGCGAGACGTTGCTGGACAACGCGGAGATGCGGCTCGACGCGATCAAAGATCTGATGTTCACGCTCTCGACCATGAACGGGCGTGACCGCGATCTGACGTCGGTCGATCTCTCCAACCTGGCCACGGTGGCACGCTACCTGATGGGTGATGCCAGCGATCTGCTGGTGGCGGCGCGGCGCATCGACGCCCAACAGCGTGTGGCAGCGAGAGCTTATGCCCAAGCGCCGGTTGCACGACGCGCGGGAGGTGGCCATGTCTGAAGTCGTCGCCAAGATCCAGCGCGTGTCCCGCGCCTCACTGGCCTACGCCGAAACCCTGACCCGGGAGTGGCTGCCGCAAGGCAGCCGCCAGGGCAGCGAGTGGGTCGCCCGCAACGTCGCCCGCGGCGACCGCGCCAGCGGCTCGTTCGGCGTCTCGCTCGTCACCGGCAAGTGGAACGACTTTGCCGACCGTAACGCCCACGGCGGCGATCTGGTCTCGCTCTACAGCTACCTGTTTAGCTGCCGGCAGGTCGACGCCGCCATGGCGATCGATCGGCGCCTGGGGCTGGGCGTGTTCCGCTGGGGTGCGGCTCCCATCGCGTCTCTCGCCGTCGACTATCCGCCCGGATTGAGCGTATCGGATGCGACGGAAGCGGCCCACCGCCAACGGCTGGAGAGTATCGCCGCCGACAAGGCCCTCGCTCGCCAGGAAGCGGCGACCCGGGCCCGTACGGTGTGGGACGCCGCCAAACCGGCCAGTGCCACCCATCCCTATCTCATGAGCCGGGGCGTGCCGGCCTATGGCCTGCGTCAGTGCCGGCGTGGCTGGCTGCTGGTGCCGCTCTACGCTCAGGGTGAACTGGTCAACGTGCAATGGATCCTGCCCAACGGCAAAAAGCGCTTCCTCAAGGGCGGCCAGGTCCAGGGCGCCTACTCGCTGGTGGGCGAGCCCGTCGCCGGCGGCCGGCTGTTCATCTGCGAGGGCTGGGCCACCGGCGCCACGCTCTATCGCCTCACCGGCGATCCGGTGGCGTGCGCCATGAACGCCGGCAACCTGCGCGCTGTCGCCGAAACCATGCGCGCCGCCCTGAATCGCTCGCTGGATCTCGTCATCGCCGGCGACGACGACCGCCAGACCGCCGGCAACCCGGGGCGGCAGGCGGCCAACGATGCCGCCCTGGCCGTGGGCGCCATGGTGCTCTATCCCAAGTGGCCGGAAGGCTGCCCTGACGATCTGACCGACTTCAACGACCTGTATCGCTGGCATCGGGCTCGACTCGATGAAGCGTCCCGGGAAGATCAGCGACAGGCTGGCAGCGCTGGCATGACGGGAGGTGATCATGAGTGAGTCACAGCCCCACCTGACCGTGGTCGGCGAGCCGGCCGCGCCCAACCTGGAACGTCTCGAGCGACCCTCGTTCGCGGTGTATGAAGGCCCCACCAGTGTCGATGGCCGGATCTTCCGGGCCGGCACCTGGTATCACGGCATCAAGCACACCAACAACGATGACGGGGGCCAGCCTTACGACGTCTGGATCTGCGCCCCGCTCCATGTCGACGCCGAGACGGTCAACAGCGATGACGGCAGCATCGGCCGCCTGCTGCGATTCCGTCACCGGAGCCAGGTCATCGAGCATGTCATGCCGATGGAAGCGCTGGCCGGCAAGGGCGAGGAAGTGTTGAAGGCGCTGATGCGCCAGGGCCTCGAGATCGAGTACCACCAGCGCCGCCACGTGCCGGCCTACATCGCCAGCCATCACGGCTTGGGCCGCATCCTGGCCACCACCACCCGGCCGGGCTGGCACGACGCCAGCGGCGCGTTCGTGCTGCCTAATCGCATCATCGGCAAGGCCGACGTGCGATTTCAGGACAGTGGCAAGGCGGCGCACCTGTTCACCGAGCGCGGCTCGCTGCAAAGCTGGCAGGAAGAACTCGCCCACTACTGCGAGGGCAATCCGGTGCTGATCCTGTCGGTGTGCTGTGCGCTGGCCGGCCCGGTGTTGTCCCGTGTCGGCGTCAACGGCGGCGGCGTTCACCTGGTGGGCGACTCCTCGAGCGGTAAATCGCTGGCGCAGTCTCTGGCCGCGTCGGTGTGGGGCAATCCCGGCATCTTTGCGGCGTCCTGGGATCTCTCCAAGGGCGGCATCGAGATCGAGGCATCGTCACGCAACGACACGGTACTGATTCTCGACGAGATCAAGCGCGCCGATCCCAAGCGCGTCCAGGAGATGGCCTACGCCATCGCCAACGGGACCGGCAAGGGCACCATGACCCGGGAGCGGGAAGGACGCCCCAAGCTCTATTGGCGTGTGCTGGCGCTGTCCAGCGGGGAGCGCTCGCTGTCCGAACACGCCGCGATCTCAGGGAACAGCGCCCACGCCGGCGCCGAGCTGCGCATGGTCGACGTCAACGCCGGCACCCGCACCTATCGCGCCTTCGATGACGTTCACGGCATGAGCGGCGCGCTGTTTCACCGCAAGCTGACCACGGCGGCCTCGCAGCACTTCGGTCATGTGGGGCCGGCATTCGTCGAACGGCTGGTGCAGGAAACCGACCCGGACCACTTCCACCGCCGTTTCACCGAGATTCGCCAGCACTTCGATGCCGTCAGCCCCCAGGCGGGCCGCGTCGCGGATCGCTTCGCCGTGATCGGTCTCGCCGGCGAGCTGGCCATCGAGTACGGGCTACTGCCGTGGCCGGCCACCAGCGCCGCCCGGGCGTGCCGTCACCTGTTCCTGGAGTGGCTGGCCAGCGTGGGCGATGGGAACGCCGAGGATCGCCAGATTCTCACTGCGTTGGGCGATTTCCTGGCCCTGCACGGCGATAGCCGCTTCTCCGACATCGCCGCCACGCTACCCAACGCCAACGTGCGCCAGCGCGCCGGGTATTACGAAGTCGAGAATGGCAAGCGCTTGTATCTGCTCAACCGGGCGTCACTCACCGAAGCGGCCAGCGGTTACGGCCGCGAGCGCATCCTGCGCACCCTGGAAACCTACGGCGCGTTGGCCAAGACCGACAGCGGCCGCCGCCAGAAAAACTATCGCCTGCCAGGGGGTGGATCGGCGCGTTTCTTCGTGGTCGATCCCGACCGTCTCGACACCGAACGGGAGGCGACAGCATGACAGGGCATTTTTCACGTGAACCTAGTTTCGGTGGCAACACCGGCAACACCGGCAACGCCCAGCAACCACGGGGGTTACAGCCGTTGCCTATAGAACAGAGAGGTGGCAACAACGGCAACACATCTCCTTGTATCCCTATCTATGGCTCCCACCCTGTTGCCTTTTCAAAAACAGTGGCTACAGGTTGCCACGATCAAGCAATTGATTTTAAACGTTTTTGCCTGCGTTGCCGTGTTGCCGCCGATTTTCGAAATCAGGCAGAGGAATATTGGGACACTGGGACATCGGGAATCGTCACCGGTATCGGTGACGTCTCGAGCCCATCCCTTCCTCTCCTGGCGAGCGAATGTTTCCCCGAATCGAGCCCCCTGACCCTGGCTGGCCACCCCCGGCCAGGGCGATGCCCCGCACCCCAAGGAGAGCCCAGCGCATGACCACCCCGACCGAGAACAGTCAGGACACCCAAACCCGCAGCCAACCGACCGGAGAGACTGCCGCCATGACGACGACCGAAACGCGCCTGCAAGGCCAGCGCCTCGACTACCTGCCGCAGACCTCGGCCATCAACGCGCTGACGCCCGAGAAAGCGAGTGCTCGACTGGAGCAGGCCCGTGCCGACTACCTCGCCCAACGCGAGCGCCTGGCGCCCGCCGCCCAGGAACTCGAACGACTGCGCAAGACCCGCAACGCTGCCGAGCATCAATCCCGGCAGTCCGGCGAAAGCTGGCGCAAGGGATTTCTGGAGGGCTTCGGCAAACAGGACAAGACGATCCGCGAACAGCAGAAAGCCGAACGCGAATGGCGTCTCGAGGTCGAGCAGACCGACGCCATGATCGAGCTGCTGGCGCCCCAGGTGGAATGGTTGCGCTTGCATACGCAGGTCGCCCGGGAGCAGTTCCAGCGGGCTCGCCGAGAGGCCAGCGAAGTCATGACCCAGCAGACGCTACTGACCGCCGCCGAGGCGTTGTGCCAGAGCGAGCCAGCCGCGGCGTTCTATGCCGCGCTGCCGGCGCTGTTTGGCCGAATCGAGACCGACCTTTGCAACAATGCGGTATACATGGCGCACCACTACCAGGTGGACGCCAGTGCCGAGCCCGGCGCGACCATCAAACACCAGTTGAACAACCAGGAGACTCAGCACCTCGATCACGAGATCCGCAAACGCCAGTACGCCGCCATTGGTGAGATGGTGTGGCGTTTGCGCCCGGGCCAGCTCGACGCCGCCCAGCCGGAAGCCCTGGCCGACATCGCGCCGCTGGGATGCGAGGACGGCCGTAACGTTTACGGCGGTAGCCTCGCTCGCACGCGCCGCCTCAAGGAACTCCAGGCCCTGCTCGAGCTGCCGGCACACTGACGACGCCCCGCGCTTCGATAGACACACCAGACAACAGCCCCGCCCACCGCGGGGCTTTTTCGTGGTGAGGAAGGCATCGCCCGACAGCGTGGAGAGATCCAACGCGGCGCCCCAACCCCGAAGCCCCTTCGCTCGCCAGGAGAGAGGGAGTTTGCCTAATCCTATGATTGGTGACATTCGACACGTTGGAGGAGGGAAATCAGGAACAGTCAGGCTATTTCTCACAGGAACCTGAAAAAGAGTGGGAACACCGGGAACAGTGGGAACACCGCGCTACAACCCGCATGGTTGAGCGGTTCCCTTGTTCCCAGTATGGAGTGTGTAAACGGGAACAAGTGGGTACAACAATGGATACGGGTGTCATTTACCCCTGAGAGAGGGTGATTCTGTTCCCACTGTTCCCAAAACTGGGAACGACGTACCCACTCTGCAACCCGCATGGTTGAGCCTTGTTCCCGGTGTTCCCACTGTTCCCACTAAAAAATCACGTGTGTAATAACGCATTGGGGAGATGAGAAATGTTATCGACTGTGAGGCGGCGCAGAATTGCTCAATCGTGCGGTCGATCATTCGCCCCCTGGCGAGCGAATGGGGAAAGCGAATGCCATCGATGAGGCAGTCCATCACCGCGGCGCCTCGACGACCTCGAGCGTGAGATCGACGCCCAGTCGATCCAGCATGCGCCGGAAATCGCTGACCGAATAACGCGCGTCCTCCGTGACCAGTGTCCTGATCCTCCCCGTACCCACAGTTCCGGAGCCAAGATTCGCCACCACACTCTCGGCGGGGTCCAGAAACCGGCATTGAGGGCGCGCACGCTCGAAAAATGCCTTCAGCCATGGCAGGTGCGTGCTCGATAGCGTCAGCACGTCGATATCGGGTTTCCGCCGAAAGAGGGTCTCCACGAAGTCGTCGACGCTCGCCTGTGTGCCTTGCGGGTCGAACAGAAACGCCCCGCTTTCGACCAGCTCCACCATGCTTGAGGCGTTGATTAGCTCGACACTGGCACCAGCGAGCTCATGAGACGCTACAAAGCTCTCCAGCATCTCGCTTTCGACCAGCGACTCGACGCCCATGATGCCCACCGCGTGATTGACCGAGCTTGCCAGCGCCGCCTCCAGGGGTGGAAATACACCGAAGACCGGCAAGCGCGTCAGGGGGCGCACCGATTCGAGTACGGTGATCGATGGCGCGTTGGAAGCGATGACGATGGCCGAGGGGTCGAAACTCTCCAGAAAGCGCAACGTCCGCTCCATGACCCGGGCCAGCTCGTCGGGCGCCTTGCTCCCGTAGGGAAAACTGGCACGATCCGCGAAGTAGATCACATCCTGTCGGGGTAAGCGCCGCTGTATCTCCGCCACGATGGCATAGCTGCCGATTCCGGCATCGAAGACCGCGATTGGACGGTGCAGGGCTGTCGATTCCATGAAATTCCTGATCTCCGTGAAGGCTTAACGGTGTGAAGTGGCCAGGGCGCCACCCGCTGCCATGAAAAGCCCACCGGTGGTGCGGTTGAACAGGCGCACGCGGCGTGGCGTGCCAAACCAGCGCCTGACCGTCGAGCCTACCGAGGCGTAGGCGGTCATCGTCGCTAGATCGACCGCGAGCCACGCAGCGCGAGGATCACGAACTGTGACCACTGCGGCTGCCCCAGGTCGATGAAGTTGGGAAAGAGCGCGCCGAAGAACAACAGATCCTTGGGATTGCTGATCCCTACAGTAAAGCCCTTGCTGAATAGCCGCCGCCTGGAGCGAATGCCGTTCGTAACGTCCATATTGGCTTCGGGCGATGCCATTGGCTCGGCGGGCGCACGCCACGCCTGGATGCCGAGATAGACAAGGTAGACCGCACCTACCGCTTTCAACACGACGAAGGCGGTTTCCGATGTCGCGAGAATCGCCCCCAGGCCCAGAGACGACAGCGCCATCAAGGCAAGCGATGCCAGTGCTCCCCCCACCACCGTCGCCAAGGCGTGTCGCCGGCCGTGACGCAACCCGTGGTTCATGCAAAGCAAAGCGACAGGGCCCGGAAACAGGATAAGAGCGGTGATAACACCGAGGTACGTCAGCCATACGGCAAAATCCATCGTTTCGAGTCCTCGTGTGGAGCGTGATGGCATCTAAGAGGGACGGGCGTCATACCTGATGACCCGTTCGAGCTTAGCTTGCGAGCCTTGATTCGTCTCAACCTTATCGAGCCACCTGGCTCTCCCCTTCCCCGGCTCGAGTTCGGGCGCGATAGCCACAAATCAGCGATATTGGCTTAGGCAACAGATAGACAAAAGGCGCATTCCTGAGGAAGCCAGAGTAAGCCAATGTGTTACCACATGGTAACGGTCCAAGTGGCTGTGGCCACTACAGGAGCTTGGCTCGGTGCGATTTACGCCGCC
This sequence comes from Salinicola sp., assembly GCA_002695065.1. Taxonomy (GTDB): domain Bacteria; phylum Pseudomonadota; class Gammaproteobacteria; order Pseudomonadales; family Halomonadaceae; genus Salinicola. The sequence goes on along the minus strand of NZNW01000124.1, from coordinate 22,233 downwards.
AGCGCCGGCGCGCTGTCGACTCCCCGCCCCGCCTGCGCGCTAAATGTGCCGGTTTTGATGCAGCGTTGCAGAGGGTGCTAGGCCGCGCCAGCGCTGGGCTCGCGGCGCGATTTAGGGTGCGAGAAAATGATGCGGAATGATGCATTTTGCAGCCTACGCGACGAAAGGTGGGGGGGGCTTGGATAGAGAACTGCAACGGAATGTGGCAGATTGATACCAAAGGTATTCCCAATAGGGCTTGAGAAGGCTGATAGGTTCCGATCCAGAGCGGAGATGGCAAGTTGGGCATCGGGCTGCAAGGTCTGGGAGTAGCCGCATTCTTGCAATACGAACCATATTCACAGTAAAGGAGAAAGTCATGGGAATTAAACCAGGGCCGAAAAGAACTGCTAAATCAACCGGAAAGCCAGATAGGCGTCAACACGATAACAAAAGCACTCCTGGAAATACGAAATCGCTTAAACCTCATAAACACAAACCGGGTGATTAAAGGGAGGCTGGCAACTTCCTGCTGAATGCGACCCAAAACGTCCTGCCGGCAAATGCTGTCGGCGCATTTATCCCTGTTGACAGTTGCCAATAACAAGGAGTCAATATGACTGAGTGGGTAAACGTAAGGTCTTCAGCTATTAGAAAAATTGGCTACGATACAGATACAAACCGAATGTATATCGATTTCGAAGATAGCAATCCCGTTTACACGTATTGTAGTGTTCCCGAAGAGTTATTTTGTGAGTTTGTATCTGCTCGATCAGTTGGCGGCTTTTACCACCAATATATCAAAGACAAATATGATTGTTGAGGCACTTCACAAATTTTAAAACGGAGATGACATGTCGGTTCAGTACTTATTTAATTCAAGCGGGGAGTGGATTGCGTTTCGAATTGGGAAGAATGTCTACGATTCGGACGCTGAGTGGGTTGGATGGCTTCCATGGGACGATAACGATGTTGTTACCGTGGATGGTGACTATCTAGGGACTATTCATCCCGGTAATCGCCTGTACAAGATTATCGGACGGCCGTATCGTGGCTACCCCGGATATCCCGGTTATCCAGGATACCCTGGCTATCCGGGATATCCTGGTTACGCTGGCTATTCGAGCTTGCCTTCAGGAACCACGGATGTCGTCGTCATGAAAAAAGCCTGATTGCAGCCTTAGCCAATCGCCCCCGTCGACGCCAAAGTCGCTACGTTGTAGTGGCGCAGGCCGACCCAAAGCGGGCCGTCATGCAGGATGCGGCATATGTCGAATCATCGACGTGGAGGGCGGATAGCTGCCGTTCGCCGTAGGTAAAAAGTCGCGACAGTCTGTGTGAAAATTACTTGCACCTTGTTGAGAGGCAGTAGTTTCCAACGACTGGTCTGCGCAGTTTGGTTGTGTAAAGAATGCATTAGTGAACGAGGCCGGCAGCGTGACAGAAAAAAGTGATTTAGCTCAGTTGATTATCGATGGGGATGCCGCCGGACGCCTTATCCCAACCATTCTCGACTTTGAGTACAAAAACAGAAAACGGCACCTTGGCGGTTTCTTGGCTGATTTGAACAACTCGGGTGAGATCGCTCTGTTCTCGGACGTCAACCTTGCGGCCATACGACAGCTTGAGCACAACGACTTTTGGATGGTGTTCGGCGCGTTGTCTGACGCAATTGAGCACGTGGTGGATGATTACCCTGCTGTACAGCAGTTTGCTGAGTGTCTGGTCGAGAGAGCAGGTAACGATGGGGCTTCTAACACTCCGTTTGTGTCATTCGTTCGTTGGTGCGAAAAACATCCTTCTCAAGCAAAAAAAATAATTACAGGCGCAAAAGACGGCCAAGAGGATTGCCAACGTTCCTGTGTGTTTGCCTTACAAGGTCTCAATGAATTTGGATACTTGGTAGATTTCTTAGAGGACAGTAGAGCGGAATTCCGATCTATAGGATTTCGCGCCTTAGTAAGGCTCAAGAACATGACATCACAGGACGACCAAACTGGTATAGATGCTTGCCTTTCGGAAATTCAAAGCCCGTCCTCTGGTGATGCGCGAAATGCTGCTATTGAGGCCGTTTTTCGCATTTGGGACAATGATGCGGCCAAGGAAAAATATCGGCAAGACGAAGCGATAAAGTCCATTATCGCCCAGCCGACAGATGAGGACTTGGTGCGTCTGTGCGCGATGCTTTTCTACTACAAGAATGCATCCACAGAGAAAACTATCAGTGCAGTATTGAGTAGATCACAAAGCATATCCTCCAGCTTCGAGATAGCAAGCCACTGGATAAATAACGCATTAACTTGGAAAGATGAACGCTGGTCATTTAAGGAGGTGGTCGCGTTCATAGAGGCCATGGTTCCGCACTTCGAGCAGCCAGCAAAGAGCAAGCAGTTTCATAGCTTTTGCGAATGGGTTTGGGAAGACACTGCAAACACTTCATACCTTTTCGTGCGCTGGCTTAATTCTGGCGACTTCTCCTTGTGCAGCTTCTTGGCCGAAATGGTCAGCGGCGGAGATAAGGGAGCAGTGCTATCTCTCCTGCCGCAAGACTTACCTCCAGAAGCGGTAGATCAAGTTTTTCTAGCCCGAAAATGTATTGGCTTTCTTTGGTTGCATGAGATCACGGCAGCGTCAATTCTGCTTAGTCTAGTCGAACATGGGCATCCAGATGCTGTCCCTGTGATTGAAGATCTCCTTTGGGAACCGCTGCTCCTTAGCTACTCTAGTGAGCTTAAGCCGTATCTTGAGCAACAAGCGTCTAGTGCTTCCCCAACTGTGGCTAAGGCGGCTCAAGAGCTGATAGCGCACCACTCAGCATATATTGCTGGGCTGGAAAAGGCGCAGGACCTTAGCGAGCTTGAACCCTCAAATGAAGCGAGACGAGCGGCGGCGATCAAAGATAACCAGAGGAACACGGATATTCAAAAGCAAGCGCGCAAAATGTCTATCTTTGTCGATATGTTTCCTACTTCGACGATGCTCTACGGTCGTAAGAGCTTTAGTATGATCACGGGTGCTGATGGCAAAAGGTTCCCAAGTATCACCCCCCTGAACGAACACTCCTATAGCGTTGAATTCCCTCGTTTGGCCGTAGTTGACCCGGTTGGGTTTAATCGGTTGCTCTTGGTTTGTAGGGTTGAGCAGAGAAAAGAAAAATGAAACTGATACTCAAAGAATATCTAGCATCCCTCAAGGAACGAGGTGACCTTGACCAAGCGTTATTGCCAAACCTGCTTTCCGCGATGGGGTTGCAGGTTCTAAAAACCCCAATGATCGGAACCCGCCAAGATGGAGTTGATATATCCGCTGTCGGTCAGCTGCCAGACGATGAGCAGAAATATCTATATTTGCTCTGTGTCAAGGCAGGAGATGTTGGGCGCAATGATTGGGATGCGGGGCCACAATCAGTAGGCCCTGAACTTCGAGAAATTCTAGAGGTGTACATTCGCTCAAAGATTGCCAAAGAGCATCAAGATTTGCCGATCAAAATTTGCCTGTGCATGGGGGGGGAATTAAAGGAAACGGTTGAAGGGAACTGGGCCGGCCTCACAGCGACTTATGCAAGCGAGAAAATTGGTTTTGAGTTGTGGAATGGAGACCGGTTAGCTGGATTTATGGAAAAATCTTTGTTGGCTCGGGAGTTGCTGGACGAAGCGGCGCGCAGGCATTTCCAGAAAGCCCTCGCAATGGTGAACGAACCAGAGGCTTGCTACGAGTATACCAGAAGTTTTGTTGCTATCGTTCTCCCGTTAGAGGAGATGAAAGACAAAGAGCGACTATTGAGGCTAAGACAGGCGTATATTTGCCTCCACGCTATTTGCGCCTGGGCAGTTGAAGCAAAGAGTCTCGATGTCGTTTATCGGATATCTGAATTGGGCTTGCTGTTTTGCTGGGATGCAATGCGAGAACAACCAGTCAAGCCGAAGCCCACTAAGCATCAAGCCGCTCTATTAGCAATTTTGGATCAATACGTTCGGCTCTATTTGATCATGTCCGAGCTGTATTTCGAGAAAGTACTGTATCCTCACGCCGAGACGCTTCATGCGCTAACGGTTTCGGTAAAGTCGCGAGAAGCGGTCGATTCCAATCTTGCGATGTTCGACCTGCTCGGGCGTGCGGCCGCCCGTGCAATCTGGACGGATTTGTTCGGAAAGGCTCTATCGAAGGCGAACCCCGAGTTCGCTCGCAGCCTGAACGATCAGACAAAGAAGATGCTCAATATGTTGGTGGCCCTGCTCAACAACAACCCGACTTTGGGATCTCCGTTTAAGGACGATCACATGATCGAGGCAGCCTTGGTCATGTATCTTGCTCAACAGACATCGTCAGTCAGGCGATTTATGCCATGGTGTCATGCCATGGCTGAGAACACATCGTTCGCGCTTCTAACCAATGCCAGCTACCCAACGTGTTTTCGCGATTACAATGATCTGCTTGCTCACCCTGCGAGTAGTGAGCAGGAATACCGTGACGAGGCCTGTGTTGGCAGTGTCCTATACCCCTACCTGTTCGTGTGGCTTCAGTGTGGTGCCGAACAAGATTTGATTGAAGAATTCTCCAGTCGAATTTCGCAAAAAATACCCGACTGCACTCATCAGGCATGGTTCCCCGATGAGGAAACAGACCAGAAAGTCTGGCGTGGTGATACCTACCATGGGATTTGCGTGACTGGCCTGTCGCCTGCACGTGGAAATGCGGAGATTGCAGATGCCTTGAACCTAGCAACCGAGGAGTGTGGGGCAATTTTTGAAATGACAGCGATGAAGCGAGGACTGGTTCCACTTTTCTTGACGGCCTGTAGGCACTATCGCTTGCCTATCCCGCCAACACTTTGGATGCCGCCGCGAAGCAATTCAGATGAGGCTCTGGTAGAGCCCCATTCATAGTAGAGCAAGAAGCCTTGTGCTGCGGCACCGTCGGGGGCCGTCAATGTCCGCATTTGGCACTCACATGTCACTCGCCACGGATCGTACTTTGACGAATTTCATCAAGCCACGATCCCCCTTCTCAACGGGAAGCCAGCCGGCACGCTCGTAAAATGCATAGGCTCGACTGCCAATCTCGGTTTCCAGCCAAATCTCGTCGAATTTGGCGAATAGGTGGCGCTCGGCTCTCTCAAGGAGCAAGCGGCCCACACCTAGCCCTTCATGGTCGGTGCGGACGAACAGTCCAAACACGTACCCGGTCTCGTCGCGAACCATCGAAAAGCCCACGGGTGCTTCATCAATTTCTGCAACCCACACACAAGGGCCCTGGGCGATCTCTGCGGCAATGGCCTCGGGTGTGATGCCCAGTTCGGCGAGCTGCTCGAGTGAAAGGTGGTTCTCCGCCACGCTGGTGCGAATGGCGAAGATCTCCCCAATGTCTGTCTCTCTCGCTTCTCTCACTTGAATTGGCATGGATCGATTCCCTTGGCAGCGATTGAAAATCGCCATGGGCGATCATTCTGGAGCACACAGTGCCCTCAGGCGAGCTGGCTTAGCGGCGTGGAGCCGTAGCTACTTGGTCGTGCGATGCGCAACCATATAGACAGCTTTTGAAGCTGATAGGTATATCGAGTGGTATATCTAGATCATCTAACTTGGATAATTTATAACTAAAACAGTTGGATAGATATCATTATCGAATCCTGCTGGGTTTTCAACCTGATCATTTCGTTTGGGAACGAGACCATCCACAGCCTCGATCCACGTCCAGCGACACCGCCCTTTTGAGCGGGCGATTGCGCCGCCTCGGCCGATCAACGTCACGAAGAGGCGCAGTCCGATATTCCACACCGCTTCACTGGGGGCGGTTGCAAGCTCCGCCGTCGTCCGGCTCGAGATAGGGGCACATCAGCTCGCGGAACCAGGTGACGAAGGCGTCGACCCGCGGCGTCCGGTTCTGGCGGTGGGGATAGAGTATCGAGACGTCGAGTGGCTCGGCGGTGAACGTCGGCAATAGCTCGACCAGCGTGCCGTCCCGGAGCTGGTCCAGGACGTCGTAGCGGGGGACCTGGATGATCCCCAGCCCCGCCTCGCAGCAGGCGATGTAGTTCTCGGCGCTGTTGACTCGTACCTGGCAGGGCAGTTCGAGGTGCTGCGAGGCTCCCTCGCTATGGTAGTCGAACGTGCTGGCGTCACTGGTGGCCGTTTCGCTGGCGGCGTAGCCGACCAGACAATGGGCCTGCGTCAGGAGTTGATCGAGCGTCTGGGGTACGCCATGGCGTGCGAGATATTCACGACTGGCACAGTTGACGACGTTCACCTGTCCAAGCCGCTGGACCACCAGTGCGCTGTCTTGCAGAGGGCCGAAGCGAACGGCGCAATCGATGCCTTCGGCGATCAGATCCACCGGGCGGTCGGTCGCTCGCAACTCCAACTGGAGGTTGGCGTGCTGGGCCAACCAGCCGGGGAGTGCCGGCGTCAGTAGGCGACGACCGACTCGGCTGGGAACGTCGACGGTGAGACGCCCGAACAATTCGAGATGGGGCGGCAGGAACAGGCTCTCCAGACGGTCGTTCTCCTCGATCAGGTGGCGGGCCCGGTCGAGCAGCCGTTCACCGTCGTGGGTCAGGTGAACCTGCCGGGTACTGCGATTCAGCAGGCGCGTGCCAACCGCTTTCTCCAGGCGCTGGATCGCCAGCGAGATCGAGGCTCGTGGCCACTCCAGCTTGTGCGCGGCACGTGTGAAGCTGCCCAGTTCGGCGACCGTGACGAACGCTCGCAAGCGGTCGATTCTGTCGGCGCGGTAGCCGCCCGCGTGCCGCGATGAGCGGTCATCGGGAGGCGTCACCATGCGATCACCTCCCGGCGGGATGTTCGCGGCCATACCCTTGCCGAGGCCAGCCCCGGGACGGGGAGGCACGGCAAGCTCTGCGATCCAGCGAACGTGAACAGGTTGGCGCGCGGAACGGGGGCTAGCAGGAGAGTCGCGATCGCGTAGATCCGGTCGAGCGGCAGCCCGACGCAGCGCCCCGGTGCTTCCCTGCCGCCGCCCCGGCGTATCGGGGGGTGGTTGCGTTCCGCCACTGCCGTTCTCCTTCCGCCTCGTATCGCCAGCCTTTGACGCTTGTCCGCCAGACTACTTGGTGGTGTAGCCACCGTTGGTGAGGATCGTCTGGCCCGTCATCCACCAGCCTTCGGTGACCAGATGACGAATCAACGGTACCACGTCCTCGATGTCGGTCAGTCCCGTCTTGCTGAACGCCGACAGGGCGGCGGCGGATTTGTGGTATGCCACGGCGTCCTCGCCCTCCTGGCCATAGAAGAACGGCGTGTCCATCGGGCCCGGGCCGACGGCGGTGACGGAAATGCCGCGTTCGCCGAACTCCTGCGCGGCGGCTCGGGTGAAGTGCTCCACGGGAGCCTTGGCGCCGGCATAGGTGGAATAGAAGGGCGTGAACGCGCCCAGCAGGGACGTCACCAGGGTCACGATCTTGCCATGGTCGTCGAGCGTGCGACCGGCTTCCTTGAGGAAGAAGAAGGCGCTCTTGGCGTTGATGTCGAACATGCGATCGTACTCGGCCTCGCTGATCTCCAGCATCGGCTTTTTCAGCACCATGCCGACGGTATTGACGGCGATGTCCAGCCTGCCGAAGCGTGTCTTGGCCTCGTCGAACAGCCGGGTGACGTTGGCGGGGTGAGTCAGATCGCCCTGGAACAGCTCAGCCTCGGCGCCCAGGGCCTTCACCTCGCGAGCCGTTTCCTCGGCAGCACTGCGGGTGGCGTCGCTGTTATAGTGGATCGCGACTGCCTGGGCGCCGTTGCGAGCCAGGTCGCGGGCCAGCAGGCCTCCCAGGTTCTTGGCACCCCCGGCAATCAGCACGACTTTATTCTGAAGCGTATGGTCGGCCATGACGGCACTCCTTGTGGTCGGTGTGATGGATGTCCCGATGACAAGAAGAGTCTAGTGGTTCGTTCGTGCCAGATAATGCCTCTGTTCCAAACAACACCATCCAAGGCGATCGACCAATCGGCAGTTCCACCCGCCGCGCCCGATGCCTGTCGGCCGACTGTCCGGCCGCGTGGAGGCGACGACGGTACCGCGCAGGCCTCGAAAGTCCGTCAACAAGGAGGGCAACATGAATTGGGATTTCCTGCCGGTGTTCTTGCCGGCCTGTTTTGCCTTGAACATGGTCTTCGGGCCGAACAACCTGCTGGCGACGACCAACGCCGCCCACGTGGGGCCGCTCAAGGCGGTGATCGCTTCGCTTGGGCGAATCGCTGCCTTCATTCCCATGATCGCGATCGCCGGTATCGGGCTCGGCACGCTGTTGACGACCTCGATGTGGTTCTTCGTCGTGGTCAAATGGGTGGGGGCGGCCTACCTGGCGTGGCTGGGGCTGAAGCTGCTGTTCGGCAAGCCACGAGCCGTGGCATTCGAGGATGCCGCGCCCCGTTCCATCTGGCATCTGGTGAGGCAGGAGTTCCTGGTCGCCGCCGGCAATCCCAAGGCGATCCTGATTTTCACGGCCTTTCTTCCGCAGTTCGTCGCACCCGATCACTATGCCCTGAGCTTCACGATCCTGGGGGCGCTGTTTCTGGCAATGGAAGTGTTGGCGATCGCGATCTATGCCGTCCTGGGCAGCAGGATCGGCAAGTACCTGCGCAGCGGAACTGCCATGCAGTGGTTCAACCGTGCCAGTGGCAGCCTGATGCTGGTCTTCAGCCTGGGGCTGCTGGCGATGAAGCGACCGGGTGGTTGAAGGCTGAACGACGGTCGCGTTCAGCGTCGATCCTCCCGCTTCGTCGCTCCTCCCGCTTCCCACGAGGGGCGTGGCCGTGAAGGCCCGAGCGACGCTCGCCGACCTTTCAGACAGTGCCTAGCAGCGTCGGCGGTATCTGGCCGGTGGCAGCCGCTGGCCGCGCCGGCTGAGGATGAGCTGTCGTATGCGATCGGCCATCCAGGCCCTGGCAAGGTTCTCCTCGCCGAACCGGCAATCGGTGATGACCACGGTGTGGTTCTTGCCAGGCACATGGAACGAGGGGTGATAGGCCGCCAATCGCTCGCCCTCGTGGCGGGGGCAGGCGCCGTAGCTGGTTTCCACGTCGGGCACGCCCGCTTCGCAGATATGCACATCGTAGGCGATGGCGATCTGATGACTGGCGTAGTAGAACCGCTGCAGGGCCGTGGTGTGGCGACACAGGGTGCTATCACCGTTTTCCGGTAGAGGCGGGCCTTCGGGACTGGAGCGACGCATTTCATCCTCGATACGTGAACGCTGCAGATAACTTGTGTACCAAATGTACATAAAAGGTGCCTCGAGTACAAACTTCGCACCGGATACGAAACCTGATGAGGGGCACCGCTATCTGCGGGTTCAATTCTCGCTGTCGGATGGGCGCGTGGCGTCCGTCGTCGTACGGTAGTCCGCCCTGGCGTCCTCGCTGCGATGTCGCTGGTGCTCGCGACTGGAGAGGCGTCTGGCGATCTGCTCGAGCAGCAGCAGATCCGCTTCATCCATGTCGCCGGACAGTACGGCCTGCTCGATCTGGCGCAGCGCCTCGGCGGACCTTTCGGAAGGCTGCTGCGAGCGGATGGGGGAGGGTTCGCCGATATGCCGGGCGTCGTCGGCGGGCGTCGGAGCATCGTCTCTCAGCATCTCCCCCCGGCCGTAGTCCAGCCACTCTTCGCGGATACCGAGCCAGCGGGCCAGCGCCACTTTCCTGTCATGGCCCGGGCGCGCTTCGCCGTTGAGCCACTTGCTGGCGGCCTTGGGCGTGACACGCATGGCCCGGGCCAGGCGCGCGCCCATCCCATAGCCGTCCTTGCCTGCGCGACGGAGCGCCTTGTGAAGTCGGGAGCTGAACTCATCCCGGTTACCGGTGTGAACCATGGGTTCAATGTTCCCACCGGTTGAATGTACTTTCAGTACCTGATAATCATGTACTCGAAGTACAGGTACAAGGGGGTGTCATGAGTGCGATCCGTCTTGCGGTGGAGCAACTCGGTGGCGTATCACGCTGTGCCCGGGTCTGCGGGGTCTCGCCGTCGGCTGTCTGCAAGTGGCTGCGCCGGGAGCGGCTACCCCGCACGGAGTACACCGGTGAAACCTGCCATGCATTGAGAATGGCCGCGGCAAGCGAGGGTGCCTTCACTGCCGCCTGGTTGCTGGCGAATGCCGGTCCCGCGACGCCCCTGGCGGCCGACGGCGGCACGTCATCCGTCGGAGACCTGCCTGGCGCGGAAGATCCCGTCGAACAGACCGATGCTCGTCAGGCAAGGCCCGGCACATCGATGACACCATAACGCACCGTATTCATTGATTTAATGGATGCTTCGAGAAAGACAATAGCGAGGGAAATGAGGCATTAAAAAAGCCCAGCCGAAGCTGGGCAAAAATCAGACCATGAGGGTAAATAATAACAAGAAGCATCGTGGGTAAGCGATTGTAATTTACTGATGGCAAACAAGTGATCAAAAGATTTTGGCTATTATTGCTGGCCGAAATCGTCTCGATTTTACTCCGTCTCTTTGGGTTTCGCTTATATAGTATTAACCTGATTAGAGACCGATTAATTATTGTTCTCTTCTCTAGAGGGTTTGAGAACGACGCGGTTTCGGCCACCATTTTTCGCCTCGTAGAGCGCATCGTCGGCTCTTTTCAGCCATCGCTTGACGTCGTCCGAAGGGTGCAGCCCGGTGACACCCAGAGACGTGGTGATCGGACAGGAAGAATCGCCAAGCTGGCTGGCGATAATCCCCCGTAGATCCTCCGCCACGTCCGCGGCATCGATCTCTTCGACATCCGCCAGCAGCAGCACGAATTCCTCACCGCCGAAACGGAACAGGCAGTCGTCGAACCTCACGCTCCGGCGGATGAGATTGGCGCATTTCGCCAGCACCTCATCGCCATGGGTGTGTCCGAACCGGTCGTTTATGCCTTTGAAATTGTCCAGGTCCAGGAGTATGAGAGAGCTGGGGCGACCCTCGTTCAGCAGCCGGCCCCGGGCGAGTGCCAGCGAGTCCTCGAGCGACCGGCGGTTGCGGGCTCCGGTCAGGGCGTCATGGGTGGCGAGTCGCTCCAGGGATTTTTGCTGCAAGTCGCTTCTTCTGGCGTAGAGATAGGCACAGCTATTTGCCGTGATGCTGGAAGCGATAAAGGAGAAGAGGCTTTCGGGCGGCGAAAACTGCATAAGTATCGGAATCATCACGAGGCACATGACGATATTGATCATGAGGGCGCGCTTGGCATCCGTCAGAAAGAAATTCGTCAGCATCATGGGGAAAAACCAGAATACACCCACGATACCGAGCACATTGGTGGTGATGCTGGCGAAAACGGTGCTGGTCACTGCCAGGATGAGGCCACCTCGCCGGCTGTCATCGGCCCACCAGGAGTAGCCGACGATACAGAGGATCAGGAGGAGGGTGACGCCATCGAAAAGCGCCTTGTCGAAGCTGCCTTGAATGAATCGATAAAGGCTGAACGGTAGCAGGGTCAGTGTCTCGCAGGCGCCCAGAAGTAGGATTACCCGAAGGACGAAGTCCTGTCTTAAACGATGACTGATGGACCTTGTCCTTTTGCTCATTGAACCGGATCCTCCATGCTGGTCATGAGTCATTCAAGCTGTGTTTCGATTCGTTAATATTTGCTTACATTCAGATTAGCCAAATTTCATCGGCAAGAGAGAGCATTTTTTGTGTCCGATTTCCTTGACATTTTTTGCAAGGCCAAAGCTATTTTGTATGACGTATGTTGGGTGGATGAGTTCAAATCATCTTCGCCTCCACAGGGATCATGACCGCCCATAAAACGTCCGCGGCGGGCGGCGTCACGACGGGCAGGGGCAAAGGAATGGATAATGAGGGGCAAGAGCTAAGAGGCAAGGTGAAGAGGATGAGGGATCCCGTGGGGGAGCGACAAGCCGCCGGCCTGGGCCGGCGGCTGTTGCGTTGGTACTGCGAGGGGCGAGCTTATAGCGTGGTGAAGCTGACCTCGCCGTTGCCTCGTGGGTCGTGGGCGAACTGTCCGGTGCCCTGTAGCGCTTGAGCAGCGGCGTCACTCTGCCCTTCACCGACCAGCGGGTTGCGGCTTGCCGAGATGTCGGTGGCCAGTTGCGTGGCGTCGGCAACGTTCTGCAGCGACTGGTCGGCCGCGGCACTGTGCCCGCCGATCACGGTGTCGACGCTGTAGTGAGTCGGCAGCGCCTGGTACTGCGCGGTCTGCTCGAGGTTGAGCGTTTCGCTCTGCTGGTCGAAGTGACGCTGTTCGACGGCACTATTGGCCTGGGCGGCGGTGGGCAGAGCGACGGCGATAGCGATGGCTGCGAGAATGCGAGTTTTCATGGTGTTGCCTCCAATGATCATCTGTCTTGGTGTCTGGCACTTGGCCTTGACCTGTGATGTCATTATGATTCCGTTAGCCGTCTAACAAAAATCGAATGCCGTGAAATAAACTATCGACGCCAATGATGTTGGATTTGGCATCTGAAAATTTCGTTTTATGTAGTCCAAAAAACCAAAAAGGGAGCCGGAGGCTCCCTTGATGGACTAGCGCTGTCTTCATGCCCGAAGGCGGAGACTCACAGGCTGGCGAAGTTCACTTCGACATTGCCTTGGTCATTGCTGACGGTTTGCGTTGCGTTCTGCAGTGCCTGGCCTGCGGCATCGCTTTGACCTTCACCGATCAGGCCGTTGCGAGACGGGTGGACGTCGGTGCTCAGTTGAGTCGAGTCGGCGACGTTCTGCAGGGACTGATCGGCAGCGGCGCTGTGACCACCAGTGACGGTGTCGACGCTATAGCGGGTCGGCAGCGCGTGATACTGTGCGGTCTGCTCGATGCTGAGCGCTTCGCTCTGCTGATCGAAGTGACGCTCTGCCACGAGGCTGTTGGCCTGGGCGACGGTGGGCAGGGCGACGGCGATTGCGATGGCTGCGAGAATGCGAGTTTTCATGGCGTTACCTCCAGATAATGTCTTTTTTATGGCCTCTCGGCCTTGACCGATGACGACATTATGGGAGGCAACTCTTTAGTCTGCTAATCACGCGTAGTGAATTCGACTATCGATGGGATTGATACGAAGGTCGAAGTCATGGTGTGGCGCTGAAGTGTAAACCTTCTTCCCATGGATGGGGAGTGGCGACGGAGATCGTGGTCAAGTGTGCCGCTTCGGCTCCCGCGACTGCCCGTCTTTGCTCCGCGCCGACGCGCCCGCCATAATGGCGACATCCCAACCACCGCTTGCCAGCCAGAGTACGCCATGCCCCGCCACCCTCGGGACGACGCTTCCGCCGATTCCCCGCCCGCTGCCGAGTCACAGGTCAACGTGGGCGACGTCGCCTACCTGCGCGTGACCAAGGTCAATGATATCGGCGCCTTCCTGAACTGGGGGCGGCCCAAGGATCTGCTGCTGCCGTTCGGCGAGCAGCGCTTTCGCCCCGACGAAGGCAAACGGGTGCTGGTGATGATCTACGTCGACGACCGCATGCGTCCGGTGGCCAGCATGAAGCTCGACAAGTTCCTGCAGGATGAATCGGAAGGGCTGAATGCGGGCGATCGGGTCTCGCTGGTGATCGCCGACCTGACCGATCTCGGTGCCAAGGCGGTGGTCAATAGCCGCTTCTGGGGGCTTTTGTACCAGGACGACATGTCGCGCCCGCTGCGCCGCGGCGATCGCATGGAAGGCTATGTGCGTCGCGTGCGTGACGACGCCCGGCTGGATCTGTCGCTGCTACCGCCGGGGCAGGCGCGTCTGGATCTCGTCGGGGACAAGGTGCTGGCCGCGCTGGCCGCCAACGACGGTTTCCTGGCGTTGGGTGACAAGAGCCCGGCGGACGTCATCAAGGCCCGCCTCGGCGTCAGCAAGAACGCCTTCAAGCAGGCCATCGGCCGGCTCTACAAGCAGCGCCGGATCGTCATCGAAGACGACGGGATCCGGCTGATCGAGGGCGATTGATCCCCGCCTGTCAGCGCTGCTGCCAGGCGCGGTACCATCCCAAACCTCTCTCCGTGCCATCGCGCGGCTTGTACTCGCAGCCGAGCCATCCGTCGTACCCAGCCTGGTCGAGCTGCTCGAACAGCCACGGATAGTTGACCTCGCCGGTGTCCGGCTCGTGCCGCTCGGGCACGCCGGCGATCTGAATATGACCCACCCCGTCGCGATGGCGCTGGTAGGTCTTCCAGATATCTCCGTCCATGATCTGGGTGTGATAGAAATCCATCTGCACCTTGACGTTGGGCTCGTTCAGCTCATCAACGATCGCGTGGCCATCGGCCTGATGGTTGAGAAAATAGCCTGGCATATCGCGTGTGTTGATCGGCTCGATCAGCAGCGTCAGGTCGTGCTCGGCGCACTTCCTGGCCGCAAAGCGCAGGTTTTCCAGGTAGACCTTGCGCGCGGTCGTGACGAATGTTTCCCGTGAAACATTATCGGTGGCTGACGCCGGGATGAGCCCGGCCATGGCGTGCAGGCGGGGACAGTTCAGCGCCTGGGCATAGCGAATGGCGGTATCGACACTGTCGCGGAATTCCGCCTCGCGCCCAGGGAGCGCGGCCAATCCACGCTCGCCGGCGGCCCAGTCGCCGGGTGGCAGGTTGAACAGCACCTGCTCGAGCCCGTGACGCTCGAGCTCGGCGGCGATCGCTTCGGGTTCGAAGTCGTACGGGAACAGGAATTCGACGCCCTCGAAGCCGCACGCGGCGGCCCTGGCGAAGCGCTCCATGAACGGGACTTCGTTGAACATCATGCTGAGATTGGCAGCGAAACGCGGCATGGCCTGATTTCCTCGGTGATTCGGTCGATCGTGACGTGACGCTGCGAGGCGCCCGTTTACCACTGGGCGCCGAAGGCGTCGCGCAGTTCGTCGATCTCTTTCTCGTTCAGCGTGCGCACATCGTGCTGGCGCAGCAGCAGATAGAGCTTGGCCGTCTCCTCGAGCTCCTCGATGGCGTTGCGCGCCGCTTCCAGGGTCTTGCCCGCGACGACCGGGCCGTGATTGGCCAGCAGCACCGCGGCATGGTCGGCAGCGTAGTCGCGTACGGCATCACCCAGCGCGGCGTCGCCGGGGCGGTAGTAGGGCACCAGCGGCAGGCGGCCGACCCGCATCACGAAGTAGGGCGTGATCGGCGGCAGGCAGGAGTGCTCGTCGAGTCCGTTGAGACACGACACCGCCGCCGAGTGCGTGGCGTGGAGATGGATGATCCCGCCGGTATCCGGGCGCTGTTCGTAGAAGGCCCGGTGCAGGAACGACTCCTTGGTCGGCGGCTTGCCGGCCAGCAGGTTGCCGTCCCAGTCGAGCTTGGAGATCTCCGCCGGATCGAGTGCGCCGAGGCTGGCATTGGTCGGCGTCATCAGCCAGCCGTCGTCGAGCTTGGCACTGATGTTGCCGGAGGTGCCCGGCGCCATGCCCAGGTTGCGAAACGAGCGGCCGATTTCGGCGATCTCCTCGCGCAGGCGGTTTTCGGTGGATGATGTCGAGGTGTGGATCGCAGTCATGGCATCAGTTTCCAGGCTTTGGTCATGAAATCGGTGGCGCCGAAGTTGCCGGACTTGAGCGCCAGCGCCAGCGGCTCGTCGGTACCCAGCGCCGTCGTCCACGGTACGCCGGGATCGATGCTCTCGCCGATCCGCAGCCCCTTCACGTCGAGGGCGGTGACCACGGCGCCGGAGGTTTCGCCCCCGGCCACCAGCAGCCGGCGCACACCGAGGCGGCCGACCAGCTCGGCGGCGATCTCGGCCATGGCGCGCTCGACCAGCTCGCCGGCTTCCTGCACGCCGAGCCGCTGTTGCGCCCGGCGGACTTCCTCCGGCGAGGCGCTGGCGTAGATCAGCATGGGGCCGGGCGCGTTGCGGTTGCCGGCATCGGCGACGAAATGTGCCTCGGCATGCGCCAGCGCCGCATCGACGACGCCCTGATAGTCGTCGTCCAGCGCCAGGGCATCCAGGTGAACGCTCGGCATGCGCTGCCGGGCGTGCTCGATCTGGGCCAGCGTGGCCCGTGAGCAGCTGCCGCTCAATACCGCCTCGCGACCGGCGATGGGCTCGAGCCGGGCGGCATCCCGGGTGTGATCGAGCCGCTCGGCGACGTTGGCCGGCAGCCCCAGCGCCAGGCCGGAGCCCGCGGTCACCAGCGGCAGGTCGCGGCAGGCTCGCGCCAGTACGAACAGGTCCTCGTTATCGATGGCGTCGCAGATCGCGATGCCGACGCCCTCGGCCTTGAGCGCCTCGATGCGCGCGGTGACGGCGGCATCGCCCTGGCGCAGCGTGGCGTAGTCGATCAGGCCCACGTCGTGGCGAGTCTGCGCGCCGAGCACACGGACCAGGTTGGCGTCGGTCATCGGTGTCAGCGGGTGGTCCTGCATGCCGCTTTCGTTGAGGGGGACGCCGTTGGCGAACAGATAGCCGTTGAAGACGCTGCGACGATTGGCCGGCAGGGCCGGGCAGGCGACGGTGAAGTCGGTGCCCAGCGCTTCCATCAGCGCCTCGGTCACCGGGCCGATATTGCCGGCCGGGGTCGAATCGAAGGTGGAGCAGTACTTGAAGTAGAACTGCTCGCAGCCCTGTTCGCGCAGCCAGTCCAGCGCCTGGATCGACTGGTCGACGGCCTCTTTCGCCGGAATCGTGCGCGATTTCAGCGCCACCACCACGGCGTCGGCATCCGCCTCCAGCGGCGTCTCGGGAATTCCGATGGTCTGCAGCGTTCGCATGCCGGCGCTGACCAGCATGCTCGCCAGATCGGTGGCGCCGGTGAAGTCGTCGGCGATACAGCCGAGGATGGGCCGCGTGCTGGGCCGTCGCTCATCCGCTTTTGAAAGAGCATTCGCCATCGCTCAAGCGCCTCCATGATCGTTGGGATCGGCGTTGGGACCGCTATCGAAATCGAAACCGGCATCGTTGGCCGCCGTGCCGGGCAGGGTAATGCCGGGATAGACCTTGACCACCGCCGAGTCGTCCTCTCGGCCCAGCCCCTGGGCCGAGGCCAGGGTGAACTGGCTCAGCGCCTGGGCGGTCAGCGGCAGCGGGAACTTGTCGCGATGGGCGGTATCGTGAACGATCCCCAGATCCTTGACGAAGATATCCACCGCCGAGTGCGGGGTGTAGTCGCCGGCCAGGATGTGGGGCACCCGGTTTTCGAACATCCACGAGTTGCCGGCGCTCTGGGTGATCACCTCGTACAGCGTCTGCGGGTCGCAGCCGCCGCGAATGCCGTAGGCCATCGCCTCGGCGGCGGCGGCGATATGCACCCCGGCCAGCAGCTGGTTGACCAGCTTCACCTGCGAGCCCTGGCCCAGCCTGTCTCCCAGTCGGAACACCTTGGCGGCGAGGGCGTCGAGCACGTTTTCGGCACGCGCGAACAGCGCTCCGGGGCCGGAGGCCATGATCGTCAGCTGACCGGCGGCCGCCTTGACCGAACCGCCCGAGATCGGTGCATCGAGCAGGTGAATGCCGTGGGCGGCGAGATCAACGCCCAGCGCCTGAACCACATCCGGTGCGCAGGTCGCACACGAGATCACCAGGCTATCCGGCGCGAGCCCCGGCAGCAGGCCGTCATCGCCGAACAGCACCGCCCGGGTCTGCTCGGCGTTGACCACCACGGTCAGCACGATCTCGACGGCGGCGGCCATCTCGGCGGGAGTCGCCACGGCGCGCCCGCCGGCCTCGGTGAAGTTAGCGCGCGCCTCGTCGCGCAGGTCGCAGCCCCAGGTCTCGAAGCCGGCGCGGACCAGCGAGGTGGCCATGCCCATCCCCATCGAGCCCAGCCCGATGACCCCGACGCGCGGTCGTTGTGTGGTGCTCATCGCGAATTGCCTCCCGTGGGTTCTGTCGATGATGTCGAAGTCGATCCACGCTGCGCTTCCACGCGCTCGAGCAGATCGGTTGGCGCCTGGCGCAGTCGCGCCTCGGCGTGCGCCAGATGCGTGGCGGCGGCGCGGGCGGCGGCCTCGGCGTCACCGGCAGCAATGGCGTCGAGAATGGCCTGGTGCTCGGCGACCACCTGCTGCATGAAGGCCTCGCGCAGCGACTCGTTGGTACGCGTCACGCGGATCGCGTGGTGCAGAAAGCGGTTGTAGAAATCGAGCACCGCGGTGAAGTGGGCATTGTTGGCCGCCTCGGCGATGGCGCGATGGAAGGCGAGATCCTGATCGACGCCGGAAAGCCCCGCTTCGACCGCCTCATCGATATCGACCATGGCGTTGCGGATGCGCCGCAGCTGCGAGGGGGTACGGCGTTCGGCGGCCAGCCGTGCGGCTTCCACCTCCAGCGGCCGGCGCAGCTCCAGCACCTCGACCACCGACTGCAGGCCGGGATCGGGGATCGCCAGGCGCAGCGATACCGTGGGCGACTCGGCGACGAAGCTGCCGCTGCCGCGACGCGAGGTGACCAGGCCGCCGTTGCGCAGCATCGAGATCGCCTCGCGCACCACCGAGCGGCTGATGCCGAAGCGCTCGCCCAGCGCCGCCTCGGTGGGCAGGCGCGCGCCGCGTCCCCATTCGCCGGCCTGGATGGCATCGCTCAGGCGCTGGGCCACCTGTTCGGAAAGCTGCGGGCCGCGCGATGGTTGTTCCGTGTCTTCACTCACGATGCAGAATTCCTCATGCGTTCGTCGAAGGGCGAGGCGCTGAAAGCCGTAGCAACGGCGTTCGGCTGGCTCTCCGACCAATGGCGATATTGCCTGCGCGCTAAATTTGTCAGACAAGATGTTAAATCGCAAAGGGCAGCGCAATTCGCCTTTGGTCAATTCGAGACGATCGACGGCCGCAGGGATGCGCAACAACCAACGGCAATCAGGAGAGAGCGGATGCATGTGATCGTGACGGGAGGCGCCGGTTTTCTTGGCGCGAGGTTGATTCAGCGCCTGCTGGGCGAAGGTGCCCCGATCGATGGGGAGTGCATCACGCGAATCACGTCGATCGATCTGGCAGCGTGCCCGGTGGCCGACGATCGGGTCGAATCGCTCACCGGCGATGTCGCCGATCCGGCGCTGATAGCGAAAGCGCTTGGCGACGACACCGGCGCCGTCTGCCATCTGGCGGCGGTGGTGAGCGCCCAGGCGGAGGCGGATTTCGAGCTCGGCATGCGGGTTAACCTGGATGCCACGCGCACCCTGCTGGAAGCGTGCCGGGCGCATCCGACGCGGCTGCGATTCCTGTTCGCCAGCTCGCTGGCGGTGTTCGGGCCGGGCCTGTCCCAGCCGGTGGCGGAGGCGATCGGCCCGCAGCCGCGCTCCTCCTATGGCGCGCAGAAGGCGATGGGCGAGCTGCTGGTCAACGACTACAGCCGTCGCGGCTTCGTCGATGGCCGTGTCTGTCGCCTGCCCACCATCGTGGTGCGCCCCGGCAAGCCCAACCGGGCGGCGTCGTCGTTCGCCAGCTCGATCATTCGCGAGCCACTGTCCGGCGTCGAGGCGATCTGTCCGGTTGCCGACGAGCTGCCGCTGTGGCTCTCCTCGCCGCGCACCGTGGTCGCCAATCTGGTCCATGCGCTGGCGCTCGAGGGGGCGGCGCTGGGCGACTGGCGCACGCTCAACCTGCCCGGCATCACGGTGACGGTGGCGGAGATGCTGGATGCGCTGGAGCGCGTGGCCGGCCCCTCGGCCCGCCAGTTGGTGCGATTCGAGCCGGACGCCGCCATCGACGCCATCGTCGCCAGCTGGCCGGGCGGGCTGGAGGTCGAGGGGCCGCTGGGTCTCGGCTTCCAGGCCGACGGCGATTTCGACGCCATCATCCACGCCTATCTCGACGACGAGCGCGGGGACGAACTCGATGACTGAAACGCTCCCCGAAGAGACGCTCCGCACCCGATAGCGCCGTTCCTTGAACCAGACAGGCAACAACACTCAATAAAGCCCACAAGGAGTTCACGCCATGACAGATGCTGTCGCAGGCCCCCAGGTCATCATCGGCCTGGGTATCGCCATCTTCGTGATGATCGCGCTGGTGCTGAAGACCCGCGTTCACGCGCTGCTCGCCCTGGTCATCGCCGCCTCGATCGCCGGTTTGATCGGCGGCATGTCACCCAACGCGGTGATCGATGCCATCACCACCGGTTTCGGCAAGACGCTCTCCACCATTGGCCTGGTCATCGGCTTCGGGGTGATGATGGGGCGGATTCTCGAGGTCTCCGGCGCCGGCCAGCGCATGGCCTATTCGATCCTCAGGCTGCTCGGCAAGGAGCGCGAGGACTGGGCCATGGCGCTCACCGGTTATATCGTCTCGATTCCGATCTTCTGCGACTCCGCCTACGTGATCCTCAATCCGCTGGTGCGGGCATTGGCCCGCAACAGCGGTCGCTCGGTACTCACGCTGGGTATCGCCCTGGCCTCGGGGCTGGCGGTCACTCATAGCGCGGTACCGCCGACGCCGGGTCCGCTGGGCGTCGCCGGTATCTTCGGTGTCGATATCGGCCTGATGATCGCCTGGGGCCTGGTCTTCACCGCGCCGGCGCTGATCGTGATGGTGCTCTATGCCCGCTTCATGGGGCCGCGTATCGAGGCGATGATCGAACGCGACGTGCCGGGTTCGCTCAAGCGGGACACCGAAGACGACCCGCTCGCGGCGCCCCTCGAGGAGAGCGAGCTGCCGACGCTGTTCAAGTCGGTGCTGCCGATCGCGCTGCCGATCGCGCTGATCTTCTTCAACACCCTGGTCACCGCCGTGGTGGGCGACAGCGATGCGCCTGGCCTGTTCGTGCAGGTGGTCCAGTTCGTCGGCCACCCGGTGATCGCGGTGGGCATCGGCGTGCTGGTGGCGGTCTACGGGCTGGTGCCGAAGATGCCCAAGGACCAGGTCCTGGCGCACCTGGAAAAGGGCGTCGAGAGCGCCGGTATCATCCTGCTGGTGACCGGTGCCGGGGGCGCGCTGGGTGCCGTGCTGCGGGCCAGCGGCGCCGGTGACTACATCGGCGAAAGCATCGCCGGGCTGGCGCTGCCGGCGGTGCTGATCCCGTTCCTCATCGCCACGCTGGTGCGCTTCGTGCAGGGCAGCGGCACGGTGTCGATGATCACCGGCGCGTCGATCTCGGCGCCGATCCTGGCCTCGATGCCGGACGTCAACATGGTGCTGGCGGCCCAGGCGGCGTGTCTCGGCGGGCTCTTCTTCAGCTATTTCAACGACAGCTACTTCTGGGTGGTCAACCGGCTGCTGGGGGTCAAGACCGCCAAGCATCAGCTGCTGGTGCTGTCGGTGCCGACCACGCTGGGCTGGGCCACCGGCCTGGTGGCGCTGCTGATCGCCAATGCCTTCGTGGGTTGAGAGAAAAACGCCAACGACATCCCTCAATGAACAGGAGTCATGCAATGAAAATCACTCGAGTCCGCGCCCGCGTATTCGAATGGAAGGGCGAGACGGTGGCGCCCAAGGCGCACTTCTGCACCAACGCCATGGATGCGCTGTGGGATCGCGGCGATGCGATGCAGAGTTTCCGCTTCCACGGCTGGACGGTGATCGAGATCGAGACCGACAGCGGTCTGGTCGGCCTGGGAAACGTGGCGCTGGCCCCTAGGGTCGCCAAGACCATCGTCGATCAGCATCTGGCGCCGCTGATCCTGGGGCAGGATCCGTTCGACTACGAATACCTGTGGCAGCGCATGTACCGCGCCACGCTGGCCTGGGGCCGGCGTGGTATCGGCATGGCGGCGATCTCCGGCGTCGATATCGCGATCTGGGACCTGATGGGCAAGGCGCTCGACAAGCCGGTGTTCAAGCTGCTCGGCGGGCGCACCAAGGAGAAGATCCCCTGCTACGCCTCCAAGCTCTACCACGACGATCTCGACACCATGCAGGCGGAGGCGCAGCGCTACCTCGACCAGGGCTTCCAGGCGATGAAGATGCGTTTCGGCTACGGCCCCAAGGACGGGCCGCAAGGCATGCGCGAGAACCTCAAGAGCGTCGCCGCGGTGCGGGAGGTGATCGGCGAGGATATCGACCTGATGGCCGACTGCTACATGGGCTGGAATCTCGACTACGCCCGGCGGATGCTGCCCAGGCTGGCGCCGTTCGAGCTGCGCTGGCTGGAGGAGCCGGTGATCGCCGACGATGTCGACGGCTATGCCGAGCTCAATCGCATCGCGCCGATGCCGATCTCCGGCGGCGAGCACGAGTTCACCGTCCACGGTTTCCGTCAGTTGCTGGAGAAGCGCGCGGTCTCGGTGATCCAGTACGACACCAATCGGGTCGGCGGCATCACCGTGGCGCGCAAGATCAACGCCATGGCGGAAGCGTTCGAGGTGCCGGTGATCCCCCATGCCGGGCAGATGCACAACTACCACCTGACGATGTCGTCACTGGCCTCGCCGATGTCGGAGTTCTTTCCGGTACACGACGTCGAGATC
>NZNW01000123.1 GCA_002695065.1 Salinicola sp. | reverse complement strand
CGTTCAGGCACTGGTGGTCGAAGCCGGTGGCGTGCTGGATATGGGCGACAAGAACTTCGTGGTCCAGAAAGGCGACTTCACCGTCGAGACCAATCATGACGAAAGCCTCGACGACATCGAATACCGCGTCGTTCTCGACATGGACGAAAGCGCGCTGAAACAGCAGCCCGAGTACACCAACGACTGGTGGCGGAATGCCAAGACCCAAGCCGCCGAGGCCTGGGAAAACACCAAGCAAGGCGCCTCCAGCGCCTGGGAAGACACCAAGGCCGCCACGTCCGACCTGCTCAACGACGCCAGCGACGCGATCGACAACAACTGATTTCGTTCCGCGCGTTCGTCAATGGCAAAAAAACCGCCGACCCTCGGTCGGCGGTTTTTCGTTCATGGGCGATACTCGAAATCGCCCTGTCGATGCTTACTGCTGGGGCTGCTGCACCATACCCTTCACACGCTGCATCAGTTGCGGATCCTGCTGAATGGCCTGGCCGATCGAGTTGAACTGCTCGACGCTCATGCCGCTCTCCTGAACCGCCTGGACCATTTCATCGTTGGCCTGCTGGCGAATCTTCTGCTGCTCACCTTCATCGGAGGCGTTCTGCAGCTGCTCGGTATAATCCTGGGAGATCATCGCGATGTCCTGCGATGCGTCAGCGAACTGCTGGAGCTGGTCATCGGAGAAGTTTTGCGCCGGAGCCTGCGCCTGCGAACCGCTGTCGGCGGACTCCTGGGCCAAGACAGGCGCACTGGCGAGACCGGTCGTCATCATTGCCGCCGCGAGAAATGCAGTGATCCTTTGCATGAATACCTCCAGATATCGATTTTATGCGTGTGCCCTAGTGGGATGCCGCGTGGGAAGGAGAGTTCCCTCCGAAATGTTTCTCTCGGCAATTTAATGTTTCGCCGGGAAACATCGGCACGCCCGGTGCCGGCGATCTCCCACCGTCACTCGCCCGTCGGTCATGGTAACCATTCCACAATGGCCTGAATACCGGCACGGACCTTGTCCAGGGTCGGCAACCCCATGGGGTCGTCGTAGCGTTGCGGGCAATGCTCCAGTAGCACTCCGCCATCGAAGTCGACGTAGGCCAGGCGCACCGTGAGCTGCAAGGGGTCGCAGCCGAATGCACTCCCCGGCAGCAGGGCCACGCCGGTCTCTTTCAGCAGCCGGGCGGTCAGTTCGGCGCTGGTGGTGATGCCGCGCCGGACCAGGGCCTCCCGGTGAGCGTCGAAATCGGGAAACAGATAGAAGCCACCATCCGGTAGCTGAGTGCGAACGCCGGCCGCCTGCAGCCGCTCGGCGCACCAGTGTCCGATCAGGCCCAACCAGGCCCGTTGGCGCTCGAGATAGTTCGCCAGTTCGGGACTCATCCGATAGGCGACGCAGGCCGCTTCCTGGACCGGGCTGGCGACACTCGACCAGGTCTCCGAGGCGATGCCGAGCAGGCGTGCGAACAGCTCACCGCCCAGCGCTTCAGGAACGTGCATCACGCCCAGTCGCCAGCCGCCAGCGCCACACCACTTCGAGAGCCCGCTGGTGGTGACCGTGCCCTCGGGATAGTCGCGGGCGAAGGCGCGGTGCGAGCCGTGATGGTCCAACGGGCCGTAGATCTCGTCCGCCAGCACGATCACGCCATGGCGCCGAGCCACCTCGGCCAGCGCGCGCTGAGTCTCGGCATCGGGCGACAACCCGGTCGGATTGCCAGGTGCATTGAAAATCAGCAGCCGCGTGCGGCTCCCGCCTTCTCGGCAATGCGCCTCGAGCTGCTCCGGCGTAATCTGCCAGCGCGTCTCGAAGCTGGCCGCCAGCTTGACCGCCGTCTGTCCGGCCAGACGCGCCTGCGGCGCATAGGAGACCCAGGCTGGCGCCGGGATCAGGATCTCCGTCCTGGGCAGCGCCTTGATCAAGGCGAACAGCAGCAGTTTACTGCCGGGTCCCACCAGGACCCGCGATGCCTGCCAGGGCGTGCCATCGATCTCGCTGTGAAAACTCGCGACCCCATCCCGCAGTGCCGGCAGCCCCTGCACGGGCAGATACGCTTTCCGGTCCGCGTGGCGGGCCAGCGCCTCCACCGCCGGGCCGTAGACCGGAAACGGCGACTGGCCGAAGCCGAACTTGATGACGCGCTCGCCACGAGACTCCAGCAGTCGCGACTGTTCGTTGATCAACAGGGTATCGGATGCCGGTGTGGCATCGAGGTCATCGGCGTAGGCACGATTCAACAGGGCGGCGGCAAGCCCCGGGCAGGCGGTCATGACAACTGGTCTCCTGGGTTCGATGGGGTCGTCGGGGTGGAAAGGTCATTCGATCTGCCAGCGGGCGATAAGGGCTTCACGACGGCGGATCGAGGCGACGGCGTCGCCCCCCATCTCGTGGGCCATGTGCGACAGCAGCATCTCGATGGTCACGAACAGACTGCTCATGGGGTTGAAGAAGAACGGCCCTTCGGCGGACGCCAACAGCGTCATGTCGGTCATCGTGGCCAATCGCGCGGTCTCCTGGTTGGTCAGCGCGAGCAATCGAGCGCCCTGGTCCAGCGCCTGGCGGCAGTAATCGACACTGACCCGGGTTTCCGGGCGATAGCTGATGCCCACCACCAGATCGCCCTCCCCCAACTCGCGCCCCGTCTCGAGGTTGATTCCACCGAGAGAGTCGATCAGGCGCACGTCGCTGCGCAGGTAGCCCAGGTAGTAGGCCAGGTAGTGCGCCCCCGCGAAGCAGGCACGCTGGCCAACGACATGGACCCGCCGGGCATCGATCAGCGCCCTGGCGGCACGCGCCAGCATCGCCTCATCGAGCCTCTCCGCGGTTCGCGAGAGATTGCCCATCTCCTCCTGCCACAGCGTCTGTCGCTGGACGGGATAGTCGCCGTCGCTCGGAATCTGACCGAGATCGAGCAGGCGTTCCGCACGGGTGGAGTAGAAGGCGCCGGTGGTCGCATCGGCGCGAAACAGCGCCTGAAACGCCTTGAATCCCGTCAGGCCCAAGGCGTGCGAAAGTCGGGTCAGGCTGGAAGCATTGACGTCATGCTGCTTCGCCAGCGCCGAGATACTGAGCGTGGCCGCAAGCTCCGGAGCGGCAAGCAGTTGCTCGAGCAGTTTGAGCGCCCCCGGCGTCAGTTTCGGTGCCCGGGGCTCTCCTCGACGCGCGGCGATCGAGAGCGCCTGCAAGGCGGCTATCGATGTCGGCGGCATATCGAAACCATCGCGATCGGCCATGCCTCATTCCTCCGTTTCAGTTTTGCAAGATTATACCGAGGCCTCACTATCTGCAAATATTTTTACGAATTTAGAAATATTTTTGCCAACGGTGTCCGTTATATTAGGAGTGCCCGTTATAACAGCGCCCGCTGGAACTCCAGCCAGCTTGAACCCCCTGCAGCCTTCGGAGTCACAATGAACTGCGGACTCGCTAACGACACTCGGAGGAGATTCCCATGAAACACTGGTTGATGACCGGAGTACTGATGGCCGGGGCCTCGTTCGCGACGGGGGCTTCGGCCCAGGCGAACGGCAACGATCCAGCCAATCCGCTGATTACCGACAAGTGGAACTTCCGCCCGCTCATCGTGGTGACGCCGGATGCCGGGCAGCCCGCCTACCGGCACCTGCGCCAGCAGCTCGACCGCACCCAGGCGCAGTTCGATGATCGCGACATGCTGCTCTACACGATCGAAGGAGAGAGCGGCACCCGTCATGGCCGTCCGATGACCGCTTACGAGACCAAGGCGCTGCTCGATGCCGTGGACGTCAGCCCCGAACAGGGCGTGACCACGATCCTGATCGGCAAGGATGGCGGCAAGAAAGTACAGCTCCAGGGAGAGGTCGACCTTCAGGAGATCTACGCCACCATCGACAGGATGCCGATGCGCCAGGCGGGCGACGACTGAAGGGGCGACAGCGCGCCTCGACGGACGCCCTCAGGCTCAGGCGCCCGCTGGCCAACGATGGCAGGGAATCGGCAAGCGATCAGCGCCACAGTGCGAGTTGCTGCAGATAGGCCTTGCGCGCCTGGTGCGGCGTGACCGGGGAGAGCCTGATCGAGGTGCCGGGAGCGCACTGCCCGAGCCGGGCACAGGCGAGGGGCGACAGCGCCCCCAGGCGCGGATAGCCGCCGATGGTCTGACGGTCGTTGAGCAGGATGATCGGCTGGCCATCCGGCGGAACCTGGACCGCGCCCAGCGGAATCCCCTCCGAGATCATGCCCCCCAGCTGGCATCGCAGTTCCGGTCCGGTCAGGCGCACGCCCATGCGGTCGGCGCGGCTATCCACCTGCCAGGCCTGATTGAAGGCCGCGAACAGGCTGGCACCCTCGAAGTGCGCGATCTGCGCCCCGGTGACCAGCTCGAGCGTGACCTCGTCCTGCGGCATGGCCATCGCGCATGGCATCTCGCGGGTCTCGGCGGCCACCGAGGCCGCGATCAACCGATCGCCGATCCGAAGCGCGCTCCCCCGCCCGTCGAGACCGCCCAGCTGCTCGCGGGCGACGGTCGAGAGGCTCCCCATGAACGGCTCGGCATCGATCCCGCCCGGCAACGCCAGGTAGGCACGCAGCCCTGCCCTGGGCTGGTCGAACGCCAGCACCTGCCCCGGTTCGAGAACGAAGCTGCCATTGGCGGGCAGCGTCTCGCCATCCCGCGTGGCGCCGAGATCGGCACCCGCGATGGCCACCGCCATCCTGCCTGTGGCCTTCAGCGTCAGCCCACCCATGGCGATCTCGATGCCGGCGGCATCTGGGGCGTTGCCGAGCAGCCAGTTGGCCCAGCCCAGCGCGATCCAGTCCAGCGCGCCGCCCTGCGTCACGCCGAGATGGCGGGCCCCGAAGCGACCGGCGTCCTCCACCAGCGCCAGCGGCCCCGTGCCCTCGACGACCAGAGCGGCATTGCCACTCGCCGCCCGGGAGATTTCCGGCGTCGCCATCAGCGCTCCTCCAGCGGCGTGGTGTCGCCGCCCTGTTCGATGAAAGCCTCGCGGCTGATCGGTTCGAATCGCACCCGATCGCCCGGGCGAAACAGGCTGATCTCGTCGCGCTCGCGATCGAACAGCTCGACGGCGGTGCGGCCCAGGATGTTCCAGCCACCCGGCGAGCGCATCGAATAGATGGCGGTCTGGCGTTCGGCGATGCCCACGCTGCCCGCCGCCACCTTCTGTCTCGGCGTCTTCAGCCGCGGCGTGGCCAGCGCCTCCTCGACCATGCCCATGAACGCGTAGCCTGGCGAAAAGCCGAGGGCGAAGGCGCAATAATCGCGACCGGCGTGGCGACGCACGATCTCGTCGGTATCGACGCCTAGGCGCTCGGCGATCCTGGTGAGTTCGGGACCGACACTGTCGTCGTACCACACCGGGATGCGATGCTCCCGCCCGGTCTCGGTGGAGGCCGGCTTCAATCCCCGCAGGGCTTCGTCGATCCACTGCCTGGCCTCGCGCTGGGAGAGCCGGGCCACGTCGTAGTGCACCAGCAGCGTGGTGTAGGACGGCACCAGGTCGATCAGCGCCTCGCCGAAGCGTTGCCGCAGCGCGTTGTCGGCGGCCAGGATCCAGGGCATGTGGGCCTCGTCGATGGCGGCGAACAGCCTGACGATGAGGGCGTCCATGCCGACCGTTTCCAGCCGAAAAGCGGGCGCAGTAGAGGGGGAAGGCGACTGACTCATGCGTCGGCCAACTGCTGGAAGGCTTCGCGAATGGCTTTCACCGCAGCCACGGATTCGGCGTTGTCGCCGTGAACGCACAGCGTATCGGCGGGCAGGCGTAGCTCGCTGCCGTCATTGGCGATCAGCGGCTCGCCCCTGGCCAGGGCCACGGCCTGCTCGACGATGGCGCCGCGATCGTGATGCACGGCGCCCGGAAGGCGCCGCGAGACCAGGTGTCCCCTGGCGTCGTAGGCGCGGTCGGCGAACGTCTCGAACCACAGTGTTACGCCCATCTCCGCGGCCAGTTCGCGCACCGGCTCGGGATTGGCGGTCGACATCACCAGCAGCGGCAGCGCCCGATCGTAACGCACCACCGCCTGCATTGCCGCCCGCAGCAGATCGAAGTCGCCGGCCATGTCGTTGTAGAGCGCGCCGTGGGGCTTGACGTACTGGATACGGGTGCCCTCGGCGCGACAGAACGCTTCCAACGCGCCGATCTGGTAGAGCATCAGGTTCTCGACTTCCTGCGGCGAGCAGGCCATCGAGCGGCGACCGAACCCCATCAGGTCCGGATAGCCCGGATGCGCGCCGACTTTCACCCCATGGGCCACTGCCAGCGCCACGGTCTTGCGCATGACGTCGGGGTCGGAGGCGTGAAAACCGCAGGCGATGTTGGCGCAATCGACGAAGGGCATCGCCTGTTCGTCGAGCCCCAGCGCCCAGTTGCCGAAACTTTCACCCATGTCGCAGTTGAGCAGGGGCGCGCGCATCGCATTACCTCGTATCGTTGTTGTAGGGAGCCGGGCACGGGAGTCCAGCGGACGAGTCCGTCGGAGGAGCCATTCGGCAAAGCCGTCAGGAAGGCTTTTCACCAGCGTGCCGTGGACAGTGGGCATCCCGGAGACGCCTTACCGCACTTTAAGAAACCGCCAGCCGCAGGGTCCAATCGTTTTTCGCGATGCGCAGTATCGGCACAATCTTTCATTCCCATGGCACGATGCGGGTGGATGGATGCCGGAGAGTTGACGTTCACGCCGCCGCGCCGAAGAATCGGCCATCCCCTTTCGAGTGCACAGCGCCTTTTGAATACCTAACGTCTTTTGAACACCTAACGTCTTCTGAATATCTAGCGCTTTTTGAATACCTAGAGAGAACCCCATGTTCGACTTCAAGGAGCTCGAAGCCTTCGTCTGGGTCGTCAGGCTGGGCTCGTTTCGCAAGGTGGCAGCGCGCCTGCACCTGACCCAGCCCTCGATCTCCGACCGCATCACCCGGCTGGAAGCGGCGGTAGGAGAGTCGTTGCTGGACCGCAGTGCCCGGCCGGTGCAGCCGACGCTGCGCGGCCGGGAGTTCTACGCCCACGCAGAACGCCTGCTGGACAGCCGCGAGGAGGCGCTGCAGCTGTTCCAGAATCAGGAGGACTTCTCCGGCACGCTGCGGCTCGGGGTCATCGAGACCATCGCCCACAGCTGGTTCAGCACCTTCCTGACCCAACTGGCCGAACGGCACCCGCAGCTCACCATCGAACTGACCGTCGACATCTCGCCGTTTCTCCACCAGCGCCTGGCGGACAACGATCTCGACATGATCTTCGCCATGGACGGCGTCGCCCCCGGCCTCTCGGTGACGCAGCTGCCGTTGGCCACCTACGAGATGGGCCTGTTCGTGGCACCGCAGCATGCCGAGCGCCTGCGTCAGGGTGGCGCATCGGCGCTATCCCGCCTGCCGTTCGTCTCGTTCAGCAAGCTGGCACGCCCCTATGGCGAGCTCGTGGCCTATCTGGCCGAACTCGGCATCGACGATCCCAAGATCCACTGCGCCACCACGCTGATGACCATCGTCCGCATGAGCATCGACGGCGTCGGCATCGGCTCGCTACCGGTCTCGACGGTGTCGGACGCCTGCGAGCGCGGCGAGTTGTTGCGGTTGGCGCTGCCCACGCCGCTACCGGCGATGTTCTACGACGCGATCTGGCGTACCAGCAGCTATCCCAGCTTCTGCCGGGGGGTCACCCGACTCGCCCAGGAGTGCGCTGCCCGCTACGCCGCGGAACACCCCCGCGATCCCGTCGGTGACGGGCAGTGGGAAGCGGTGAAAGTCTGGCCCGATAGTTTGGATAAGAATTAACGATTTGACGCCGTCGCCGGCCGACTTGAAGAATGCAGAGGTGCCATGTCCCGGTCACGACCCCTTTCAATAACAAGCGGCGTGCAGGAAGACCTTCTCAATAACAAACGGAATCCAACGATGCGCATACCCCATGTTCAGCTGTTGACGATCGCCGTGGCGGGATCGCTCGCCGTCGCGACGCCGGCACTCGCCGACCAGTGGAACCTCGCCTCTCCCTACGGCGATGCCAGCTTCCACACCCAGAACACCAAGCAGTTCGCCGAGGATGTCGCCGACGCGACGGATGGCGAGCTGACCATCACCGTGCACAGCGGCGGCTCACTGATCAGCCACGCGGAGATCAAGCCATCGGTGCGCCGCGGCACAGTCCAGGCCGGCGAGATATTCCTCTCCACGCTCTCCAACGAATCGCCGATCTACGAAGTCGACACCCT
>NZNW01000122.1 GCA_002695065.1 Salinicola sp. | reverse complement strand
TTCGCCGGGGTTGGCGGTCAGGCTGAGCTCCCACAGTGTCGGTTGCGTGTCGCCGGGCGGGGCCGCCGTGACCGCTTCGAGCGCCAGCCGCCCGACTGGCGGTGGCAGCGGCATGCGCTGGGGTTCCGCGGGCACCGCGACGAGTAGCGCCTGGAGTCTGGCGTGCGCCGTGCGTGCCGCGACGAAGCCTTTCCAGCCACCGATCATCTGGTCGATGGGCGCCAGGGCACGACCCATCAGGATGGAGCCGGCGATCATCATGCCGCCCGTCAGGCTGCCCTCGATCACCAGATAGGCGCCGAGCCCCAGAATCAGCGACTGGAACATGACCCTCAGCGTTTTCGATACATTGCTGAGCACACCGGCCCGGTCGCTGGCGCGGGACTGGTTGATGAGATAGTCGTGGTGCTTGTCCCGCCAGCGGGCGAGCAGATGGGGCAGCATCCCCATGGCCTGGAGAACTTCGGCATTGCGCAGGTTGCTCTGGGCCAGGTCCTGGGATTGGACGTGCTCCCGGTTGGCCTCGTTCAGCAGCGACTGGGTGCTCTTCTCGTTGATCCAGGCCAGCACCAGCAGCACGCAGGCGGCGACGGTGGCGAAGATCCCGAACCACGGATGGAACAGCGTCAGAATGGCGATGTAGACCGGTATCCAGGGCGCATCGAAGAAGGCGAACAAACCGTTTCCACTCAGAAACTGGCGTAACGTCGTCAAGTCGTTGAAGGGCTGGGCCGAGGGCTTGCCCGGTACCAGCAAGGCCCGCTTGAACGTGGCCTGATAGAGGCGCTCGTTGATCTGCATGTCGAGCCGGTTGCCGACCCGGACCAGGATTCGCGAGCGCACCAGCTCCAGCGAGCCCATCACGACAAACAGAAACACCACGACCAACGTCAACATCATCAGAGTTTCGGGGCTGCGCGTCGTGATGACTCGATCATAAACCTGCAGCATATAAATCGATGGCGCGAGCATCATCAAGTTGATGAACAGGCTGAATAGCAAGATGAAAAGAAAAGCACGGCGACTATTGGAAAGCGCCTTTTGCAGATCGGTCTTTTCGTCGGGTTTGGCCACGGTTCTGTCTCTTGTGACATCATTTCGGAAAGTGGCGTCGAACGCTGTTGAGACTTTCAGCATGCGGAAATTGTGAAGAAGTTTACAAGCGTGTTTTTGACTGCCGTCTCTCCCTACGGTTTGACGCGCTGATCCTGGGTGTGGGTTTTTGCTATTGTTTTTAAATCGATTTTTGTGAGCGCGTCCGTTTTATGCGACGCCGGCGGAAAACCGGGTCCAGTAAAAATGGAGAGACGCATTAAAGACGGTTTGCGCAGTTGTAAT
Source organism: Salinicola sp. (assembly GCA_002695065.1). Classification (GTDB taxonomy): domain Bacteria; phylum Pseudomonadota; class Gammaproteobacteria; order Pseudomonadales; family Halomonadaceae; genus Salinicola. The sequence continues at coordinate 6,793 of NZNW01000122.1, read as the reverse complement.
GACTATTCGATGTGGCGGTTTAATGCTGGGGTCTGATATTTATCAGCGTTGAAATTTTATGTAAATTTGTCTCTTATGGGGGAAAGGGAACGCTTCGGCAAGTCGATGAAATCGTGTCGGAAATAGATCGAGCTCAATGCGATCGGGAGCGCTTGCTCGTCAAACTCGTTTTGGCAGTTTGAGAAGTTTCAACTTTGCGCCGGCAGCCAGAAGCGATAGCTTGCGACCGATAAGACTTTGGTCCTGAGTTTCGTCGTTCATACCACTACGACAGGAATTTCCCGCCAGTACCCATACGGGGCGCCGGCATCGTGTCTGCATGCGCCTGGCGAGCTTCGGTCATCCCTGGCTCGCCATATAACCACCATCACAATGCGTAGGGGCTCCATACATGTTCACGTTATCCGTCATCGATGCCCAGACCGGAGCCGTCGTCGAGTCATTGGCTCAGGGTGCAGCCATCACTCGCGCCCTCCTTGGCGAGAATCATCGGCTCGAGGTGACACCCATCGACAGCGGCGGTTTCGTCGCCAGCGACGTTGCCGCGATCTCCCTGACGGTCACCGACTCCGCGGGCAACCCGAGTGAACTGTCGGCCACCGAGAGTCCCTACCGGTTCATCTTGCCTTCGGACCTGGAGCGGGGGGTGACCAACCTGCTGCTGGATGCGCAGAACGCAAGCGGTCAGCTGCTGGCGGGGAGCGAACAGTCGACCGAGATCGAGATCGTCAACGAGCAGGGGTGGTCGGGCGACGTTTTCACCTTGCAGGGCGAATCGCTGATCCCGGACGATGGCGCCTCAGTCGCCGATAGCGTGGTTCGCGACCCGGCCAACCCCGAAACCACGCCGGCCGCGGGGCCCGATGGGTTGTGGGACGGCTCGAGTGGCCCGGGCTATCTCGACATGGGGGGGCAGGTCGGGGACGCGGCCTATTTCGAGGTTGAGGTCGAGACGGCCGGCACCTACGAACTGGACGTCCGATATGCCGGGAGCGGCGCCAGCGGCGCCTCGCGTCCGATGTCGGTGCTCGTCGATGGCGTCGCACAGGGTAGCCTGGCTTTTCCGTCGACCGGCTCGGGTACCGGGGGATGGGAGACATGGCAGCACGCCAAGCTGACGTTGACCCTGGACAGCGGTGCCAATGTCATCCGCCTCCAGAACCAGGTGGGGGGCGGCCCCAATATCGATAGTCTGACGCTGACGGCGATAGCCGCGGACGAGGCGCCGACGTCGCTGGTGATCCAGGCGGAAGACCCCGACCTGGTCTCCATCATCGACAGCGGCGCCAGCAGCAGCAGCTCGCTGACCCGGGTCGTCGATAGCGAGCACCCCGATGCGCTCGGCAATGTGGGGGCTGGGGCCCTGGGCGGCGGCTATGTCGATTTCGGCACCGACGCGGGGGATGCGGTCACCTTCCAGGTCGCACCGGATGACGTCGGCATCTACGCCGCCACCATTCGTTACGTCAACGGCGGCACGGGCGATCGCCCACTGCTGGTGTCGGTCAACGGTGCGGAGCCGACCCTGGTGTCGTTTCCGCCGACCGGTTCCTGGACCAGTTGGAGCGAGGTCAGCGTATCGGTACCGCTCGCGCAGGCAGACAACACGCTGACCCTGACACTGCCCTCGGCAGCGCAGGGCGGTGTGCCCAATGGCCCCAACATCGACCAGATCAGCTTCGACTATGTCGAAGCGCTCCCGGTGGATCCCACGCTGGTGTTGTCGATCGAAGGGGAAGCGCTGGGGATCGACGATGGCTCCTCCGCCGCCGACACCGTGGTTCGCGACGCCAGCAACCCCGAGCCGAGCGGTGGCGGGACCGATCGTCTGTGGGGCGATTTTACCGGTAGCGGTTATCTGGACATGGGCTCGCAGGTGGGTGACGCGGGCTCTTTCACGGTCTACGTCGCCGAGGCGGGCACTTATCTGCTGACGATTCGCTATGCGGCAAGCGGCGTGAACGACCGCCCGATGGCGCTATCGGTGGACGGCGAGACCCAGGGGACGATCGCTTTCGCCTCGACGGGCCTCAGTAGCGCGGGGTGGGAAAACTGGACGGAGACCACGGTCGAGATCGATCTCGGCGCCGGCGACAACGTGGTCAGGCTGTCCAACATCGGCAATATCGGACCCAATATCGACAATCTGTCGATTCGCACGCTGCCGGACGGCGGCGGCGATCCGGTCCCGGAGCCGGGAGAGCGCTTCGAGGTCAAGATCAACTTCCAGCCCAGTGGGACGTCGACGCCGGAGGGCTACGTTGCCGATACGGGGCAGGCGTTCGGGCAGCAGTCGCTGCAGGTCGACGGGCAGACGGTCCGGTACGGTTGGGTAACCGCGGCATCGATTGCCGACGGAACCGCCAACGGCACGACGCCGATGGCGATCGCCGGGCAGGACGGCGATGCCCTCGGCAATCGCGGCGGCGCGCTGCCCGATGTCGACCCGCTGCAGGCGACCTATGCCGGCTTCGACAAGCCCGGTTACAGCCAGGCCGCCGGCTGGGAGATCGAACTGGAGGATGGCTACTACGAGGTCACGATCTCCATCGGCGACAGTGGTGGCGCCTACGACAGCGTCAACCTCATCAACGCCGAGGGCGACGCGTTCAATACGCCCTTCGCCTCGATGCGACCGGACGGTTTCCCGGCGGACGGCGATCCGACCAACGACAGCGACGGTTACCGCTCCAGCCTGGTCACGCGGATCGTCCAGGTGACCGATGGCCGGCTCACCCTGGACTCGATCGGCGTGGGCAGCGACAACACCGAGATCCAGTACATCGAGATTCAGTCGCTGCCGGATCTGACCCCCGGCGACGATCGTGAAGCGCCGGCGGACTATGCGTACTTCACCGACCCCAGGGCGGTGGCCGGGGTGGGGCAGCAGCAGGTGGAGGGTCATCTCCAGGCCGACGATGGCACCCAGCCGGTCGGCATCGACCCCACCTCCGACTTCTTCATCGGTATCTCGGTCGTCGAGGGGCGCGGCGGTGCGCTGCTGGAGAGCCTCAACGACGGTTCGGTGAAGCTCTTCAACACCGTTACCGGCGAAGCGGTGGCCTTCAACATCAACACCACTGGCGGCTTCGATTCTCTGACCATCTCGCCGGTGGAGGAGCTGGACGAGTACACCAGCTACACGCTGGTGATCGATGGATTCCAGGATCGCGGCGACAACGAAGATCCCAGCGCACCCACCCGGGAATTCCAGAAATTGACCACGACGTTCGTCACAGGAGGCGAACCCGCCGTCCAGGATAGCGAGGTGGCCTTCGACACCAACGTGGAGTTGAACGGGGCCGAGGACGGCGCCTATCTGTTCAGCTCCATCACCATGTCTCCCGATTACTCCAAGATCTACGTATCGACCCTGGGCGGCGAGATCAAGCGGTTCGACGTCGATCCGATGACCGGTGGGCTCTCCAACGAGCAGACCCTGGCGCTGGACTATTTCCAGACCGATGCCGGAGCCCGGGGCATCGTCAGTCTGACCTTCGACCCCACCGATCCCAATGTGCTGTGGGTGACCGACAACTACCCCATCCCGTTGACCGGGCGCGACAACGGCGTGCCGGATTTCAGCGGGCGGGTCAGCAAGATCACGATCGACGATACCGACGCGACCTTCTCCGGCGCGGCGGAAACCTACATCAACGGCCTGCCGCGCTCCAACGGTGATCATGTCACCAATAGCCTGGTGTTCCATGCCAATCCGGCATTCGACGCCGAGACCAATCCCGACGTGCCGCCTTACCTGCTGTATGTCTCTCAAGGCGCCAATACCGCCATGGGCGGTGACGACAGCGCCTGGGGCAACCGGCCCGAGCGGCTTCTGAACGCCGGCATACTTGAGATCGATCCCTACCGGGATGCGCCGGCGGGCGGCTTCGACGTGTCGACCGAGCCGTTGCCGACGGATGGCTCCAACACCCGCTACGAGGATGACGACGGCGATCTCAAGAACGGTCCCATCGACATGGGGGGCGGCCAGTATCTGGTCTTTGCCGAGGACGGCACCGCGACGATGCAGGACGCCAACGGCAACGTACTGATCGAATATTACGACCCGTTCGCCTCGGACGCGGTGCTCAAGGTCTATGCCACCGGCATCCGCAATGCCTACGATATGGTCTGGCACTCCAACGGCAACCTGTACGCGCCGACCAACGGCTCCGCGGCCGGGGGTACCACACCGGACGATCCATCGACCGCCTACAACGAGGGGTTGATCAACGTGGGGATCGAGGACGACTGGCTGTTCCGGGTGGAGCAGGGCGGTTACTACGGACATCCCAACCCGCTGCACGATGAATATATCCTCAACGGCGGCAACCCCAGCGCCGGCAAGGATCCCAACGAGACGGGGGATTACGCCGTCGGCACCAATCCCGACAGCAACTACCGGATCGACGACGCCTACTCATTGGGGACCAATCGCTCGCCCAACGGTGCGATCGAGTACACCAGCAACGTCTTCGGCGCCACGCTGGATGGAAGCCTGCTGTTCGTCGAGTACTCCGGGGGCGACGACATCCGCTGGATATCGCTGGACGAGAACGGCAACGTATCGACCGATAACGTACTGCGCGATGTGGACGGCAACGTCATCAAGTACGTCGATCCGCTGGATATCATCGAGAACCCGCTCACCGGTCAGCTCTACCTCATGACCCTCAATCGCAGCACGGGCGAGAGCCAGGTCATACGCCTGGATCCCATGCCTGGCGATATCATCGATCCCGGTGAAGGGGATGGCGACTTGACCACCATTGCCACGATCCAGGCCGAGGACGAGTCCCAGGCCGTCATCGCCTCCGGAGCCGGCGCCCAGATCGTGATTCGTGACGGGGATACGCCGGAACCCAGCCCCACCAATCCGCCCTACGGCATCCGGCCGGGCGCCTACGGTCTGGATGGCAACACCGACTATAGCGACGGCATCACAGGGGGCTACGCCGACTTCGGCTCGACGACCGCCGATTTCATCACCTTCGACGTCGATGTGAGTGCCGCCGATGCCGGCGATGCCGTACTCAGGGTTCGCTACGCCAATGGGGGAACGGCGAACCGGCCGCTGGAGGTCTTCGTCAACGACGTGAGCGTGGGGATCTTCGCCTTCGCACCGCCCGTCGGCGTCAGCGGCAACGCGGCCTGGAACACCTGGCAGACGCTGGACATCCCGGCCGAACTGCTGGCCGGCGCCAACTCGGTCCGACTGCAGGCAATCACCAACACCGGCCCCAACATCGACCAGTTGGAAGTCCTGATCGAGGACGCGACGCCCGGCTACGTCGTCTATGAAGCCGAGACGGCGGCGCTGCAGGGCGGCGCCATCGTCGTGCCGGCATCCCAGACGGACCGCGACGCATCCGGCTCCGGTTTCGTCGACTTCGTCGGCAGCGGCGATCAGAGCATCACCTGGAGCGTGGACGTCGACCAGAGCGGAACCTACGAGGTCGCCTTCCGCTACTCGTTGACCACGGGTAAGGCCGACCGCCCCCTGGGATTGACGGTCAATGGCGTCAGCTACCCGACCGTCGACTTCCCCGCCGGGAGCCAGACGGTGAGCGACTGGATCTACCAGACCGTCGAGATGAACCTGACCCAGGGCAGCAACACGATCACGGTGACCGCGCCCAACGGGGTCGGGCCGGACATCGACTCGCTGGAAGTGCCCGACGAACCGCTGGCTGCTGCCGGCAATGGCGAGATCGGCGTGGTCAGCACGGATCCGGCCTACTTCGACGATCGTATCGCGTTCAATTATCTCGAGGATGGTAATGTCACTCACCCCTCGGAAGCGCCTCGCGGTTACAAAGATAGCGGCTCGGTCGTCATCACCAACAACGGTACCGGCGAGCTGTCGGTGAGCAGCATCACGCTGAGCGGCCCTTTCATGCTGGCGGACGCGGATGCGCTGGACGACCTCCGGCTGGCGCCAGGACAATCCATCGAGGTGGGGGTGACGTTCAACCGCGCCGCCTACACGCCACCGGCCAATAACGCCGCCGATGGCGTGTTCGAAGGGGTGATGACCATCACTTCCGACGACGCCGAGCAGCCGGTGACCGAGATCCAGCTTGCCGGCTTCTGGCAGGCGCGTGACGAAGGCGGCTGGGAGCCCAATCTCAACGAGATCTGGCGAGTGTTCGGCTTCGGCAATCACATCGATGGACTCTCGACGCTGAATGACGGCGGCAGCTCCGTCCTCGCCGACGCAGGCAGCTACCGCGCGGTCAACGCCGAGGAAGTGCTTTCACGCTACTGGCAGCTCGCTGACGGCGTCCAGACGGCCAAGGTGACCCAGTTGGCGGTGTTCGGGCCCCACGGTGCCGGCTTGACGCTGCATGACCCCGGCGCCGTATCGACAGGGACGACGCTCACCAGCCATGACAGCATCGACAGCCAGACACTACTGCCGCGTTCGGCCGAGGGGGATTATGCAACGGCGTCGTTCGGTCGCAGCGTCATTCCGGATAGCTGGTCAGGCGACGGCATCTTTGGCATGTCGGTGGGCGGTCTCTCTACCGATCCCTCTCTCAATGTGCCCGGAATCGGTACGCCCTCGGCAGATGCCGCAGATATCGAACGTGGCTACCTGGTGCGGGTGTTCCAGGCGCTGGATGCCAATGGCAACGCCATTGCCAATACCTACATGGTGGCGATGGACCACATCGGTATCAATTACGATTACAACGATAACGTCTTCTTGATCGAGGGCATCCAGCCGGCGACGCGAACGCCCTTCAACGAGACCGGGACGCCCTGGGCGGTCGATCAGGACGGCCTG
>NZNW01000121.1 GCA_002695065.1 Salinicola sp. | reverse complement strand
GCGCTTGTCGGCAATATCGCGAGAGGCAACGATGTCTCCGCTGAGCACACCGATCGATGACATGAGACTCCTTATCGATATCCATGCAGGGTAGATGGATTATAGCCTAAAAAAGCTATTTCTGCGTTTATGCATAAAAAACACTATCAAGGCTGAGGCGCTGAAGATATCGATAGGCTGAAGGTAAGCGAGTACTGTATATATATCCAGCTTAAGGTTGTAAATTTTGTTATCCCGACGATGTCCGGGCTCGAGGCTCGGCGGCAGGTATGGGCCCTGCCGATGCTGCCTCGGCACCGATCAGCCTGGCTGCCACCCGGTTCCGGCCGTGCGCCTTGCAGTCATAGAGCGCCTGGTCCGCCTGGGCGATCATCTCGTCGATATCGATCAACAAACCGTTGGGACTCGTGACCACGCCGACGCTAACGGTGACGACGGGGGCAACGGGAGAATATTCGTGGGGCAATCCCAGCGCCTGGATCATGCCTCGCATCGCGTCTGCCAGTGCCCAGGCTTCCTCCTTGCCGGTATTGATCAGCAGTACCAGAAACTCTTCACCGCCCAGGCGCACCACGACATCGGTATCCCGGCGGAAAGTGTCTCTCAGCACGCCGGCGATATCCACGAGACAGCTGTCGCCTGCCGGATGACCATAGTTATCGTTGAAGGGCTTGAAATGATCCACATCGATCATCATCGCCGATACCGTGCAGCTCAGCCGACGACTGAGAGGGACGAGCATATCCAGGCGCTTCTCCAGCATCCGACGATTGCCGAGTCCTGTCAGAGGGTCGTTGAGCGTCTGTTCCAGCAGTGCGGCGTTATGGCTTCTCGACTCCTCTATCAACTGCTGCAGTTGTCGCGCCAGAAGTCCCACGACATCGGTGCGGCTGGAGAGATCGAAGGGCATCTCGCGCGGCGCATCGCTGAAATCATGCGCGAAACGGGCGTGGTCGGCCAGGCGCCTGAGCGGTACCAGCAGCCAGCGGTCGACCAGCCACAGCGTGGCAGCCAGCCCGCACAGGCCAAAGGGACAGGCCATCAGCATGGCAAGCGCGTATGTGCCTCCGGCGGTGACCGTGAACCAGGCCGCTGCTGACATGGCCAGCGAGCTGCATAGCCAGACCCCGGCCAGAACTACCAGCGTCCGGGTCGACAGATGATTTTTTATTCTCGGCATGCCTTGAACCGATGTTCTGGTTATTGAAGCCCGCGCTGCGTCGTCGGATGAGCGGGAATCGGTTCCATCCGGATCGAGGCGGGAGTGTGCGTGGCCGCACCTTCAATATCGACGGTCATAAGAGAAACTGTAACGCTGCCAGCAGGGCCGTAACCAATTAGATGTCATTGATTTAGCTCGGTCTTAACCAGATTTTTTGCAGACGGGTAATCCTGGAGACAAAGGCGCCGGATATTCCCTTCCGTATCAATCCGTCGCCAACGGATTCCATTCGATGTCTTTCTGCTGGAATAACATCGGGTTTACCTCGATAGTGGTTGTTGAAGCCACACCCCATAAAACGCTGCATGGGTCTTTTCCATAGCCTGCCGCGTGGATAAGAGGGGAAATGAACCATGAGTTAAATAAATATCGGTAATTGATTCCCGTTAAAAAAATCATCTCGACAAGCCTTGCAAGTTTTTAGATATCGGCAATAATGTCCTCGCTTAAACCAATCCGCAACGGAACAACGAATGTCTCTACTCAGCGATTACGTCAAGAAAGAACAGCTCCTGAAGCAGCTTGAAGAAGAGCTGAAGCGAATGGAGGGTGATCAGCGCCTGAAGTCCGAACTCGAGTTCAAGGAGAAGCTCGAAGCCCTGATGGCGGAATACGGCAAGACGACGCGTGACGTCATCGAACTGCTGAGCCCGGCCGAAGGCTCCCAGGCTTCGACCGCGCAGACGGGTTCGACCGGTGGGCGCCGCAAGCGCAAGCTGAAAATTTACAAGAACCCCAAGACGGGTGAAGTCGTCGAGACGCGTGGCGGCAACCACAAGACGTTGAAAGCCTGGAAAGACGAACACGGTGGTGATACCGTCGAATCTTGGGTTGTCAGAACGGAAGACTGAGCGGTTTTTACTCTTCACCCCGCTTAGCCGAAAGAGCCCTTCGCCAGTGATCCTGGCGAGGGTTCTGTTTTTTGGTACCCTCAGGCCTTGGAACTGATGCCGCCGAAGCCGCCGTGCCGGGATTCTCCGCTCGGCCCGTAAACGCTGCCGCCAATGGCGCGGTTCAGAAAATCGATCGCCTGCTGGTTATGCTCGAGCCGCGAGGAGATGATGTGGCCGTTGAGACGGTTGGTTCGACGGACCCGTTCCGCCAGCTGACGAATCCGCTGCCAGGCCTCATTCATGCCGATGGCGTCAGCGAATCGGTCCGCGCCCTGGCTTCCGACGCCAAACCCCTGCGACCGTTGGTGCTCTCTGCGCTGACTCTCGAGCCGATCGAGCACGCTCAACTGCTGCTGCTTCGACGCCGCCAGTTCGCTGAGGCGTTCGCCATCGGCGTTGCCCGAGCCGAGACAGACGGCTTCGGCTTCCAGCGTTTTGGAGAACGCTTGCAATAGGGCTTGTTGCTCACGGAGTAGTTCGGCTGGCGTCATGTCAGATTCCTGGATCCGGACCGGGTAAGTCAAATGATCAACGTTCGCCCAGCATGTCGCGGACGCTCTGGATCAGGCCGTCGGCGATCTTGCCGGTGTCGAGTTCGAGCCGGCCTTCGGAGATGGCCTGGCGGATGTCGTTGACGCGGGCAGTATCGATATCACCGCTGTCGTCGGTGGTCGGAATCTGGCTCAACGTCGTGGTCGAGCCGGCCGTCGTCTTGGCGCTCTCCAACGATTCAACACTCTTGCGCTGCTCGGCGGCGTCGTTCTGAGTGGGGCGAGTCAGCGGCTGTGTCTGGTCGATTTTCAAGGTCGTTACCTCATGGCTGGATGCACGATGACGTGGTTTCCTACGTTATCGGCAAAACCGGCGGAAGCTGAAAGAGATCGAGGAAGAGTTTTGTTAAAAAATTTATCCGGCCGGGCTAGAAGTCGACCCGCAGTCGATCCTGGCCCGTCACTCTCCCTTGAAGGATCTGGTTGTTCTCCGTCTTGAGACGGATCGTACTCCCCAGTCCACCATTATCCAGCGCCTCGACGTTGCGACTGACACGGAATCCCTGCCCGACAGCGGTCAGCACCACCGTGTCGCCACGTTTTACCATCCAGGGCTTTCGCAGCATGGCCTCGGTCAGCGTGGTACCAGGCGGTATGCGCCGGGTGGCGACCATGCCGGCCGCCTCGGCGGGATCGTCCAGATAGCCACGGCGGAGGCGGGAAATGTCCGTCTGCTGCCAATCCAGCGCCGCCGCATCGAGCCGCTGTCCCGGGTCGATCGGCCGACGCGCCACCAGATGGCGGACCACGGCGGAGACCGTCGCCTGCAGATAGCGGGTTCGGTTGTCATGGCCACCGCAGTGCACGCCTACCGTCACCCGGCCCTGGGGCATGCCCGGTCGCGGCAGGAAAGGCTGGGGCGCCGGGCAGTCCCCGAGATCGGCCGCGCTTTGCTGAAGCTCGATCTTGACCTGATCGCCGAGTGAGGCGGTCTGCTGGTGCAGGAATCGCTCCACGCTCGCGCTCACCGCATCGTTCGGAGGAACATCGGTATCCGCCTGCGATATCGAAGGTATCGGCAACAGCGACAGCGCGAACAGCAGCGCCATCAGGGTCATGGCACCGGTCCAGACGACGCGTCGCAGGCCGGGGCGGAACTTCGACCGGCAGTGCTGAAACGTTTCGGGTGGATCTGCTCGCATGACATGGACCTCGGTGGCTAGCAGGCTCGCGGTATCCCGCGTCGATCGACGGAATTCCCCACAGTGGAAGCGATTTTAAACGGGCCAGCCGTCAGGCATTGATAAAAATGGCGCGCAATTACGGGTCTGTTTACACGTTTGGCACGAACATCCCGCCGCTATTCTCCACTCTGTCAATTTTCCAGCGAACGCCACTCGAGGTGCACGGCATGTTCGACAAGTTGGATAACGCGCTGCGCTTCCAGCAGGAGGCCATCAATCTGCGCGCGGAGCGCCAGCAGGTGCTGGCCAATAACATCGCCAATGCCGATACGCCCAACTTCAAGGCGCGGGATTTCGATTTCCGCGCCGAGTTGAACCGGGTGATGGAGCAGGGCCGCAGCGAGTCATCCGGCGGGCTGTCACTGGCGCGGACCTCCGCCCGGCACATTCCCGGCCAGGCCGGTGGCGGGGCAGGGGTTCGGGATCTGCTCTACCGGATGCCGGATCAGCCCAGCCTGGACGGCAATACGGTCGACATGGACCGGGAGCGCTCGGCCTTTGCCGACAATTCGCTGCGTTATCAGGCGGATGTCACTTTCGTCAGCCGCAAGATCCAGGGGCTGAAGAAAGCCATGCAATCGGAGTAACACGATGTCGATGTTCAGCGTATTCGAAATTTCCGGCTCGGCGCTGTCCGCCAATTCACAGCGGATGAACGTGACGGCCAGCAACCTGGCCAATGCGGACAGCGTCGCCGGGCCTGACGGGCAGCCTTATCACGCCAGGCAGGTGATGTTCCAGGCCATGAGTCAGCAGGGCGGCAGTGCGGGCGGGGTCCGCGTCAACGGCGTGATCGAGGACGACACCACGCCGATGCGTATGGAATATCGGCCGGGGCACCCGTTGGCGGACGAACAGGGCTACGTGACGATGCCCAATGTCGACCCGGTCAACGAGATGGTGGATATGATCGCCGCCTCCCGTTCCTATCAAGCCAACGTCGAGGTCATGAACACCGCCAAGACGCTGATGACGAAAACACTCACCATCGGCGAAGGCTGATCGGTGTCGGTCCATAGCGAGGAGATGTCATGTCCAGTCCGGTGATCGGCAACAGTACCCTGGCCAACATCAATGGTGCGGCCGCCCAGAGCTCCACCACGGGAGTCGAGTCCGGCAGCGAGCTCAACGATCGTTTCATGACGCTACTGGTGACGCAGTTGAAGAACCAGGACCCGACCAGCCCGATGGAAAATTCGGACATGACGGCGCAACTGGCTCAGATCAATACCGTCAGCGGTATCGAGAAGCTCAACGACAGTCTGTCCGCGATTACCGACCAGATCGACGCGGGCCAGGCGTTGCAGGCCACGGCGTTGATCGGCCAGGGCGTGATGGTGCCGGGCAACAGGATCCTGGTGGGATCCGCCGATGGCACCGACGGTGTGGTCACGACGCCGATCGGCGTGGAGCTGGATAGCGCCGTCGAGGATCTGCAGATCGATATTCGCGGCGCCAGCGGCGAGATCATCGACAGCTTCTCCACCGGGCCCTTGTCCGCTGGCGTCCACAGCTTTACCTGGGATGGCAAGCTGGCCGATGGCTCCAGCGCTGCCATCGACAGCACCTATACGGCTTCCTTGACCGGAACCGTCGGTGAGGAGACCTACGCGCCGACTGCGCTGAACTACGCCCTGGTCAACGGGGTGATTCAGGGGGCGAACGGCGCCCAGCTCGACTTGGGATACGCTCAGGATCCCGTGGCGCTCTCGGAAGTGCGTCAGATTCTCTGAGTGAGATTCAGTAACGACATCAACCGTTCTAGCGGACGCAACCGATAAACGTAGGGGATCAGTCATGGGTTTTTCGCAGGCATTGAGCGGCGTCAACGCCGCTTCCCAGCAGTTGGATGTGATCGGCAACAATATCTCCAACTCCCAGACCAAGGGGTTCAAGAGTGGGTCGGTCCAGTTCTCCGACGTCTTCGCCAATAGCGCGGTCGGCCTGGGTACCCGGGTCTCCGGCGTGCTTCAGGACTTCAGCACCGGCAGCCTCGAGTCCACCGGACGCAACCTGGACATCGCCATCAGCGGCGACGGGTTCCTGCGCTTCCAGCAGGAGGGCGAAGTCGGCTACTCGCGCAACGGCCAGTTGACGCTGACCGCCGACGGATTCCTGGAGAACGCCCAGGGCGCCCGGCTGATGGGCTATGGCCTGGCGGATGCCGCCGACGTCAACTCCGGCGTCGTCGTCGGCGGCCAGCCGCAGGTGCTCAACGTGCCGGCGGCGGATATGCCGGCAAGCGCTACCGGTGCCACCGGAACGGGCATCAACATTCAGCTCAACCTGGATGCCTCCACCGTGGCCGACGACTCCTCGACCGCGGTGCTCTACGACAACCTCGCCGCCAAGACCGCCGAAGACAACACCCAGCAGACCTCCGTCGCCTACAACTACTCCACCAGTTTCACGGTCTACGACTCGCAGGGTGCGCAGCACAACGCCACGCTGTACTTCCAGAAGACCGGCGACAATGCCTGGAGCGCCCGCACGGCGCTGGACGGCGTGCTCACCGACCAGACGCTCACGGCGACTTTCGATAGCGCCGGCAAGCTGGCCACAATCGACGGCGAAGACGCCACGGCCAATCCGGTCACCTGGCCGAATCTGGCATTCACCAATGACGAGCTGGGCGACGGCGTCGATCCGATCAACGCCACCTTCAACATGGCGGGCAGCACCCAGTTCTCCAACGACTCCACGGTCAAGAGCCTGGCGCAGGATGGCTACGCCTCCGGGGCGTTGGTCGGCGTCAGCTTCGCCGATGACGGCTCCGTCGTCGGCAGCTACTCGAACGAGAAGACCGTCAACCTCGGGCAGATCGCGCTGGCGACCTTCCGCAATCCCGAGGGCCTGTCGCCCTCCGGTGGCAACCTGTTCGCAGCGACCGCCACCTCAGGCAACGAGCTGCTGGGCACCGCGGGAACCGGAACGCTGGGGTCGATCGAAGCCGAAACGCTGGAAGCTTCCAACGTCGACCTGACGACGGAACTGGTCAACCTGATCATTGCGCAGCGCAACTATCAGGCCAACACCAATTCGATTCGTACCCAGTCCGAAGTCATGGATCAGGTCGCCCAACTGCGCTGATGACGACACGCCGCCGATCGCGATGTGAGCGGCGGCAACCTCGCTTCCAAAGGGTTTCAGCATGGATCGGATTCTCTATACCGCCGGTGGTGGCGCGAGCCAGACCATGGCTCAGCAGTCGGTGGTCAATAACAACCTGGCCAACGTCAGTACCCCCGGGTTCCGTAGCGAGCTGATGGCTCTCCGCGCGGTACCGGTGGAGGGCGACGCACGCCTGCCGACTCGCGTCGCTTCGATGATGAGTACTCCCGGCGCCGATTTCACGCCGGGCACCATCAGTACCACCGGGCGCAGCCTCGACGTCGCGCTGCAGGGCGACGACACCTGGTTGGCATTGCAGTCGCCAGACGGTGGGGAGGCCTACACGCGGCGCGGCGATCTCCAGGTCGACGCCACTGGCCTGCTGACGTCGCTCGGCAATCCGGTTCTCTCCGACAACGGACAGGCCATCGTGGTGCCGCTCGGCGGCGACGTGACGATCGCGCCGGACGGCTCTATCAGCGTGCTGGAGCCGGGCCAGAATCCGGACGCCGTGGCACCGCTGGCGCGCCTGAAGATGGTGGTGCCGGGCAACGACAACCTGGTGCGCGGGGAGGATGGCCTGTTCCGCAGGGTGCCGGCGCAGGGCGAGGACGTCGCGGCACCGCTGCCGGCCGACGATACCCGGCGACTGGTTCCCGGGGCGCTGGAGGGCAGCAACGTCACTCCCACCGACGCGATGATCTCGATGATCGACAGTGCCCGCCGCTACGACATGCACATGAAAGTGATCGAGAGTGCGGACGAGAACGAACAGCGCGCCAACAGCCTGCTCTCGCTAACCAGCTGACGTCAATTTCGACCAGCGGTGCCAGCCACTTCACGCTAGTGCACCGACAATGAGGTTCCTGTCATGATCAAATCTCTGTGGACGGCCAAGACCGGTCTGGAGTCGCAACAGGTCAAACTGGACGTGATCTCCAACAACCTGGCCAACGTCTCGACCAACGGTTTCAAGCGATCCCGTGCCGTGTTCGAGGACCTGCTCTACCAGAACGTGCGCCAGCCCGGGGCCCAGTCGTCGGTGGTCGATACCCTGCCTTCCGGCATGCAGGTGGGTACCGGTGTGCGCCCCGTGGCGACCGAGCGGCTGCACACGCAGGGCGGGCTGCAGAATACCGAGAACTCCCGGGACCTGGCGATCAACGGCAAGGGATTCTTCGCCGTGCAGATGCCTGACGGCACCACCGGCTACACCCGCGACGGCAGTTTCCAGGTCAACGAGAACGGCCAGCTGGTCACCGCCGGGGGATATCCCGTCGATCCACCGATCGTGATTCCGCAGAACGCGCTCTCGATCACCGTCAGCCAGGATGGCGCGGTATCGGTCACCCAGCCGGGAACGTCCCAGAGCAATGAAGTGGGGCAGATCATGCTCTCCACCTTCATCAATCCGACCGGGCTTCAGAGCATCGGCCAGAACCTGTACCTGGAAACCGATGCTTCGGGTCCGCGTACCGATCTCAACCCGGGCCTGGATGGCGCCGGCAAGCTCTATCAGGGCTATGTCGAGACCTCCAACGTCAATGTGGTGGAGGAGATGGTCAGCATGATCGAGACGCAGCGTGCCTACGAGATCAACAGCAAGGCCGTCGAAACGTCCGATCAGATGCTCCAGCGTCTGACGCAGCTATAAACCGGGGAAGACGCGTGTTGCTGACCGCACAACTAGCCACGACGTGGCACAGAGTGATGATGCTGATCGGCCTGGGGCTGGCGACGGTCGTGGCGGGCTGTGCCCAGATCCCCAGACACTCCGTGGTCGAGAATTCCGCGCCGGTGGAAATCCCTTCGACGCCGCCGTCCCAGGCCAATGGTTCCATCTACCAGGCCCGCTTCGGCTTTCAGCCGCTGTTCGAGGATCGGCGCCCGCGCCAGGTCGGCGACATCATCACCATCGTGCTCGACGAGCAGGTCAGTGCCAGCAAGAACTCCGCCGCGAATGCCACTCGCAACGGATCCGCCACCTTCACGCCGGGGGTGGTTCCCAACCCGATCGACTTCCTCGAGAAGTACGGCACGGATCTGGAGGGCGAGAACGTGTTCAACGGGTCCGGTGGGGCAAACGCCAACAACACCTTTACCGGGACGATCACCGTGACCGTCTACGACCTGCTGGCCAATGGCAACCTCAAGGTACGCGGGGAGAAACAGATCGCGATCAACCAGGGCACCGAATACATCCGGTTCTCCGGCGTGGTCAATCCCCGGGCGATCAGCGGTTCCAATACCGTGCAGTCGACCCAGGTCGCCGACGCCCGCATCGAGTACATCGGTGACGGCTATATCAACGAAGCGCAGACCATGGGTTGGCTGCAGCGCTTCTTCCTCAACATTTCGCCTTTCTGATGCCTATGACCCGCCTGTCCCGTTCGATCCGGATTCGCCGCCCGTCGCTGGCGCAAACACTGGTGCTGGTGGCGATGCTGCTGTGCAGCCTGGGGGCGCAGGCCCAGCGCATCCAGGACCTCGCCAACTTCTCCGGCGTGCGTGACAATCCGCTGGTCGGCTACGGACTGGTGGTCGGCCTCGACGGCACGGGGGACCAGACCACCCAGGCCCCGTTCACCGGCCAGAGCATTACCAACCTGCTGTCGCAACTGGGGGTGACGATCCCGGCCGGCACCAACATGCAGTTGCGCAACGTGGCCGCGGTCATGGTGACCGCGAAGCTGCCACCGTTCTCCCGCCAGGGGCAGGAGATCGACGTCACCGTCTCCTCCGTCGGCAACGCCGATAGTCTGCGGGGCGGGACGCTGCTGATGACGCCGCTCAAGGGCGCGGACGGCCGTGTCTATGCGCTGGCCCAGGGCAACGTCTATGTC
>NZNW01000120.1 GCA_002695065.1 Salinicola sp. | reverse complement strand
GCGGACCGGGATGGAACGCCTTGCGGGCCAGGTGCAGCATCACCGAGGAGTCCTTGCCGATGGAGTAGAGCATCACCGGGTTGCCGAACTCTGCCGCGACCTCGCGGATGATGTGAATGGACTCGGCTTCGAGCTGCTTGAGATGGGTCTGGCGTTCGGGGGTCAACTCTTTCATAGCTTTTCCGGTAAGTTCACAGGTTCGATAGCAATGGGCAAAAGCCGTAAGCCGTAAGCCGTAAGCCGTAAGCCGTAAGCAAAAAAAACGACCGTTTTCAGCTGCAAAATCAAACGGTTTTGGCTTTTGAATTTTCTTACAGCTTAGAGCTTATGGCTTAAAGCTGTTTCCACTTACAGCGTCAGGCGCGAAGCGCCGAACTCAGCGCATCGCGCCAACGGGAATCACGCTGCCCACAGACGATGAAGAACGGGTTGAGGGTGCTTTCCTGCTGGTTGCAGCGCAGTGGTTCGAGGGTCTGGGCGTCGAGCACCTGGCCGCCGGCGGCGGTGACGACGGCCTGGGCGGCGGCGGTGTCCCATTCGCAGGTCGGCGCCAGGCGCGGGTAGAGGTCGGCGGCGCCCTCGGCGACGAGGCAGAGCTTGAGCGAGCTACCCATGGAGACCCGTTCGTGGGCCGGCAGCTGGGCGCAGAAGGCTTCGAACGATTCGGCACCGTGGGAGCGACTGCCGACGATCAGCCAGGGTTGGTCGCCCGCCGCCGGCAGCTCGCGCACGCGAATCGGCTGTTCACCTTCGGCGGTGATCTTGAACGCGCCGCTGTCGGCATCCCCCCACCAGGTCATGCCGAGCACCGGCGCATGGACGATGCCGAAGCGCGGCACGCCATTCTCGACCAGCGCCACGTTGAGCGTGAACTCGCCGTTCTTCTTGATGAACTCCTTGGTGCCGTCCAGCGGGTCGATGAGCCAGTAGCTCGACCACTGCCGGCGGGTGTCGAACGGGATGGCGTCGCTCTCCTCGGAGAGCAGCGGTATCTCCGGCGTCACGCGCTGCAGCAGCGCGGTCAGCGCCCGGTGGGCGGCCATGTCCGCCTGGGTCAGCGGGCTATCGTCGGCCTTGGTCTCGACACTGAAATCCTGGGCGTAGATCTCCAGTACCCGTTCACCGGCGGCGACCACGCCAGAGAGCAGTTCACGCCTGATGACTTCATCGATTTTCATTCCATTCCTTTGTCTGTCGTTGCGGACTTCCAGTCCCGGTCAGGACTGGGCGCTACCTGCCGTCGGAGCCTTTTCTACCACGATCCGTCGTCGATAGCCCTAGAACGGCCAAATCATCGGTATGAGCAGAATACTGACAGCGCCAACGATCAAGCTCAATGGCACTCCCAGTTTGAGGTAGTCGTGCATCCGGTATCCCCCCGGCCCCATCACCATCAGGTTGGTCTGGTAGCCCAGGGCGGTCATGAAGCTGGCCGAGGCGGCGATGGTGATGGCGATCACGAACGGCATGAAATCCACCCCCAGCTGCTGCGAGACCGCCAGCGCGATGGGGAACATCAGCACCGCCGCGGCGTTGTTGGTGATCATCTCGGTGAACAGCACCGTCATCAGGTAGATGAACGCCAGCGCCAGCCAGGGCGAGTCGATATGCCCGACCACCAGCTCGGCGATGGTCCGTGCCGCGCCGGACTGGGTCATCGCCGCGCCGAGGGAGAACGAGGCCGCGATCACGATCAGTACCGAAAGGTCGATGTAGCGCCGCGCCTTGCCCATGGTGAGGCAGCCGGTCATCAGCAGGGCCCCGGCCGCGAGAAAGGCGGCTTCCAGGATCGATATCAGGTTGGTCGCGCTGAGCACCACCATCACGCCCAGGATGCCCAGCGAGAGCGGCGCCTTCTGGAAGTTGGGCGGCGTGGAGTCGTTGAGCTGGCTGACCAGCAGGAAATCCTTGCGGTAACGGTACTGCTCGACGAACTCCTGGCCGGTCTCCAGCAGCAGGGTGTCGCCGACCTGGAGCTCGATATCGCCGACCTTGCCGTTCAGGCGCCGGCCATGGCGGGAGATCGACAGGATCACGGCCTGGAACCGGGAACGAAACCGGGATTCCCGCACTGTCTGCCCGATGCCGGTGAAGTCCGGGCTGACCACCGCCTCGACCAGGCAGCGCCGGTGGTGGGCGACATCCAGCTTCTGGACGTTGCCGTTGGCGGGGCTCAACCCGCGAATCTCGCGAAGCTCCCTGGCGCACTCCGGCGCGCCGATGAAGACCAGCGTGTCGCCGCCCAGCAGCTTCGTCTCCGGCGGCACCGCCGTCATCAGGTGGTCGTCGCGCTCGATATCGGCCAGATAGCCGAACTGCAGGTTGCGCAGCCCGGCATCCGCGATCGACTTGCCCACCAGCGGCCCACCGGGTTCGACGGTGACCTCCACGCTGTACTCGCGAATCTGGTCCAGCTGGGCATTGGTGCCATCCCGCTGCGGCAGCAGCCATGTGGCGAAGATCAGGATGAACCCGCCGCCGACGAGCAGGATCGGCAGCCCGATCCAGGTCAGTTCGAACATGCCGAGGGAGACGCCCAGTTGGCTCTGCAACAGCCCGTCGACCACCAGGTTGGTGCTGGTGCCGATCAGGGTGCAGGTGCCTCCGAGGATGGAGATGTAGCTGAGCGGCAGCAGCAGCTTGGAGGGGGGCAGCCGCAGGCGGTTGGACCAGTCCTGGATGGCGGGTATGAACATCGCCACCACCGTGGTGTTGTTCATGAAGGCACTCAGGATCGAGGCCGGCAGCATCACCCGCCACTGGGCGCGGCGTAGCGTGGTCGGCTGCCCCAGCAGTTGCGCGGCGATCCACTTGATGGCGCCGGTCTCCTTCAGCGCCGCCGCCACCACGTATAGCGCCGCGATGGTCATCACCCCGGTATTGGCGAAACCGGCCAGCGCTTGCTGGGGCGTCAGCACGTTGGTGAAGATCAGAAACGCCATGGCGCCGACCAGGATGGCGTCCGGCGCGATCCGAGTGAAAACGAGCGTGGCCAGGACCGCCACGACGGTTGCGATGCTCAACCAGGCATCGATATCCATACCTTCCCCTGCCAAACGCCCGGATGGCACTGATTTAACGTTTATCAATCAGCCGCTTAACCGAAAAAAACCGCTTCCTGCGGAAAAAATCCCCGGTCGATGCATTCTAAGCCGCTCCTCGCGGCGGGCACCAGCACGGCTTTTCTAAGAAAGGTAATGACACTGTTAATGAGGTGAGCGGCATGAGAAACCGCAAACCGACGGCAGACGATGCTGCGCAATCGCTTCAATTTTCGTGGGAAACGGCCCCGGTTCCCGGGGGTTTTCGGCCCGCTGACTCAGCGAACCGACGATGCAGATATTTGCCCTCCTCCGTGGCGTGGAAATCGGGGTGACGCTGCGACATGGCGAAATAGGTCATGATCAGCCACCCCAGACGCATCGCGTCCGGCCTGGGGGCTCCTTCCCGTCCCTGCATTGCCTCGATCCACGCTTCGGCGAGCCTGGGCGGCACGCTCAGCAGCAGGCGGGCCAGATCGCAGCCCACCGGCAGCATGCCGGCGTGGTCCCAGTCGATGAATATGGGCGCACCGGTCGAATCCTGAATCAGCACGTTCTGCGGGTGAAGGTCGCCGTGGGAGAAGACCCGCGGCAGCCGATAGACGACCAGCGCCATTCCCAGCAGCCGTTCGAGTTCTTGCCACCGCCGTCGCCTCAGTGCCGAGAGACAGACGCCCACGATCATCCTGTTCAGTGCGCGACGTCCCCGACGGCCGATATCACGATCGGACCATCCACCTGGACGGCCGACGAGGGCGAGCCACGCCAGCGAGTCCAGCGTGTCGCGGAAGGCGGGTTCGCTGCCCTCGCGATGGGCGCCCAGCGGCTTCCCCTCGATTCGTTCCATCACCAGGCTGGCGGTCTCCCCATGGTCGATAACGGCCTTCAGCGACGGGGCCGCGATACCGGCGGGCGCGAGCACCTGGCGGTAGAGCCGTTCCAGCCCGAGAGCGTGGGCGCGCGATAGCTGGCAATGGACGACATAGCGGGTATCTGCCGTTCGCACCTCCAGCGCGGAGAGATGGCCCATGTGACCCGGCAGCGGGCGGAGGGCGCGCACCTCGAGATGGGGCCGCAGCGGCGCGACCCATGGCCCGAGGATGGGATGGGCCATGCCGGTCTCGACATCGATGAATCCGTCATCGACGTCATGCGCCATCACCACGGCCAGGCCATCGTTGAGCAGACGCCCGCTGTCGAGCGCGCTGACCCGGACCAGGTCTCCCGGCCGCAGCGACATCGGTGCGAGAAAGCCGACATCGGCCCGGGTCGAGAGGCCCGCCTCGACCACATCGGGCCTCGGCTCCTGGCACAGCGCGCAGTAGCGAGCCTCGCCGTTGATCGAGACCAGCACCGCGCGGGGTTCGCCCTGGCGGTCGCCGACATACCAACCCCGAACCACCTGCTGGCCCACCTCATCCACGAACCCCGGCATGGCGTGTCTCGCTCCGTTGTCATGACTCCCACTCCCCGCTTTTATATCAATGTCCAGGGTCGGGTTGCGTAACGTCTTACAACAGCGGCGGAACGCTCCGGCAACATGGACCAGCATCTTATGGCGACACCCGCGTTACGATATCGTGACAACGGCTGACGACTTTACGACAGGGTGACACGTCTTTTATCCAATTGGCGCTGAATTCAAGTGGACATTGAACGAGTATTTAATAAAAACCACCGGAGGCTAATCCATGGCTCAGGAAATCACGCGCGAGAATGTCTCGAACCCTCTCCCGGATGCTGGCGACCCGAGAGCCGATGGCCAGCGCAGCGGGCGCTGGCAGTCGACGCTGTCGCGGACCCTGCACCTGAGCCAGAAATCCACTCCCTCCGGTGACGACGAATCCAAGCCTGGAAAGCGCGCCGATACCGATACCGAGGCGCCCAGGAACCTGAACGACTACAACCAGATCGTGACCATCGGTGACGATCTCATTCGCTACGAGACCAAGGGCGGCAAGACCGTCGAGGTCGACCGCCACGCCACGCCGGCGCTGTTCGAGACGGTCAAGCAGGATGCCGCCCAGATGAGCGCGCTCAACCAGAGCGGAGAGGATGGCTATGGCGTGTTGCCGCCCGATGCCGAGCCTCCCGGCAAGCTGAGCGACTACCGTTTCATCGCCCCGCCCGACGAAGTCGCCAAGGGTGTCATCCGCTACGAGATGCAGAACGGCACCCGGGTCGTGGTTGCCGAGCGCGCCAACCCTGAGCTCTTCGCTGCCGTCAAGAAGGATTACGAGAGCCTGATCGGCATCAACAAGAGCGAGGCGGATGGCTACCAGCGCATCGGCAGCGACGCCACGCCACCGCCCTACTACAACACCGAAGTCGGCGCGCCCGGTGAGATGGGCCCGGAGGTGATTCGCTACGAGCATGACGGCGAGAAGTTCGTCGTCGCGCGCAGCGACAATCCGGAACTCTATGACTACCTGAGCGAGCAGTACGCGACCCTGGGCGGTAACGCCGAGCACCAGGATGCCATCGACATTGCGGTCGAGGATGGCGCCACCATTGCCGGCGCCGATACCGAAGCCCCCGACTTCAACGACTACAAGCGGTTCCATTGGCAGAACGATGCGCGGGAGGACGTCATTCGCTACACCACTCACGACGGCAAGGACGTGGTGGTATCGAAGGCGTTGACGCCGGCACTGTTCGAAACGGTCTCCACCGCACAGAAGACCTGGGATCGGATCCACGAACTCGAGGACGACGGCTACAAGCTGCGCTCCGCCGACGAGGACATCCCGGTACTGGGCAAGGGTGACAGCGTCAAGAGCGCCACCGACGAGCACGGCGACGTCATCGAGGGGCTCAAGCTGGTCGAGGTCGACGGCGAGAAGTTCGTGGTCTCCAAGGGGGTGACGCCGGAGCATTTCGAGGCCGCCTCCAGCTTCCAGCAGACCTCCAGCGAGGATGTCATCGACGACGTGTTCGCCGATCACGACCTGCCCGGCTCCGAAGAGACCAACCTGATGGGCCAGGAGACCACCGTCGAGAACGACGACGGCGAGGCCAAGACGGTCACCGAACTCTACATGGAGAAGCTGGAGGAGAAGGCGGAAAACTCGGACAACGAGAACTTCAAGAAATATGCCCGCCTGCTCGAGCTCAAGTCCCAGCTGGACGATGGCAGCTTCCAGTATCTGCCCTACATGACGGTGGACCACGGCGGCGACTGGACCTACTACGCCAGCGACACCCAGGGCATGGACCCGGCCGACCTGCGCGGCCTGATCCACGAGGAGAAGCTCGGCGAGGAGCTCGCCAAGCTGCTCGGGGACGAGGAGATCGCCGAGTTCACCGACGAGGCGATGGCGGAGGCCCAGAGCAAGATCAAGGATCGCGACGGGCTCGCCGACAAGATCTACGACTCGTTGACCGGCGACAAGGGCGCGGACTATCTCGATGCCATCGAGGAGCTGCGCGACAAGGGTTTCGGCGACGAGGCCGCCACCCGCTTGAACAATGACCTGAACACGCTGCAGGCCCTCGATCCCGACCGCGCGGCCGAGGCGAGAGGCAGCATCACGGCGGCCAGTACCGCCAGAGGCCTCGAGGAGGAACTCGCCGACATCGACGCCGAGTACGATGCTTCTCGGAACGGAGACGACATACCGCCGGAGAGCGAGGAGGCCGCGGAACAGGTCGCCGCCGACATGGTGCCGACCGTTCTCACCGGGATTACCTACAGCACCTTCGGCATCCAGACCACCGATGGCGTCTGGAACGCGGTGAAGGATGCGCTCTCCGCCGACAAGACCGATCCCAAGGGCTCGGTACCGCCCAACCTGTCGGCGGACGAGAAGCTGCAGTTCACCAAGATCATGGCGATCGCCGCCGGCCTCAAGGAGGTGATCAAGACGGCGGCGTTGAGCGGCAGCAACGTCGAGACGGCGCTGAAGGATTCGTCCCTCATGCGCGATGTCATGAAGAAGGTGAACGAGCAGTTCCGCAACATGACCACCAGCCGCGACGGCCAGCCGCCCATCGTCGAGCTCAGCGACAGCCAGCGCACCAACGTGCAGAGTTCGCTGAAATCCCAGTTCCGCAGCCTGATGAGCTCGAACACGATGTTCGCCATCGGCGGCACCGCAGCGCTGGCCAACGCCATCTATCGCCGCTCGGGCGATGATTTCGGCGACACCTGGCAAGAGCGCATGACCGTCGCGCGCGGCATGCTGGTGTTCATCGGCACCACGCCCTTCGCGCTCAAGGGCATCACCGACGCGGTGGGCCCCAAACTCGACGAGGGCAGCCGGCTGGCCAAGCTGTTCGGCAGCCCCAATATCACCCAGGCGCTTGGTCTCGACAAGGAGATGGGCGACGTCCTGCGCGAGCGCTTCCCCGACACGTTCAATGGCGACAAGGCGTCCTCCCTCAACCCGGGCGAGCAGGCCCGGGGCAAGCTGGACGACATCCGCGGCAAGCTCGAATCCTTCGATACCCTTCTCGATCAGAAGGACGCTCCCGACTTCGAGCAGAAGGCCCAGGGGCTGGTCGACGACATCCAGGGCCAGCTCGACGAGGTCGACCGCATCGTCAAGGAGTCCGACTCGCTCAGCGACGACGAGAAGAAGGAGATCCAGCAGCGCCTGGACACGATCGAGGATCGGCTCGACAAGGTCGAGATGAAGAAGGAGGGCCTGGCGCCCCAGAATGCGGACGACCTCAGGGGGCTGGTCGACGACCTGTTCGAGGAGATCCAGCCTTTCGCCTCCTCGGCGACGCCGTCGGAGCAGCGCTTCGCCCAGATCGACGACTTCGACCGGGCAGTGGCGGAGTACCGGGAGCTGCTGGATGCCGATGGCAAGGGTAAGGGCAAGATGCCGGAACAGGCGCCGGCCCTGTTCGACGAGATCATGGAGAGACATCGTGCCATCCGCTCGTCGATCGAATCCGACCCGACGCTCTCCGACAGCGATCGCGCACAGCAACTCGATCGCCTGGACGAGATCGCCAATCGCCTGGACGACGTACGCCCGACGGACGGCGGCGCCCTGCCCAGCGGCGCCGGCGACGCGCTGGACGACCTCGACAGCCTCAGCGGCGATCTCCAGCAGCGCTTCGATCCCGCCAATGGCGAGTCGTCGAAAGTCGCCATGCAGCCCTTCAACCAGGCGCTGGATGCCGAAGCCGACGTGATGACCAACGGCGAACCCACCCCTGGCGGCACGTCGCCCGACAGCCCCGGCGGCACCGGTGGCGATGGCGACATCGGCAGCAAGAAGAAGGCGCTCATCGGCCCGGCGCTCAAGGGCCTGGCCTACATGACCGACTTCGCCGGCGGCATTCTCGACACCGTCGTGGCGGGTGTCGGGCTGAACCAGCTGATCAAGAACGGCGGCACCCCGATAGAGTTCGCCGCCAGCTCCACCGGCGTGGTCTCCGGCTCGTTCTTCACCATCGGCGGGGCCGCCGAAATCGGGGCATCGCTGCAGACCGCGTCCCGCGTGCTCTCCGGGCTGGGCGCGGGCCTGCGCGCGGCCGGCCCCATCGGCAACCTGATCGGGCTGGGCGTCGGCTTCGCCAGCCTGATCCTCAATGCGGTGATGGCGCAGAAGAAAGGCGCCGAGACCGAAGGCAAGATACGCGACCAGTTCGAGCAGTTCGCCGAAGATGGTGTGACGGAGGACGATTGGGGCGAGAAGTTCAACTACCTGATCAACTCCAGCTACGGCTTCAAGGACATGATGCACGCCGGTGACGACGACAAGGAGCCCGACCCGCTGTTCAAGGAGTGGTTCCCCGAGGACATGGCGGCTTGGGAGGCGCAGCCGGAGCAGTACAAGAAGTTCACCCAGGAGATCCGGGAGAACGGCAACGTCGACGACTTCTTCTTCGACTTCGACCAGGACCAGATGCAGCTCAATATCCACGGCCAGGACTTCTACCAGGAGAACAAGGAGACCATCGACACCATTCTCTTCAACTGGGACGAGGGCGATGGCGGCAACGACTGGACGGGCGGCGACGATATCGTCAGCAAGTCAGACCTCGAGAAGATCGCCGACCCGGAAAACGGCCACTCCAAGAAGGAGCAGGACGCGGCGCAGTTCCTGCTCGACAACGAGGACTTCTTCGCCCTGCTGGATACGCTGCACAAGCAGGATGGCTCGGACGGCAAGATCAGCAGCGCCGACATCGACTCCTGGATGCAGTTGATCGGCGAGCGTGCGATCACCGACGACAACCCGGCCTTTGCCGAGGAGGACAGCATCTGGGACAACCCGGCGTCGTACAAGCTGTAGGCTGAAGCCACGAGCTACGAGCTACGAGCCACGAGCTGCGGGCTACGAGCCAAGGGCTACGGGCTGCGGGCTACGAGCCAAGGGCTACGGGCTGCGGGCTACGAGCCAAGGGCTACGGGCTGCGGGCCAAGGGCCAAGGGCCAAGGGCTACGAGCAAAGAGCTACGTGCTCCGGGCTACGAGCCCGGGGCGATAAAAAAGCGGGCCATGTCTCTCCTCGAGACATGGCCCGCCGTCGTTGCAGGTTGGGCTAATCGGCTAGGCTCACCCGAACTCAACGCTCACCCGAACTGGTTCATGGTATTGAGCCCGCCGCCGGCCTTGAGCGCGGCGGCACCGGAGAAGTACTCCTTGTGGTCGTCGCCGAGGTTGGAGCCGGCCATGTCCTGATGCTTGACCGAGGCCAGGCCTCGCCGGATCTCCCGGCGCTGGACACCGGCGACGTAGGCCAGCATCCCCGCCTCGCCGAAGTAACCCTCGGCCAGCTCGTCGGTGGAGAGCGCCGCCGTGTGATAGGTCGGCAGGGTGATCAGGTGGTGGAAGACGCCGGCTTCGCGGGCCGCATCGCGCTGGAATGCCTGGATACGACGATCCGCTTCCCGCGCCAGCTCGGAGTCGTCATAGTCGGCGCTCATCAGCTGGCCGCGTTCGATGCCGGAGAGCGACCGCCCCTCTCGTTGCCCTTCTGTCTGCCCTTCTCGCTCCCAGTCGTCGAAGACCTGTTGGCGGAAGTTGAGCGTCCAGTTGAACGAGGGCGAGTTGTTGTAGACCAGCTTGGCGTTGGGCACGACCTGGCGGATACGGTCGACCATGCCGGCGATCTGGCCGACGTGGGGCTTCTCGGTCTCGATCCACAGCAGGTCGGCGCCGTTCTGCAGGGCGTTGATACAGTCCAGCACGACGCGATCCTCGCCGGTATCGGAGCGGAACCGGTAGAGTCCATTGGCGAGACGCAGGGGTTTGCGCAGGTCGCCGTCGAGCTTGATGATCGTATCGCCCTCGTTGACATCGTCCGCCGAGCAGATCGGCACGGTGCAGAGAAAGCTGTTGTACTGGTGGGCGAGATCCCCCGGCTCCTTGCTGACCGGCAGTTTCTGGGTCAGGCCGGCGCCCAGCGAGTCGGTCCGGGCGACGATCACGCCCTCCTCCACCCCGAGTTCCAGGAACGCATGGCGAACCGCGTTGATCTTGGCGACGAAATCCTCGTGGGGAACGGTGACCTTGCCATCCTGGTGCCCGCACTGCTTGGCATCCGACACCTGGTTCTCGAGCTGGATGCAGCAGGCGCCCGCTTCGATCATCTTTTTCGCCAGCAGGTAGGTCGCCTCCTCGTTGCCGAAGCCGGCATCGATGTCGGCGATGATCGGCACGATATGGGTCTCGAAGTTATCGATCTTCTCCAGGATTCCCCGCGCCACCACCTCGTTGCCCTGCTTCCTGGCGCTGTCCAGTTCCCGGAAAAGTAGCGTCAACTCCCGGGCATCCGCCTGGCGCAGGAAGGTGTAGAGCTCCTCGATCAGGGCCGGAACGGCCGTCTTCTCGTGCATCGACTGGTCGGGAAGCGGGCCGAATTCCGAGCGCATGGCGGCGATCATCCAGCCGGAGAGGTAGAGATACCGCCCCTGGGTCGTACCGTGGTGCTTCTTGATGGCGATCATCTTCTGCTGGCCGACGAAGCCGTGCCAGCACCCCAGCGACTGGGTGTAGCGGGAGGGATCCCGGTCGTAGGCCTCCATGTCGCGGCGCATCACGCCGGCGGTGTAGCGGGCGATGTCGAGGCCCGTACGGAAGCGGTTCTGGGCCCGCATCCGTGCCACGTTCTCGGGATCGATATTGTTCCAGCGGCCGTTCTGTTCCAGACGCAATCGCTCGAGTGAATCGATATCGCTCTGATAGATGGACATGACTGTCTCCACACAGGAATGGGAATACTCTCCTGGGGCCGGTTTCTTCCCGTATCATTTTCGGTGGATCAAAAACGCCCGTTTTAATCCTGACAATGAGAAGAAAATGCCCCATCGGCGAGTTCACTATGTGAGAAGCGGTGCCATGCCAACAATCCGTACTTAGCCGCCATCATGGTAAGGCTTCTACCAGAAATGGCGCTTATGGATGAATCCTGTAGTCATGTATGACGTATGATGCGCATCGTTCCAACGCAGGGATACCATTTGCCGGAAAACCGCTGTCGCCCTGCCAAATCGCGGACGGTTTCCAAAACCGCTGTGGTTTCATCACCTTGGGGCGACCGCAGCGCCAGGGTCCCGACCACGGCGTGCCTGCCGGGCTCCCTGCGGCCGTCCAACCGACCTACGACTTTCGTCGACAGGGAGTTAGCCGGGTTTCAAATTATTAATCCGCGGTGGCCAGTTCCAAACCCTCGTGGGTCACTTCCGCCACCAAGGCCAGCTCCTCTTGCGAGATCACGTAGGGCGGCATCCAGTAGATGACGTTACCCAGCGGCCGCAGCATCACCCCGCGCGAGAGCGCGTGCCGGTAGACGCGCAGGCCGCGACGCTCGCGGAAGTCGTAAGGCGTCAGGCTGGCCTTGTCCGCGACCATCTCGATGGCCACCACCATGCCGGTCTGGCGGACGTCGCCGACGTGGGGATGGTCGCGCAGCGGTTCGGCGAGCCGCCCCATCGCCTCGGCCTTGCCACGATTGGTGGCGATCACGTCGTCCTGCTCGAAGATATCCAGCGTCGCCAGCGCGGCGGCGCAGGCCAGCGGGTTGCCGGTATAGCTGTGGGAGTGCAGGAACGCCTTGAGCGTCGAGTAGTCGTCGTAGAAGGCGGCGTAGACCTCGTCGGTGGTCATCACCACCGACAGCGGCAGGTAGCCGCCGGTGAGTGCCTTGGAGAGACACAGGAAGTCGGGGCGGACGCCGGCCTGCTCGCTTGCGAACAGCGTCCCGGTGCGGCCGAAGCCGACGGCGATCTCGTCGAAGATCAACTGGACACCGTGGCGGTCGCAGGCCTCGCGCAGCCAGGTCAGGTACTCCGGCGGGTACATGCGCATGCCGCCGGCGCACTGGATCAGCGGTTCGACGATGACCGCCGCCAGCTCGTGGGCGTGACGCGCCAGCGCCGCTTCCATCTGCGCGAAGGCGTCTCGCGCCTGGTCGACCCATCGGTCTCGCGGCAGGCCGAAGCCGTCCGGCGCCGGCACCTTGATCACGTCCAGCAGCAGCGAGCGGTAGGTGTCGGTATAGAGTGCCACGTCTCCCACCGACAGCGCCCCCAGCGTCTCGCCGTGATAGCCGTTGGTGATGGTCAGGAAGCGCCGCTTCTCCGGCCGCCCGACGTTGCGCCAGTGGTGGTAGCTCATCTTGAGCGCGATCTCGACGGCGGAAGAGCCGTTGTCGGCGTAGAAGCAGTGGCCCAGGCCGGCCGGCGCCAGTTGGCCAAGTCTTTCCGACAGCTCGATCACCGGCTGGTGGGTGAAGCCGGACAGGATCACGTGTTCCAGCTCGTCGAGCTGGCGTTTGATCCGGTCGTTGATCCGGTCGTTGGCGTGGCCGAACACGTTGACCCACCAGGAGCTGACGATATCGAGATAGCGCCTGCCCTCGAAATCCTCCAGCCATGCGCCCTTCCCGCGCCGGATCGGCACGACGGGCAGTGTCTCGTGATCCTTCATTTGGGTGCAGGGGTGCCAGAGGCTGGCCAGGTCACGCTGCATCCAGTCGCGATTGCGGTTCATGTGTCGTCTCTTGCGGTGTGAAGTCTTGCCGGGGTTCGCCGGTGCCACTCAGGCGGGATCGTTCAGCAGCGGCTCGAGGTCGAGAAAGTCGGCGGCGGCCTCGGCATCCGGTGGATCCAGCCAGGGCACCACGCCCAGGCAGGGCGCCCCGCCCTGCTCGCCGAGCCAGTGCGCCAGCGCCTCGAGGTTCTCCCCCAGGCGCGGGGTGTCGGGTTCGAGAATGTTGGCGACCCAGCCGGCGACGCGCACGCCGTCGCGCCGGATCGCTTCCAGCGTGAGGCGGGCGTGGTTGATCGCACCGAGGCGCACGCCCACCACCAGCACCACGGGAAGGTCCAGCACCATCGCCAGTTCCGGGATCGACTCGCGCGCGTTGAGCGGAACGCGCCAGCCGCCCGCCCCTTCGATCAGGGTGACATCGGCGCCGCGCTCCAGCAGCGTTCGCATCGGCTCGGCCAGCCGCGGGAGGTCGAGCGCGACGCCGGCTTCGCGGGCGGCGATATGGGGAGCGATGGCGGGCTCGAACGCGAAGGGGTTGATCGCCTCGTACGGCAACGCCGGGTGGCACTGGGCCTGAATGGCCAGCGCATCGGCGTTGCGCCATCCCTGCGGGGTTGGCTCGCAGCCTGAGGCGACCGGCTTGCCGCCGGCGACGGTCAGCCCCCGGCGTCTGGCGGCGGCCATCAATCCGGTGGTGATCACGGTCTTGCCGGCGTCGGTATCGGTACCGGTGACGAAATAGGCGTTCATGGCTCAATCCTGCTGGGTGTGGCGTTGCATCAGCACGGTGGCGACGCGGTAGCGGGTGGGGATCCCGGCCGGCTCCCGCCAGCGCTCCAGCGTTTGCGCCAGGCGGGCGAAGCGGCGACGACCGGACAGTCCCCCACCGGCCGCCGCCGACGCCGTTATCGTGTTGGCGCCGATACGCTTCAGCGCGCGCAGCGTGTCGGCCGGCGTGGCGTGGTGGGTCCGGCGCGTGGTCATGACCACCTCGGCCGGTCGCCAGCCGGGGGCCCGCAGCGTCTCGAACAGCCGGGCTTCCGGCAGGAACTCGTTGACGTGGATCGCGCCATCGACCTGCTGCCACGCCTGTTGCAGCTCCACCAGCGTGCCCTCGCACAGGGTGGTGAAGCCGAGCCAGCCGCCGGGCACCAGCACCCGGGCGGCTTCGCGCAGGAACGCCTCGAGCGAATCGCACCACTGCACCGCCAGGCTCGACACCACCAGTTCGACACTGCCGGCGGCCAGCGGCAGCGACTCCGCGCAGCCGGTCACCCAGTGGATCGAACGGCCGGCGTGTCGTCGCCGGGCCTGGTCCAGCATGCCGGGGGCGATGTCCAGCCCGATGGCGGGCCCGTCGTGTCGCTCTGCCAGGCGCGATACCAGATAGCCGGTGCCGCAGCCGATATCGACCAGCGCGCGCCGGGAGGCCGTTTGCGGCAGCCGCGTCAGCAGGTCGTCGGCGACGGCCTGCTGCAACTGGGCGGCGCCGTCGTAGCCGGCCGCGGCCCGGGAGAAAGCGTCGGCGATCCGCTGGCGACGGCTGTCCCCGGCGGCAGCGGCGCGGCGTGGGGGCGTCATCGCGGTCATCAGACGGCCTCGTCGGCGGCGAGGATGAAGGCTGCCATCAGTGCCGCGGTCTCCTCGGCGCGTTCCAGCGGAAAGGCGTGGCCCGCCTCCGCGATCGACGCCGTGCTGCCGCCCTCGGGCAGGCGTGCGGCGATGGCGTGGCGCGCGAGCGCCGGCACAAGGGCGTCGTCTTCCCCGAACAGATGCAGTTGCGGGATCTTCAGCGTGGCCGGGACGTCACGCAGATCGAGGGCGGACAACACTCCCAGCCCGGCCAGGGCCTGGTCGAGCGGTGTCGTCTCCAGCGCCGCCAGCAGCTCCCGCCCCAGCCGACGCGTGTCCCGGCCGCCCTGGGCGCTCAACCGGGCGAACCGCCTGAAGGTCCGGGTGGGCGATGCCCGCAGGCCGCGCTGGAAATCGTCCAGCGCTTCCCCGGTCATCGCCTGCGGCCAGCCGGCGCGAGTGACGAAACTGGCGTTGGCGGCCAGCGCGATCAGCCCCCGCGCCCGACGGCCGCGCCACTGCGCCAGCGAGGTGGCCAGCATCCCGCCGAGGGACCAGCCCGCCAGCCAGGCGTCCTGGGGCAACGCCTGGTCCAGCGACGCTACCCAGCTTTCGGGGCGGTGACTGGTCAAGGCGAGATAGTCGATGCACTCGACCCGATAACCCGGGGGCAGCCGCCGACGCAGGGCGTCGGCCAAGGGCGCCAGCGGGGCGGACCCCAGCGCCCAGCCGGGCAGGAGCACGATGGTCTGGGCGCTCATGCCGACCGACCTTTACTGGACAGCCGGCGGGCGGCGTCGAACAGCACGCTCGACAGCCGGTCGAGATCGTCATGGGTGTGGGCCGCCGACAGTGTGAAGCGCAGACGCGAGGTGCCCTCGGGCACCGTGGGGGGACGGATCGCACTGCACCAGAGCCCGGCCTCCTGGAGCGCCGCCGCCAGCGCCAGCGCCGCGGCTTCGTTGCCACCGCGTTCGCCCGGCGCCCGGCGCCAGCTCGGCCCGACCACCAGCGGCTGGATCGGTGTATCCGACGACATCAGGTGTAGATCGAATTCGCTCAGGCCGGCGACCTCGTGACGGAAGCGTCGGACCAACGAGGAGAGATGAGCACGGCGTTCCGGCTCGTCGCGGACGATGTCGAGGCTGGTCAGCGTCGCCCACGCCAGTGCCGGCGAGAGACTGGTGGTGTAGATGTAGGGGCGGGAGAACTGGATCAGCGCCTCGATCAGTGTCTCGCTGCCGGCGACGAACGCGCCCTGGGTGCCGAGCGCCTTGCCCAGCGTGCCGACGGTGGCCGCGATCCGGTCCGGCGCGATCCCCTGGGCCTGGCGCGTACCGCCGCCCTCCTCGCCCAGCACGCCCAGGCCGTGGGCATCGTCGATCATCAACCACGCCCGATGGCGTTCGCACTGCGCTGCCAGCTGGCCCAGGTCGGCGACATCGCCATCCATGCTGAACACGCCATCGCTGACGACCAGGGTGCGCCGTCGGGCGGCCAGTGTTGCCAGTCGCTGGCCGCAATCGCCGGCATCCCGGTGCGTGAAGCGCTCCAGCCGGGCACCGGCCAGCCGCGTCGCGTCCAGCAGCGAAGCGTGGTTGAGGCGGTCGTGGAGTGCCATGTCCCCGCGCCCCAGCAGCGTGGAGATCACTCCGAGATTGGCCTGATAGCCGCTGGAGAAGAGCAGTGCCCGCGGATAACCCGTCAACTGGGCCAGGCGTTGCTCCAGCCGTTCGTGGGCCTCGCCATGGCCGCAGACCAGGTGCGATGCGCCGCCGCCGGTGCCGAAACGCCGGGCCCCGTCCGCCAGCGCCTCGGCCAGGCGCGGATCCCCCGCCAGTCCGAGATAGTCGTTGCTGCAGAACGCCAGCATCTCGCGCCCCGCGCGCTGAAAACGTGGCCCGATGCCCGTCGTCGTCGCCCGCTGGCGGTAGCGCTGGTGTTGCCGCTGACGCGCCAGCCGAGCCATCAGTATGCCGTCCAGCGAATCGTCCCGCGTCTCGAGCGCTGTCTCCACGGCCTCGCTCACGCCCGGGCCGTGGCGTCGGTGACCATGGCATCGAGCCGTGCCCGGGCCACCCGCTTCCGGAGGGCGGCCTCGTGGGCGCTGTCGTCGACGTCCTCGCGTCGCTCGGGATGCAGGCCCAGGCGCTCGAACAGCCGCTGGTCGTGGCTCGCCTGGGGATTGTCCGCGGTGAGCAGGCGCTCGCCGTAGAAGATGGAGTTGGCGCCGGCGAGGAATGCCAGCGCCTGGGTCTCGTCGCTCATCAGTTCGCGCCCGGCGGCCAGGCGCACGTGGGAACGCGGCATCAGGATGCGCGCGACGGCGATGGTGCGGATGAAATCGATGGGGTCGAGATCCTCGACGTGTTCGAGCGGGGTACCCTGGATCCGGATCAACATGTTGAGCGGCACGCTTTCGGGGTGCTCGGGCAGGTTGGCCAGCTGCTGCAACAGCCCCGCCCGATCGCTGACGCTCTCACCCATGCCGAGAATGCCGCCGCTGCAGATCTTCATGCCGGACTGACGGACGTGGTCCAGGGTCTCCAGGCGGTCGGCATAGGTCCGGGTGGTGATGATCTCGCCGTAGTACTCCGGCGAGGTGTCCAGGTTGTGGTTGTAGTAGTCGAGC
Organism: Salinicola sp.; assembly: GCA_002695065.1. GTDB lineage: Bacteria > Pseudomonadota > Gammaproteobacteria > Pseudomonadales > Halomonadaceae > Salinicola. The sequence goes on along the minus strand of NZNW01000120.1, from coordinate 10,457 downwards.
CCGGCCTCCCCGAGCTGCTCGGCCTGCTCGCGACTCAGCATGCCCAGCGTCATGCAGGTTTCCAGTCCCATCGCCCGCACGCCGCGCAACATCTCCAGCACGTAGGGCATGTCCCTGGCACTGGGATGTTTCCACGCCGCCCCCATGCAGAAGCGGCTGGCACCGACCGCCCTGGCCTTGCGCGCCTCCTCGAGCACGGCCTCGACCTGCAACAGCTTCTCGCGCTCGAGCCCGGTGTTGTAGTGCCCGGACTGCGGGCAGTACTTGCAATCCTCCGGGCAGGCGCCGGTCTTGATCGACAACAGCGTGGATATCTGGACGGCGTTGGGATCGAAATGGCGTCGGTGGACGCCCTGGGCCTGGAACAGCAGATCGTTGAACGGGCGTTCCAGCAGCGCCTGGATCTCCGCCCGCTGCCAGTCGTGGCGCAGCATCGTGGTTTCCGTTGCAGAGAGCGATGCGCGCTCGGTTGCCGACAGTGCGCTGTTTTTCGTTTGCGAGAGAGGCGTTGCCATAGGCCCAGTCAACCCTGGTTGTTTCATTGGTTGACGGAATGGTGGCACGACGACTGGTCAACTTCAAATAGAAACCGGGTTTACCATGCGGGAGGCCATGCCGCTATCGACATGGCGTCCCGCGATGCGGCATGGCCTGCTGCGGTGAAACCGACGATCGCTGCGGCGCCGTCTCAGGAATCCGGGGGTGGCGCTCCGGCCAGTGTCCCCTCGTCCCGGGCCGGCTGTGCCTCGGAGTCGCCGATATCCAGCGACCGGGCGAAGTCGCTGTCGAAGCTTGCGGGATCGAGCCGCTGCGACCAGCCGATGATCGGGATCATGTCGTCGTTGGGTCCGCCCCGCGTCGGCACGACGTACTCCCAGGCGATGCGGCCATGCCGGGTCACTTCCACCAGGCGACCGCCATCGGATTCGCTGATCAGGGTATTGCCGTTGTCGAGCCGGTGCTGGTCGCCGCGGATCTCGCTCTCCAGCGGATGCTGCGGCGTTCCGGCGTACTGCCAGACGACCTGCAGGGTGCGGGGGTCGAACTCCACCACCCGCGATTCGCCCTCCGGGGTGTGGTAGTGACCGCGGTTGTCGAACATCACGATATCGCCGTTGGGCAATACGTCGGGGTCGTGCTGGCGAATCCATGGACCGCGCGTGGCCCAGGTGATCTTCTGCGAACGCGGGTCGAACACCGCGATGGAGCTGGTCTCGCGGAACGACAGCAGCAGGTCGCCCTGATTGCCGAAGGGGAAGTTGCGGGCCTTGTCGGCGGTGAGGTAGTCGACCGCGTTGGCGTGGATGGGGTCTCCCACCATGATGCCGGGCACGTTGTTGAGCAGCTCGCTGAACGGCGAGTGCTGGAGCGTCGGCAGCAGGCGGGTGCGCTGCAGCTCCTTGCCCTCCGGCGACAGCACCACCAGCGAGTCCTCGAGGCGCGGCGGCTCGAGGTAGTCAAGCCCCTCGATCTCGTCGTCGAAGATGCCGTGGATCAGCGCGTAGATCTTGCCGTCCGGCGCGATGGCGAACTGGTGGTGGGCTCTTCCGGCGTAGCGCCAGATCACGTTGGAGTCCTTGTCCAGCTTGACCAGCCCGTAGCCGTAGGGCGTATCGCCATTGCCCTCGTAGAGCGCGATCAGGTCGCCGTTGGGCATCACTTGCGCGTTGCGGAAGTGGATGAATTCGTCGGGACGCGGATTCGCCACGCCCTTCCCGTCGGACCACACCTCGCTGTAGGGCTTGCGCCACTCGTGCACCACCTTGCCGTGCATGTCGACGAGGTAGGCGGCAGGCTCGGTGCCCACGGTATAGAGCGTCAGGCCATTGCGTGCGAGCTCAGGGTCGTACTGGGTGACGCCCTGGGCATCGGTGCGCTGGGGACGCCAGATGTCACCCTTGTAGACGTCGTTGTAATCGGTGGCCTGATGATAGAGCGCCTGCCCCGCCTGGTAGGCATGCTGAATCTGCGGGCCGGGAAAGATCTCGGTGACGACCGAGAAGGCGCCAATCACGAAGACCAGCACCACGGCCGCGAGGATCGATAGCGCCTTGAAGAGTTTGTCGGTGAACGTGTCGGCATCCTGCCGGACGGGGCGCTTGTCGGGCGTCTTCGAGTCCATGATTCCACCATCCTGTATGGCTTCCGGGCGAGGCACGGGGTGGCCGTCGCCCGTCGATTTCAGGTCGCTCGTCGAGCGTTCAAACAAGGCTTAGAGCAGGATGGCGGAATGGAGGTTCAGCGGGGTCTGTTGTCTTAATGTTGTCTATCGGCGCGTTTTAGGTAACGCGCCCTAAGTGCATTGGGCGTCATCGGCTGGAAGGCGATCCGCCGCCGGCGGTTCAGTGGGTTTCCGCCTTGGCCTGCTGATAGAGGTCCAAGGCGACCTGACAGAGCGCGCCGGCAAGCAGTTCCAGGTTGTCGTCCGACTCGTCGTTGGCGACGACGACGCCAAAGGAACCATCCGGACGCTCGGTCAGCTCGATGCTATAGCGCTTGAGATCCTGCGGCTTGATCATTTCGCCCATGACTTACTCTCCGTTTGTCGAGACCTGTCTTCCAGCAATGGAAAGAGTATCGCTGACCAATATTGCAGCGTCATGACAGATTCATGATGTTTGGAAGAATGATCGAACCGCTACGCGCCACTCGCTGCACCCTGTCCTTCCGCACCATGGCAACATACCGCAGCCGCGATGGAGACACCCACGGGTTCTAAAGCAGGTCCTCGATTCTGATCGGAAGGTGGCGGATACGCTTGCCGGTTGCGTTGAAGACGGCATTGGCGATTGCCGCGGCCGCGCCTACCATCGCCACCTCACCCGCGCCCTTGACGCCCGACAGGTTCAGTCGGGTATCGGGTTCGTCTATGACATCGACATCGATCCAGTCGATATCGGCGTTCACGGGCACCAGGTACTCTGCGAGATCGTTGTTGAGGACCCGGCCGTAGCGGGGGTCGGTTTCACCGATCTCGCGCAACGTGGCGCCGATAGCCCAGACGACGCCCCCCTTGACCTGGCTTTCCGTGGTGCGCCGGTTCATCACGCGACCGCAATCGATGACGCTGGCGAACCTCCGCGTTCGGACCCGCCCCGTCGACGGTTCGACGTGCACTTCGGCGAAATGGGCAATCCAGCTGAAGGCCATGAAGTCGGCGTACTCGGGACCCGTCGTGACCGGCAGCCCCCTGCGCAGATTGTCGATCGCCTGTGGGCCTTCGCCCAATGGAACCGTGTCGATCTCGACCTTCAGCATGGGCCGGCGGGTCTTCGCCAGTTGCACGTGAGCCGGCCCTTCGAAATCGTCCCGACCGATCAGTTCGACGAGATTGGCACGCAGCTTGAGCGCGGCAGCCCGGGCGGCGGGTGCCACGCTGGCCGTGCCCCAGGAGCCGGCGGTTAGCATCTGCGGGGCAAGACCGGTATCGCCGATCCTGATGTCGAGCTTGGCGGGGTCGACGCCCAGCACCTCGATCAGTTCCGCCGCGATCACGCTGCGTAGTCCCTGCCCCATCTCGTGACCCGACAGCGAGATGCGGCAGACGCCGTTCGCCTGAAGCCGCAGCGTCGCGATCGCCGGGCTCATCGACGCCTTGTAGTTTCCGCAGGCCACGCCGAGCCCGATCCTGTGGCCGTTCTCGGCCCGCAGCGTCCCCGGCTCCTGTCTCCGGCGACCCCAGTCGATCATCCTGGCTCCGCGTCTCAGGCACTCCGCCAGATGCCGTGACGAGTATGGCTTGCCGGTGATGGGGTCCGTATCGGTATCGTTGGCCAGCCGCAGCTCGACGGGGTCCATGCCCAGTTCATGCGCCAATTCGTCCAGGGCGCATTCGGTGGCGTAGCTGGACGGATGTTCGTGGGGAGCGCGCTGGTGCCCAGGCGTCTGGGTGTCGACGCGAATCACGCGATCCTCGCCCGCCCAGTTCGGGTAGCCGTACATGCGTGGCGGGGTTTCGCCGAACAACGGGTTGTAGCCGTCGTAGCGGCTGTTCTGCTGCTCGGTGCGGTAGAGGCCGGCCGCCAGCTTGCCGTCGGTATCGGCGGCGAGACGTACGTGATGAAGGCTGCGCGGCCGATACGACGCGGTGTGGAAGAGCTGGCCGCGCGGCATCACCAGCTTGACCGGACGCCCCATGATCGTGGCGGCACGGACGACCAGCGCGCTCTGCTCCTGTATCCCGTTCTTCTGCCCGAAACCGCCGCCGACATAGGGGCTGGAGGCGCGAACCGATTGCGGCTCGAGGCCGATCATGCCGGCCAGCCCACCGGCGAGGGCCGAACTCCACTGGGTGCCCTCGAAGATGCGCAGCTTGCCCTCCGAGAAGAGCGCCGTCGTCGAGATCAATTCGATCGGATTGTGATGCTGCTGGGGATGCCAATACGTCACATCGACCTTGTGCGCGGCGCCCGCGAAGGCCCCTTCCGCATCGCCATGGCCAAGGCGGGTAAAGACTTCGGACGCCTCCTCGGCCCCGTCCTGCTCCATCAGCGCGGTGAACTCCACCGCCTCGTCATACTCGACCGACACCGACTCGGCGCCTTCGATGGCCGCCTCCAGGGTTTCTGCCAGTACCAGCGCAACCGGTTCGCCGCGGTGGACGATGTCGGGACCGGTCATTGGCTGGTAGCCTTTCCCCGGCTGCCCATAGGCGCCCCGCGACGCTGGCGTCGTCTGGATGTCCGCGAAGTCGTCGAAGGTCATGACCCTGACGACGCCCGGAACCTCCAGCGCGGCGGCGGCGTCGATGGTGCGGATCTGGCCCTTGGCGATGGAGGCCGGAACCGTCATGGCGTGGAGCAGATTATCGACCCGCTGGTCGGCCGCGAACAGCGCTTCGCCGAGCACTTTCTGGCGCGCGTCGACACGCGGGCGATCCGGGTTTGAGGAGAGGGTCATGATGCGCTCCTTTCTGCAGCGATCGAGATCGCATCGGCGATCGTGTTGGCGGCGAGATGGATCTTGAAACCATTGTGTCGGCCGGCCTTGGCGCCGGCTAGTGCGGCACGTCCCGCGGCGAGTGCGTTCTCGCGTGTCGGCGCCCTTCCGCGCAGCGCCGCTTCCGCCTCTCGCGACCGCCAGGGTTTCGTGGCAACGCCACCCAGCGCGATATGCGCCTGCCGCACCTGGCCGCCCTCTATCCGCAGGGCGACGGCGGCGGCGGCAAGTGCGAAGGCGTAGGATTCCCGGTCGCGAACCTTGTGGTAGGTCGAGGCGCGGCCGGCAGCCGTCTTGGGCACGCGGATCTCGATGACCAGTTCGCCAGGCTCCAGCGAGAATTCGCGATCCGGCGTGTCCTGGGGCAACAGGTAGAAGTCCGCGATCGGAATGGTGCGATTGCCTTGCGGCCCGAGCACGACGATGTCGGCGTCGAGAGCGGTCAGCGCCACCGGCCAGTCTCCTGGCGACACCGCGGTGCAGGCGTCGCTGGTTCCCAGCACCGCCTGTCCGCGATCCAGCCCATCAATGGCGGCGCATCCCGTTCCCGGGTCACGCTTGTTGCAGGGATAAACACCCCCTGCGCCGTTGCGGAAATAGGGGCACCGGGTGCGCTGCAGCAGGTTGCCACCCACGCTGGCCATGTTGCGCAATTGCTGCGAGGCCGCTCGCCAGAGGCTCTCCGCCAGCAGCGGATACTCTCTCTTGATCGTCTCGTCGTCGGCGATATCGGCCATCCGCGCGCCCGCGCCGAAACGCAGCACGTCGCCGGATGTCTCGATCAGATCGGTGCCGTGGAGTTCGGATACGTCCACCAGATGGTTGGGTTGCTCGACATTGAGTTTCATCAGGTCGAAAAGCGTCGTTCCACCCGCAATGTACCGCGCACCCGCCCCGGCATCGGTGAAGGCGGCCACGGCGGCTTCCGGAGTGCGGGGGCGGCTGTAGCTGAATGCACGCATATCTCAGCCCTCCCGCACGGATCTGGCGATCTGCTCGACCGCGGCGACGATGCCGTTGTAGGCCCCGCAGCGGCAGATGTTGCCGCTCATGTATTCGCGAATGGTGGCGGCATCGGATGCGTGCCCTTCCTCGATGCAGGCGATGGCGGCCATGATCTGTCCCGGCGTGCAATAGCCGCACTGCAGCGCGTCATGATCGATGAAGGCCTGCTGCATGGGATGAAGCGCCTGCCCGTCGGAGATGCCCTCGATGGTCAGCACTTCCGCGCCGTCGACCTTCACCGCGAGCGTCAGGCAGGAAGCGACCCGGCGCCCGTTCACATGCACCGTACAGGCGCCGCACTGACCGTGGTCGCAGCCCTTCTTGGCCCCGACCAGGTCCAGCCTCTCGCGCAGCAGATCGAGCAGCGAGGTGCGCGCATCCACCCGTAGCGTCCGGCGGGTGCCGTTGATCCGCGGTGAAATCTCGACGACATTGCCGGCAGCCAGCCCCGGGGCCGGTTGCCTTTTATCGTCGAGCGGCTGCGCGCTGGCCTTCCAGGGGACCATGACACCCAAGGGCACCATGGTGGCCGACATCGCCCCAACCTTCATGACGGTGCGTCGTGTCACGCCCGATGATTGGCAGGGCGCTGCCGTGTCCGGCGGGTTTGGTTCATGGTCCATCATCGCGACCTCTTCTGTGGTTTCAATCCCGCTTTGGTTAGCTGGCGGAACCTTTGGGCGGCAAGCCCATCTTCTCCAGCGTCAACGTCTCGTCCGCCCTGCCCCAGCCGCCGTCGGCGACCTCGTCCACCAGCACCATGGTGTAAGGTCGGACGTCCTCGCCAAAATATTCGACGAACATCTCGGTGGTACGGTGAATGATGTCTTCCTTGAGGGCGTGATCGACGATGCCCTCGGGGAACTTGTAGTTGGCAAATGGCATGATCTTTCCTGTCCAATCAAAAGTGAAAATGGCATTCGATTCACTTTGAGCAACGCGTCGAACCGAACTCGTTGGATGAACCTCTCATCCTGGAAACTTTTCGGTTTCAGCCAATGGCCAAAACCGATCGATCAGGCGAAACCACCATTGGCACGCAGAATCTGGGCATTGACCCAGCCGCCGTTCGGCCCTGCCAGGAAGCCCACCACCCCGGCAATCTCCTCCGGGCTGGCAAGTCGTTCCAACGGTGCCATGGCGGCAATGGACTGGATCTGCTCATCGCTCTTGCCCTCGAGGAACAGATCGGTTGCCACGGGCCCGGGCGCCACGGCGTTGACGGTGATGTTGCGCCCGCGCAGTTCATTGGCGAGCACTTTCACCAACCCTTCGACCCCCGCCTTGCTGGCGATGTAGGCCCCATAACCGGGGAACGATTTCGCCAGGACCGACGACGAGAGCGCAATGATGCGGCCGCCCTCCTGTAGCAGTTCCGCGGCTTTCGCCATGACCAGCCAACTGCCGCGCAGGTTGGTCGCCAGCATCCGGTCGAACAGGTCGGTGTGGTCGATCGAAATCGGTGCCAGATCCATGATGCCCGCACTGTTGACCACCACGTCCAGGCGCCCATACCTCTCCAGCGTCTGGTCGAACAGTCGGGCGACGGATCGCCGATCGGCGACATCGGCCTGGACGGCCAGGGCCTGGCCGCCCTTGTCTTCGATCTCGGCGACAACCTGGGCAGCCAATGAGGCGTTACCGGCGTAGTTGACGACAACGGTAAAACCGTCCTCAGCGAGCTTGAAGGCGATGGAGCGACCGATACCGCGAGAGGCACCGGTGACGAGTGCGATCTTTCGAGTGACGTCCGTCATGCATCTTCTCCTGGTCCAGTAAGTATGGCGGTCCGCCATACGATACGAACGGAGAGAGTATTGGCGTTCGTCGTGGATCAATAAATCAGCTAGATTGAGAACACTATTCAACTATGAACAACAATTGCCATGGACAGGCTCGATGCCATGACGCTCTTCGTACGCATCGTCGAGAGCGGTAGTTTCACCAAGGCGGCCAATGCGCTCGACATCCCGAGAGCCACCGCCACCCTCGCTATCCAACAGCTGGAGAGCCGCCTCGGCGTCCGTCTGCTGGAGCGAACCACGCGCCAGGTCCGCCCCACGCCGGAAGGCGAGGCGTTCCATGAACGCTGCGTGCATTTACTGGCGGAGCTGGAGGATGCCGAGGCCATCGTGCGGCCGGTCTCCACCACGCCCTCCGGCGTGCTTCGGGTCGAGATGCACGGCGCCCATGCTCAATTGATCGTACTGCCCCATATCCAGGCGTTTCATGAGCTTCAACCCAAGCTGACGCTGGTCCTGACCAGCGGTGACCGCCGGGTCGACTTGATCGGAGAAGGAGTCGATTGCGCAGTACGCGCCGGCATTCCGGACGACTCGAGCCTGATTGCTCGCAAGTTGACCGACATGACCCAGGTCATTTGCGCCAGCCCGGCCTATCTGGAGAGTGCCGGCCGCCCCAGCCATCCTGACGAGCTACGAGCACACCGGGTCGTTCGCTTTTTCTCGGGCAACGGCGCCATCGACAGCACGCTGGAGCTTGTCATCGATAGCCGCACGCAACTGTTCGAGGCCAGCGGCTGGATCACGGTCAACGACGCCGCCAACTACGTCGAATGTGCTCGGCAGGGTTGTGGCATGATTCAGCTACCCCGCTTTCACGTTGCCCCCGAGCTCGAGAGAGGCGAACTCGTGGAGATCCTCCCCGACTGGCCCAAACCCACCTTGCCGCTCTATGTGGTCTACCCGCAACGTCGCCAGCTCTCCCCCCGGGTAAAGGTTTTCCTGGATTGGCTCACGTCGATCTATGCCGAGCGCCATCTCGGTTAGGCGCCTCGTCTCATTGCGCCTCACCTCCACTCCATTCGACTCCGGCGACGTCCAAGGAACCCTCCGGACGCCCGGTCAGCTCGACGCTGTGACGCTTGGGATAATACGGCTCGATCATTTCGTCCGTGACTGACTCTTCCACTTTTTCACTCTTCCAATCCCCCCACTCTTCCACCCCCCATTCCTCCACTTCAATTAACTTAGCCCGCATTCCGACCCGACATATCAGGACCACTATCACTACGGAATCTCCCCGTTATGAAACGCTTACTTGACGAGTCACTATTTGATAAGACAGCTCGCTTTTCCGTCAGTCGCGACACCCACCCGAGCCTCGCTTTCCTGATGCCATTCCCCGCCGACATGCGCTAGATGAAAAATACGAATGGCATAAAAATCCGCGTCGCAAGCGGTCATCAAGGCAAATTATTATTAGAAAATCACGCCCTTATAGCCAGTAAACCCCCAAGAGTTACTCACAGAAACAAGATTAATTACAAAGTAGCAACACACCCAACGGAGATTCCCATTACGTATTTTATTTACGTAACGAGAATAAAACTCAGGCACAAAGAAACCAGCTCTTTTTATATATTTGATTTTTAAGGAAAAAAACGGAACTCAACTCGAGCCGTTTTATTTGGATACGCTTCACCACCCAATGTCACAATTCGATCGAAGCCGCGCTTGTACCAAGGCGTCGCCTCAAAACGCCATCCGGATTCATAAAAAAAACATTTATTAAAACAAACTTACTTTTATGACAGTTACTACTAATTTAACAAAGGCTAATAAACTTGGGCTATAAACTCGCCGCTCCACCGAGTTTCCAAGCAGGGAGACCAACGCCAGCACGAATCATTACTCGCAGAATCTCTTAAACAAACAGACTTGCCTTCGCCATGACCGAGGCTTGAACAATTCTCTCGCAGGGGAACACACATGACGATCTTCGCTAAAGTCAGCGAGCAGTCCGCTCGTGTCGAAAATGCCGCCCAACAACCGGTAACGGGAGGCGGCATCACCTTATCTGAACCCAGTAATGTGCTTCTTTCCCTCTCTCCAGACGATATCGATGGCATCGTGCGGGATGGCAGCAATCTCGTCATCACCACGGCCGATGGCCAAACCATCACCCTGGCCGATTTCTTTGCCCCCAGCGGTGAGCCATCCAGCCAGTTGTTTCTGGCCGAGGGTGAAGACCAGCAACTGGTGTGGGTGGATATCTCGTCTTCGGCAAATGGCGCCATCGAAGCGACCTATCTGCCGCAATCGGAATATGGCGTCTTCGACTTGGCGACACAAGACGGGGGCGAGGGCTACCTGGGCGCGGCGTTGATCGCCGGTGGGATAGCTTCGGTGGGCGCCATCGCCATCGACAGTAACTCCGGCAGCAGCAGCGACGACGATGACGACGACAACGGCACGCCCCCCGAGGACGATGCGCCGGCCACTCCGACAGAGGTCAACGTCGCCGATGACGGCAGTGCCGTTACCGGCAGCGCCGAGCCGGGTACCACGGTGACCGTGACCGACGGCGACGGCAACGAACTCGGCTCGGTGGAGGCCGGCGAGGATGGCAGCTTCGAGGTGCCCCTCGATCCGCCGCTGACCAACGGCGAGGACGTCGATGTGGTCGCCTCCGATGGCGACGGCAACCAGAGCGAGTCGGTCTCGGCCACGGCACCCGATACCACCGCTCCCGAAACGCCCACCATCAGCGAT
>NZNW01000119.1 GCA_002695065.1 Salinicola sp. | reverse complement strand
GCGCGCCGACCGCCAGACCGAAGACGATCAGCAGGATCAGCTTCCTCATGCGCCCTCTCCCTGTGCCGACCCCTGGTTCGCGCTACCGCCTCGCGAACCGCTGCCCTGCGAACCTTGCTGGTCCCCGTTGCCGAAGCGTTGCTCGATGAAGCGCTTGAGCAGCTGCGAGGATTCGCTGATGTCCGGCAGGTCCGGGCGCACATCGTTGTCACGCAGGCTTTTCAGCTTGTCGATCGACTTGGCCACACCGTCGTTGTCGGTGGCGTAATAGCCCTCGACCAGTTCCGTTGCCTTGCCGAGGCTGGCCTGATAGAGCTCGGGCTCGGACTTCAGCAGTGCCAGTTGCGCCTGCTCCAGCAGCAGCCGCACGTTTTGGCGCAGATAGGACTCCTGTTGCGGCGTGATCAAGGCCTCCAGCGGCTGGTCGTGTCGTCGTACGGTCACCAGATCCTTGAGTTCGCGACCCAGCGTCGCCAGCTGCTGGCGCCATCCGCCGCTCGGCTGGGCATCGCCCTTGCCGGCGGCGATCTCTTCGATATCCTGCTTGAGCGGCAGTCGGGCCAGCTGCTCCTGCTGCGCCATCAGCGCCAGATAGATGCCGGTGCGATCGATGACCGGCACCGAATCGAGCGACGCCAGTTCGGACTGGATGGCGCGACGAATCGGTACCAGCGCCGGGTTGTCCGCCTCCCGAAGCCGGTCATCTGCCGCCTTCAACAGCGCCTTGGCACCCTTGACGTCGCGCTCGAGCTGAAGCCGCTGATTGGCCAGACGCAGAAGATACTCGGCCTCGGCATGCAACCATTCGCGCGGGTCGGCCTGCTGCTGCTGGGCCAGCTCCTTGAGCACCTTGTCCAGCGTGTTGTCGAGGTTCTGGCGATACTGGTCGAATTCGCCCCGCATCATCTTCAGGTTCTGCTGGCGACTCTGGTCGAGCTCGCCGACTTTCGATTCGAGTTGATCGAGCGTGGTGCTGTTGGTGCCGATCTGGCTCAACTGCGCTTGCTGCGCCTGCAGTTTCTGCCATCCCCGATAGCCGACGAACGCCACCACGATCGCCAGCAGAATCACCAGTATCAGGGCCAGCAGGCCCAACTTGCCGCCAGTGCCGCGCTTGCCGCCACCCGAGGTCGCGCCACTCCCCGCCGGTGGCTGGCCGCCACCCGGGGGCGTTTTGCCGGTCCGGCCGGGATTGCCGTTCGAGGGTTTGGACTTGCCTGCCGATGGCGACTTGCTGCCGGCATTCGTCTTGCCGGCCTCGTCGGTCGAACTGCTGGAAGCGCTCGACGCGTCGCTCACGGTTCCCGGCTTGCCGGTCGCACCGTCGGCGGAGACTGGCTGAGCGACGTCGGGCTTGATCGGATCGGTCGAGCCGGCCTTGTCTGGCGAACCGGCGGATGAGGGCTTCCGGTCACCGCCCGTGTTCGATGCCTCGGACGACGTCGCCTTCGAATCCTGCCCGGCCGACCCGGCCTGGCCGTCAGGTGTCTGCTCGCCATCGGAAGCCGGTGCCGACTGCGGTTGCTGATCTTTGCTCTGCTTGCTCATCTATCGCTAGCCTTTTTCGTGATCACCCTGATCGAAGGTGGCGCTCCGTGGACCGAGCACCGCGCGAATCTCTGCGTCCAATGCCGCGGGAGAGGCGCCCGACGCCACGTGAGGCGAGCCGAACCCCAACGTCCCCGCCAGTGTAGCCAACCGCGGACTCGAGACGATTAGCGGTTGGTTCAACGCAACCGGGCCACACCACGTGACCAAATGTTGCAATATTTCTCCGCTGGTCACCACCAGCGCGGCGAAATCACCGCGCTCGAGCCATTCTGCCGCCGGCGGCGAGGGCGCCCGGTAACGGCGCCGATAGAGCGCCAGGACCTCGACATCCGCCCCCCGCTCCCGCAGGCGTTCCGGCAGCAGCTCGCGACCCGACTCGCCGCGAGCCAGCAGCAGGCGCTTGCCGGCCACCGCCCTGAGCGACGCCACTTCCAGCAGCGCTTCGCTGTGTTCGCCGCTCGTCCGCGGGGGGATGACCGCCGGCACGCCCAATTCCGTGTAAAGCCTCTCCGCGGTGGCTTCGCCGACGGCGTAGAAACGCAGCCGCTGCGGCAACTGCGGCCAGTATGACGCAATGGCCTCGGCAAGACACGTCGCCGCCTGCGGACTGACCACGATGACGCCGTGGAACAGGTCGAGATCGAGCAGCGCTGCCCGACCGACGTCCGCCAGCGCCACCGGTTCGAAGCGCAGGAGATCGAGCGCGGCCGTGACGAAACCGCTCCGTTCCAGCGTTCGCGCCAGAATCTCGCCACGCTCCCCGGGACGCGTCAGCAGTACGCGGCCGGTCATCACTCGCCGCCAGCGCCCCCGTAGACCTCGGCGAGGATCTCGCCGGCCCCCTGGGCCAGCAGATCCTCAGCCACCCGAATCCCCAGCGACTCGGGCTCCATGGCCGATCCCCGGCCCTCGGCGCGCAGTACGGTCGAGCCGTCCGGATGGCCAACCAGTCCGCGCAGCCAGAGCGTGTCGCCGTCGTTCTCGAGCACGGCGTAGCCGCCGATCGGCACCTGGCAGCCGCCATCCAGGCGCGTGTTGAGCGCCCGCTCGGCGCGCACCCGGGTCGCCGTCGCGGCGTGGTCCAGCGGCGCCAGCAGGGAGACCAGCTCCGCATCGTCATGGCGGCACTCGATGCCCAGCGCCCCCTGGCCGCAGGCCGGCAGGCTCTCTTCCGGGGTAAGCTCCGCGGTGATCCGATCGGCGAGCTGGAGCCGCTCCAGCCCCGCCGTGGCCAGGATGATCGCCTCGAAGTCGCCTGCGTCGAGCTTGCCCAGGCGGGTCTGGACGTTGCCCCGCAGCGAGAGCACTTCGAGGTCCGGCCGGCGCGCGCTGACCTGCAGGCCGCGGCGCAGGCTGGAAGTGCCCACCCGCGCGCCCTCGGGCAGTCCGTCGACGCCGGAGTAGTGGTTGGAGACGAACGCGTCGGTGGGCGCCCCGCTCTCCAGAATCACCGAGAGCCCCAGCCCCTCGGGGAAATGCATCGGTACGTCCTTCATCGAGTGCACGGCCAGATCCGCCCGGCCATCGAGCATCGCCTCCTCGAGCTCCTTGACGAACAGCGCCTTGCCACCGACCTTGGCCAACGGCGTGTCGAGGATCTGGTCACCGCGCGTGGAGAGCGGCACCAGTTCGATGCTCAGGTGCGGATGATGATGTTCGAGCAGCGCCTTGACGTGTTCGGCCTGCCACAGCGCCAGGGCGCTCCTGCGGGTTGCGATTCTCAATCTGTTAGCGTCGGGCACGCCATTCTCCGGGTCGGATGGACGCCCCAAAACGCCAGGGCATGCGCTTCGGGATGCGTCATCAAGTGGGTGTTCGTCTGCGCGAACCTCAGCATCCCATGATAAAGCAGTCGCCGACCGAGTAAAAACCGGGCGGCGCGCAGCGCGCCACGCCTTGCATCCCGCTTCTCGACCGCGAGTTTCAGCGTCCTATGCCGACGCTGTCTCTGATACACTCGGGCAATCGTTTCGCAGTTTTCACCCGCAGACCACGCAGAGCTCGATTTTCGATGACGCAGGCAACCAACCAATCCTGGGGCGGACGTTTCAGCGAACCCACCGACGCATTCGTCGCCGCCTTCACCGCTTCGATCCCGTTCGACAAGCGTCTCTATCATCACGATATTCGCGGCTCGATCGCCCATGCCACCATGCTGGCCCAGGTCGGCGTGCTGACCGACGACGAGCGGGACCTCATCGTCGATGGCCTCAATGCCATCGAGGCGGAGATCGAGCGCGGCGAGGTCGAGTGGTCGATCGCCCTCGAAGACATCCACATGAACATCGAAGCGCGGCTGACCGACAGGATCGGCATCACCGGCAAGAAACTGCATACCGGGCGCTCGCGCAACGACCAGATCGCCACCGATATCCGGCTCTACCTGCGCGACGAGATCGACGCCGTGGCCGCCGAGCTCTCGCGCCTGCGCAGCGGCCTGATCGAGCTGGCCGACCGCGAAGCGGACACCATCATGCCCGGCTTCACCCACCTGCAGACCGCCCAGCCGGTGACCTTCGGCCACCACCTGCTGGCGTGGCAGGAGATGTTGACGCGGGATCACGAGCGCCTGCTCGACTGCCGCAAGCGGGTCAACGTGCTGCCGCTGGGCGCCGCGGCGCTGGCCGGCACCACCTACCCCATCGATCGTCACGTCACCGCCGAGCTGCTGGGCTTCGATCGTCCGTCGGAGAACTCGCTGGATGCGGTCAGCGATCGCGACTTCGCCATCGAATTCACCGCCTTCGCCAGCATCCTGCTGATGCACCTCTCGCGCATGAGCGAAGAGATGGTGCTGTGGGCCAGCGCCCAGTTCGACTTCGTCGACCTGCCCGACCGTTTCTGCACCGGCTCCTCGATCATGCCGCAGAAGAAGAACCCGGACGTGCCGGAACTGGTCCGCGGCAAGACCGGACGGGTCTACGGCCACCTGATGAGCCTGCTGACGCTGATGAAGTCCCAGCCGCTGGCCTACAACAAGGACAACCAGGAGGACAAGGAGCCGCTGTTCGACACCCTCGACACGGTCAAGGGCTGCCTGCGCGCCTTCGCCGACATGGCGCCGGCGCTCAAGGCCAAGCCGGACAACATGCTCGAGGCGGCGCGCCGCGGTTTCTCCACCGCCACCGACCTGGCCGACTACCTGGTCAGGGCCGGTGTCGCGTTTCGTGACGCCCACGAGATCGTCGGCAAGGCGGTCGCCTACGGGATCGAGCAGGGCAAGGACCTCTCCGAGATGTCGCTCGAGGAACTCAAGCGCTTCTCCGAGGTGATCAATGAGGACGTCTTCGAGGTGCTGACGCTGGAAGGCTCGGTCGCCGCCCGCAACCACATCGGCGGGACCGCACCGGATCAGGTCCGCGCCGCCGCAAGCCGCGCACGCGACGCCCTCGCCACCCTCCAGGAGCGCCATCATGTCGCGTAACGCACTCATCATCGCGGTCTTGAGCACGATGCTGCTGGCGCTGGCCGGTTGCGGTCAGAAAGGCCCCCTCTACCTGCCCGGCGATAGCGAGGCCTCGAAGACCTACGATCCCCAGGGGGATTACGAAACGTCGCAGCCGGCCTCGTCGAAACAGACGCCCGGAGAGAGCGACTCCGACGCGCAGCGCCGCCAGGCGCCCCAGGCCAGCCCGGCGCCGGCAGCCACCTCGCCGACCGCCGAGGAGCTACCGTGACGTTCGACGCTTTCCCCGTCCACGACGGCGTGCTCCACGCCGAAGGCATCGCCCTGGATCGGCTGGCCGAACAGTACGGCACGCCCTGCTACGTCTATTCGCGTGCCGCCCTGACTCGACATTTCCGCGCTTACAGCGATGCCCTCGGCGACATGCCGCATCTGGTCTGCTACGCGCTCAAGGCCAACTCCAACCTGGCCGTGCTCGATGTGCTCGCCCGCCTCGGTGCCGGCTTCGACATCGTCTCGGTCGGCGAGCTGGAGCGGGTGCTGGCGGCCGGCGGCGATCCGGCCAAGGTCGTCTTTTCCGGTGTCGCCAAGCAGGCCGACGAGATGGCACGCGCCCTGGAAGTCGGCATCAAGTGCTTCAACGTCGAGTCGCGCCCGGAACTCGAGCGCCTCGATCGCGTCGCCGCCGAGCGCGGCCAGGTGGCGAACATCTCGATCCGGGTCAATCCGGACGTCGACGCCAAGACCCATCCCTATATCTCGACCGGGCTCAAGGCCAACAAGTTCGGCGTGGCCGCGGAAGAGGTGTTCGACCTCTACGCCTGGGCCGCCCAGCGGCCGAACCTCAAGGTCGTGGGACTCGATTGTCATATCGGCTCGCAGTTGACCGAACTCTCGCCGTATCTCGATGCGCTGGATCGCCTGCTCGCGTTGATCGACCGGCTCGCCGGCCACGGTATCGTGATCGAGCACCTGGACATCGGTGGCGGCCTGGGCGTCACCTACCAGGATGAACGTCCGCCGGCGGCTGGCGATTTCGTTCACGCGGTGCGCGAGCGCCTGCGAGGGCGTGAACTGACCCTGCTGCTCGAGCCGGGCCGCTCCATCGCCGCCAACGCCGGCGTGATGCTGACGCGAGTCGAGTACCTCAAGCCCGGCGAGACCAAGAACTTCGCCATCGTCGATGCCGGCATGAACGATCTGATCCGGCCGTCGCTGTACCAGGCCTGGCAACGCATCGAACGCGTCGATGCGCGGCCGTCGCGGCAACCCGCCGTCTACGACGTGGTCGGCCCGATCTGCGAGAGCGGCGACTTTCTCGGCCAGGAGCGCGAACTGGCGATCGCCGAGGGGGATCTGCTCGCGGTGCGTTCGGCCGGTGCCTACGGCTTCGCCATGGCATCCAACTACAACAGCCGCGGCCGCCCCGCCGAAGTCCTCGTCGACGGCGACCGAAGCCATCTGGTACGCCGTCGCGAGAGCCTCGACTCGCTGTGGGCCCTCGAGTCCCGGCTGCCGGGGGAGAGCTGATGCTGCTGAACTTCACCAAGATGCACGGCCTGGGCAACGACTTCATGGTGGTGGACCTGATCACCCAGCGCGCCTACCTGCGGGACGACCAGATCCGCCAGCTGGCCGACCGCCATTTCGGCATCGGTTTCGACCAGTTGCTGCTTGTGGAACCGCCGCGCAAGCCGGACATGGATTTCCGCTACCGGATCTTCAACGCCGACGGCGGCGAGGTGGAGAACTGCGGCAACGGTGCACGCTGCTTCGCCCGCTTCGTCATCGACCAGCGCCTGACCCACAAGCGCGAGTTCCAGGTCGAGACCCTGGGCGGGCCGCTGTCGCTGAAAGTCGATGACGACGGCCGGGTGCGGGTCGACATGGGCACCCCCCGCTTCGCACCGGCGAACGTACCGTTCGTCGCCGATCGCGACGAGGCGTCGCACCATCTCGATATCGACGGCCGGACCGTCACCTTCAGCGTCGCCCCGATGGGCAACCCGCATGCGGTGATCGAGGTCGAGGAGGTCGATAGCGCTCCGGTCGAGACACTCGGCCCGGCGCTGCAGCGCCACCCGAGCTTCCCGCGTCAGGTCAACGTCGGCTTCATGCAGATCGAGTCGCCCCACGCCATCCGCCTGCGCGTCTACGAGCGCGGCGTCGGCGAAACGCTGGCCTGCGGCACCGGGGCCTGTGCGGCGGTGGCCAGCGGCATTCGCCGGGGTGTGCTGCAAAGCCCCGTCGACGTGGAACTTCGCGGTGGTCGCCTGACACTCGAGTGGAAAGGCGGCGAAACGCCTATCGTCATGACCGGCCCCGCCGAACGCGTCTTCGAAGGGCGCATAGCCTTGAACTAGCAGACTCTAATAAAAAGAGACGACGGGCAGGCTGCTGCCTCGTCAGGGATTCATAGGAGAATCAACGCATGTCACGCGCCCAGGTCCCCGAGCCTCGCCAGACACTGGATCCCGATCGGGTCGCCGAATGGCTGGCACAACATACCGACTTTTTCGTCGGCCGAGAGGGACTGCTACAGCAACTCAAGGTACCGCACCCGCATATCCCAGGCGCCGTATCACTACTGGAGCGGCTGGTGCACGACCTGCGCCACCGGGCCGAGGACGCGGAGTGGCGGCTCGAGAACCTGCTCGAATCGGCACGCTATAACGAGGCGCAGTATCGCCGTACCCGCGAGCTGGTACTGGGCCTGATCGAAGCCGAGAACGCCGATGCCCTGGCCGAGGCGCTGTCGACGCAACTGGCCGAGCGTTTCCGTACCCAGGGCATCGGCCTGTGGCTCGAAGCGCCACCGGCCTGTCACGCCTCGCCCCGGGACACCAACGCCTGGCAGCCACCGCGGTTCGAATTGACCGACACTGCGCGTCAGCGTCTGGAACTGCTGCTCAACGAACAGACCAGCCGCTGCACCACGCTCGACCGGGAGGACTGGGAGGCCTTGCTGCCGCACTGCAACGCCCCGCCGGAATCCGGCTCCTGCGCCATCACCCGGCTGACGCAGGGGGAGTCGCTGGGTTTCCTGCTGCTGGCCAGTCACGATGGCGAGCACTTCCGGGCCACCCTGGATACGCTGTTCACGGAGTATCTGGGCGAGGTGGTCAGCCGATTGTTGCGGCGTGCCGAGGTCTCCCGTGCAGGCCGCACTTGACGCCTTCCTGAAGCGGCTGGCGCAGCGCGCCAGTCCGGCGACGGTGGACGCCTATCGCCGCGATATCGACGGCCTGATCGGTTATCTCGAAACACAGGACGTGCACAGCTGGCGCGAGCTCGACGTCACCCTGCTGCGACGCTACCTGGCCCACGAACGCACCCGTGGCATGGCGCCGAGGACCCTGGCGAGGCGCCGCGCCGCGCTGTCCCGTTTCGCCGATGAGCTGGTCAGGCGGGGCGAGCTGGATCACAACCCGGTCCAACTGACCCAGGCGCCCCGTCAGCCGCGCCACCTGCCGAGTCCGGTGGACGTCGATCTGCTCGGCCGGTTTCTGGATACGCCGCATGACGGCGACCCGCTCGAGGTGCGCGACCAGGCCATGCTGGAGCTGTTCTACTCCTGCGGCCTGCGCCTGGCCGAGCTGGCGGCGCTCGACCTCGCCAGCCTCGACCAGCGTCACGTGCGGGTCGTGGGCAAGGGCGGCAAACCGCGCCAGGTACCTTTGGGCCAACGCGCCGGCCAAGCCATCCAGGCTTGGCTCGGGTTTCGCAGCGCACTGGCGGGAGAGGGCGAGACAGCGCTGTTCGTCGCCCAGCACGGCGGCCGCCTGGGCCATCGTTCGATCCAGGCCCGCCTGGCCGACACCGCCCGCAAGCGCGGCCTGCCGGAACACCTCCATCCGCATCGGCTGCGCCACTCGTTCGCCAGCCACCTGCTGGAGTCCAGCCAGGATCTACGGGCAGTCCAGGAACTGCTGGGCCACGCCAATCTCTCGACAACACAGATCTACACCCGCCTGGACTGGCAGCAGCTCGCCGAGGTCTACGACAAGGCCCATCCCCGGGCACGGCGCCGGCCGGCTTCCTCCTCGGACGAGAGTTCAGACAACCGCTAGGAATCACTCGCCATGCCGCTTGACGCCATCACCTTCGACCTCGACGACACGCTGTGGCACAACGGCCCGGTCATGGCCCATGCCGAGCCGACCCATTATCGATGGCTCGCCGAACAGATCGACACCCACCGTGGCCCCACCGCGACGCCGCTGGCCAAAGCCTTCCCGCTGGAAGCCTACCAGTCCCTGCGCGCATCGCTGATGCAGCGCTATCCGCTGAGCAGCGGCGACCACAGCTGGATTCGCGAACGCGCCATGTATGAGCTGCTGATCGAGCACGGCCTGTCGACCGAGGAGGCGCAGCGCTGGGCGAGAGCGGGTTTCGAGCAGTTCATGGCGCTGCGCCATGAGGTCGCGCTCTACCCCGAAGTCGTCCCGATGTTCGACGCCTGGGCGCGGCGCTATCGGCTCGGCATCATCACCAACGGCAACGTCGACGTGCGCCGACTGTCGCTGGATCACCATTTCGACGTGATCATCCTCGCCGGCGAAATGCACGCCTCGAAGCCGGACCCGCGTCCGTTCCTGACCGCCGTCGCCCGGCTCGGCACGCAGCCCTATCGCGCCCTGCACGTCGGCGACAACTGGGAGGAGGACGTGATGGCGGCCCAGCGCCTCGGCATGCATGCGGTGTGGATCGACGCCAAGGACGAGGGCGAACGCGAATTGCCGCCGCGAGTGCATCGCGTGACGCATGTGAGGGAGTTGCCGGAGATCGTGGCGAAACTGGACCAGGCGTCGTTGTAGCGACACGACATGTCACTTGGCGAGAGCGGAGACTTGGAACGTGATCGATTGGAGATCGATTCGAGTCCAAGCAGGTCACGACTGAACGAGCATTCCCCTCCGTTCCGCTCGTTATCGTGAGGGGCAAGCCCCTCACACTCCCCTTTTTGACGCCCAGAACGGCGATATCCTGCCTCTGGGCTCGCTGAGCTCGGGTCGGCGCGAAAGGACATCCTGTCCAACGCGCCTTTAGCGACATCCCTGTCGCAAACCCCGGCTCAGCGAGCCCATCGCCAGCGCCGTCCTGAATAGGCGTCACCGGGGTGGCACATTCAGTGGAAAGTGGATTCAGTAAAGGATTCCAATCAGTGGCCGAACCCGAGGGAGCTTCAACGGGCCAACCACCGATCCATCACGGAATAAGCCTGATCCAGCCCCTGGCGCTTGAGCGCGGAGAACAGCTGCACGCTGACCAGGTCCTCCCATTCGGCCAGGCGCTGCTTGACCTGCTGCAGCGAGGCCTTGGCCGGGCCCTGTTTCAACTTGTCGGCCTTGGTCAGCAGAATGTGGACCGGTAGCTTGCGATCGTCCGCCATTTCGAGCAGCTGAATATCGAACTCGCTGAGCGGATGCCGCACGTCCATCAGCAGAATCAGACCGGCCAGCGAGCGGCGGCGATGCAGATAATCGGCGAGATGGGCCTGCCACTCCTTCTTCATCGCCTCCGGCACCTTGGCGTAGCCGTAACCCGGCAGATCGACCAGCCTGAGCTGCTCGTCGTTCTGCAGGGTGAAGAAGTTGATCAACTGGGTGCGTCCCGGCGTCTTCGAGGTGCGCGCCAGCGCCCGCTGCTGGGTCAGTGCATTGATGGCGCTGGATTTTCCAGCGTTGGAGCGTCCGGCGAAGGCGATCTCGACCCCGCGATCCGACGGGCATTTGGCCAGCGTCGGCGCGCTGATCAGGAAAGTCGCGGTCTGGTAATTGCGGCGCTCGGGCGTGGCGGTCATGGTGGGCTCGATCATCTTGAGACGGTGGCGCCGCGCAGTGTATCACGCGTGCCGGCCATCGGATGAGCGCCAAGGCCGGGCCTCCGGCAACGCGGTCGACGTCCCCGCGCCCGACGACGGGCCTGGGTGCCCTACGCTTTTCCGGCCATTTCTGTCAGGCTAAGGGAAAGCGGTCGGTAGCAGGCTAGCGAGGGAACCTCGCGGCCCCTCGCGGCTCCAATAGCCGTGGCGTACCATCGACCGAGGCGCCGTCGCCTGGCGGTGATTTCCTCGACATCCGTTTCACAACCACTTTATCGACCTTCAGGAGCAGTAACGCATGATCAAGTCTTTCGTGGCGCTATTGGCCGGGCTGACGTTCTCGGGCGCGGTGATGGCGGCGGACATCGTCGAGGGCCAGGACTATCAGGTCGTCGACGAGCCGATGAAAACCGAGGTGCCGGCGGACCAGATCGAAGTCACCGAAGTGTTCTGGTACGGCTGCCCGCACTGCTATGCGCTGGAAAAGCCGCTCAACGAGTGGGTTGCCCAATTGCCTGACGACGTCACCTTCGATCGCATGGCAGCCCCGCTGGGTCGGGTCTGGGAACAGCATGCCATCGCTTTCTATGCAGCCCGGCAGCTGGGCATCGAGCACGAGATGCGCCAGGACTTCATGGACGCCATCCACAAGCAGGGCAAGCGGCTGACCGACAAGGACGACATCGCCGAATTCTTCACCCACTATGGCGTCAGCAAGGATGAAGCCCTCAAGGCGCTCGACTCCTTCGGCGTCAAGAGCGAGATCCAGCAGGCGTCGGCCAAGATGCGTGGCTACCAGCTGATGGGCGTACCGGATTTGATCGTCGATGGCCGCTATGTGGTCACGCCCGACTCCGCCGGCTCACTGGAAAACATGCCGAAGATTGCCAGCGCCCTGATCGAGAAAGTCCGCGAGGAACGCACCGAGAGCGAGTGACGCCATGTCTCTAGCCGTCTCGACACCCGCCAGCGAGATCGCGTCGACGTTGAAACTGCTGACCTGCAACCTGCAGGTCGGCATCCATACCTCGGCCTATCATCACTACTTCACCCGGAGCTGGCAGCACCTGCTGCCCCACCCCAAGCGCAGCTCGCGGCTGGATATCGTCGCCAGCACCCTGTCGGCCTACGATATCGTCGGCCTACAGGAGGTCGATGGGGGCAGTTTTCGATCCAATCATGTCAATCAGGTCGAGTATCTCGCCCATCGCTCAGCGTTCGATTTTCATTTTCAGCAGCTCAACCGCAACCTCGGTCGCGTCGCCCAGCACAGCAACGGGCTGCTATCGCGCCTGACGCCCAACCAGGTGGATGAACACCGCCTGCCCGGCATGCGCGGGCGCGGCGCGATTCACGCCCGCTACGGCGAAGGGCCGGATGCGCTGCACGTCTTCGTCGCACACCTGGCACTCAGCCAGCGCGGGCGCTGGCGTCAGCTCGACTACCTGGGCGAGATCGTCGAGCCGCTGCACCATGTGGTGGTCATGGGCGATCTCAACTGCACGCCGGAACAACTGCTGGCGCACCCCCGGTTCTGCAAGGCCCTGGATCTCAACCCGCTCAAGCCGCAGCTCAGCTACCCGGCCTGGCAGCCCCGCCGCGCGCTGGACCATATCCTGCTCTCCGCGTCGCTGAAGGCCGAGCAGCCGCGCGTGCTGGAGGCGATGTTCTCGGATCATCTCCCCATCGCCGTGGACATCCATCTGCCAGTCAGTTGTCGTCGCAGCATCGGCCTCGCCAGCGATCGTGGCACCGACACCTGACCCGGGATGGCGGGATGGCGGGATGGTGGAATAGCAAGAAAAAAGCGCCCTGTCGCGGGCGCTCTTTCGTGCGGTGATGCAGGACGCTCGACGGCTGGCGGCCGTCACCCCGCGACCCAATTGACCCAATTGATCATCGGGGTCGGGTAGAGTCCCAGCAGGATCACCAGCGTGGCGACGCCCAGCACCACCATGCCGCCGGCGCGCTCGGCCCAGTCGTGGGTCGCGTCGCGGCGCTGCATGCCGGGCTCGTGCAGGAACAGGGTCACCATCACCCGCAGGTAGTAGTAGAGCCCGATGGCACTGCCGACCACCACGCTGCCCACCAGCCACCAGCGGTGCGCCTCGACACCGACGGCGATGATATAGAACTTGCCGATGAAGCCGGCCGTGAACGGGATCCCCGCCAGCGATAGCATCGACACCGTCATCACCGCGGTGAGATAGGGCCGACGCCAGAACAGGCCCCGATAATGGTGCAGCGGGCTCGCATCCGCCGTACCGCCGGTGGCGACGTAGGGGCTGGAGACCAGGGTGACGACGCCGAAGGCGCCGAGCGTGGTGAGGACATAGGTGACCAGGTAGATGCCGACGGTCTCGACCGCCAGGCCCTGGTTGACCACCAGCGCCACCAGCAGATAGCCGAAATGGGCGATCGACGAATAGCCCAGCAGGCGCTTGAGATCGTTCTGGGTCAGCGCCAGCAGGTTACCCACCAGCATGGTGATCACGGCGATGAAGCCGAGCAGGTCGTGCCACCAGTTCTCGTGGAAGGCCAGCGTCGACTGGAACAGCCGCAGCAGCACCAGGAACACCGCCACCTTGCTGGCGGTAGCCAGAAACGTCGTCGCCGGCCCGGGGCCACCCTGATAGACGTCCGGGGTCCACAAGTGAAAGGGCACGATGGAGAGCTTGAACGCCAGCCCCACCAATAGCAGGCCGGCCCCGGCCAGCAGCCAGGGGTCGCTGCCACGAGTCGAGAGCGCCGCCCCCAGCTCGGCGAAGTCCAGCGTGCCGGTCACCGCGTAGAGCAGCGCCATGCCGAACAGCAGGAATGCCGTCGCCGCCGCCGACAGCACCATGTACTTGATGCCGCTCTCCAGCGCGCCGCGGTCCCGGAAGGTATAGGCAAGCATCCCGAACAGCGGCATCGACAATAGCTCGATACCGAAGAACAGTGTCGTCATGTGACGCGCCGAGACCAACACCAGGCCACCCGCGGCGGCGCTCGTCAGCAGCAGGTAGAACTCGTCCCGCGGCCCCTCGTAGCCTTCCAGATAGTGGTGAGCCAGGGTGACGCAGGCCAGCGTCGACATCAGCACCAGCACGCCGCCGAAGCGGGAGAGATCGTCGACCACCAGTACCGAAGTGACGTCCACCGTACCCAGCGTCCAGCCGAACAGCACCGCCAGCAGTGCCGCATTGAGGCCGACGGCGGTGAGAATGGCGCTCAAGGCGTGATTGCGTTTCCAGGCGATCGAGAGCATCACCACGATCACGGTCAGGCAGACCAGAATCAGCGGGGAAATAGCGAGCAGGGTCGTCAGGACACCATGATTGGCGACATCGCTCATTGGGCACCTCCCGTCATCGCCGCGGCTTGCTGAACGCTCTGCTGTACCACCTGCATGGCCCCGGCCGAGGTATCCAGCAGCGGTTGGGGATAGATACCGAAGAACACCACCAGCGCGACGATGCCGAACAGCAGTATCGTCTCGCGCCGGTCGAGGCCGGCCAGCGGCGTCTCCTCCGCCGGCGGCCCGTAGTAGACCCGTTGCATGATGAACAGCGAGTAGACGGCGGCCAGGATCAGACCGGCGCTGGCGATGACCACGATCCAGGGCGCCACACCGAAGGCACCGAACATCACCATGAACTCACCGACGAAATTGGCGGTACCGGGCAGCCCCAGCGAGGCCGCCACGAACACCAGTGCGAAGCCCGGCAGGCCGCGGATACGCCCCCACAGGCCGCCCATCTGGCGCATGTCGCGGGTGTGCAGTCGCTCGTAGAGCTGCCCGGAGAGGATGAACAGCCCGGCGGCGGAGAACGCGTGCGCCACCATCAGCGCCACCACGCCCTGCAGCGCCAGTTCGGTACCGGCATAGATGCCGATCAAGACGAAGCCCATGTGCGAGATACTGGTATAGGCGATCAGCCGTTTCAGGTCCTGCTGGCCGCAGGCCAGGATCGCCCCGTAGAAGATACCGATCAGGCCCAGCGTCATCGCCACCGGCGCGAAGGCCTGGGAGGCTTCCGGAAACAGCGGCAGCGCGAAGCGCAGCATGCCGTAGGCCGCCGTCTTGAGCAGAATGCCGGCGAGGTCGACGCTACCGGCGGTGGGCGCCTGGGCGTGGGCATCCGGCAGCCAGCCGTGCAGCGGCACCACCGGCAACTTGACCGCGAAGGCGACGAAGAAGCCGAGCATCAACCACCAGGCCGTGGTCTCCGACAGCGGCGTGTTCAACAGATCCGCGTAGGCGAAGGTGTATTCGCCAGTCGCCCCGTGATGGGCGAAGACCAGGCCCAGGATCGCGATCAGCATCAAAAGGCCACTGGCCTGGGTGTAGATGAAGAACTTGGTCGCGGCACCGATGCGCGAACTGCCCTGGGAGCCGCTGTGCCCCCACAGCGCGATCAGGAAGTACATCGGCACCAGCATCATTTCCCAGAACAGGAAGAACAGGAACAGGTCGATGGCGAGAAAGACCCCGACCACCCCGCCCAGGATCCACAGCAGGTTGAGATGGAAGAATCCGACCCGACGCACGATCTCCTTCCAGGAACAGACCACCGCCATGGCACCGAGCAGGCCGGTCAACGCGATCATCAGCAGCGACAGGCCGTCGATCGCCAGATGCAGCTGAATGCCGAAGCGCGGGATCCAGTCCGCCTGCCACTCCAGCGTCCAGGCGCTGGCGGCGCCCTCCGCCGGCAGCTGAAAGTCGCTGCTGACCCAGAGCCCCAGCACCATCAGCAATTCCAGCAGCATGGTGCCCAGTGCGATCCAGCGAGGCGCCTGGTCGCCGAAGCGTTCCGCCTGCCAGCACAGCAGGCCGCCAATGAAGGGGATCAGTATCAGCCAGACCAGAGTCATGAATCAGCCATCCGCGATAGAGTGAATTCCGTTGGCGCCCGAGCTGGGGTCGTCGGGGCCTCGACGCCGCGTACCGTATCTGCGCTCATCCCGTCAGCCCACCAGCAGGAAGACGAGCAGCAGCGTCGCCCCCAGCACCATCGATACGGCGTAGTGACGCATCAGGCCCGTCTGCGTCGTGCGCAGCCCCTGATGAGAAGCCCGTGCCAGCCACGGCAGGATGTTGCACAGCGAGTTGATCCAGTCGCCCCGGTTGACCCTGACCACGCCCTGATAGGGACGCACGAACAGCCAGTCGTAGAGCGCGTCGAAGCCCCAGGCGTTGTGCCAGAAGGTCCACAGCCGGGCGCCGCGTGGATCCGCCATGCCCCGGCGAATCAGATCGCGCCGGCGCTTGAACAGCCAGCCCGCGAACAGCACGCCGCCGACGGCCACTATCATGGCGGTGAACTCCAGGATATGGACTGCCGTGCCCTCGGCGACCGGGCCGGGCGGCAGCACTTCGTCCAGCGGCGGGGTCAACTGCGCGCCGATGGCCGTCGACATCACGATCAGCACCACCAGCGGCGTGCCATGCACCAGCCCCTTGCCGGCATGGGCGCTGCGGGCGTTGTCGCTCTTCGGCTTGCCGTGGAAGGTGCCGAGGATCAGGCGCACGGTATAGATCGATGTCAACAGCGCGCCAAGCAGCCCGGCGAGCATCAGCACGCCATGGTCGGAAGCGAGTGCCGAGACCAGGATGGCGTCCTTGCTGTAGAAGCCCGCCGTCACCAGCGGCAGCGCCGCCAGCGCCGCCCCGCCGACGATGAAACCGGCGTAGGTCAGCGGCAGCTTGCGCCACAGCCCGCCGAGACGGCGCATGTCCTGCTCGTGATGGGTGCAGATGATCACCGAGCCGGCGGAGAGGAACAGCAGCGCCTTGAAGAAGGCGTGGATCATCAGGTGGAAGATCGCCGCATCGAACGCGCCGACGCCCAGCGCCAGGAACATGTAGCCGATCTGGCTCATGGTCGAGTAGGCCAGCACCCGCTTGATATCGGTCTGCGCCAGCGCCGCGAAGCCCGCCACCAGCAGTGTCAGCGCGCCGACCACTCCGACCAGCAGAAGGACGTCCGGCGCCATCAGGAAGATGCCGTTCATCCGCGCGATCAGATAGACGCCCGCGGTGACCATGGTCGCCGCATGGATCAATGCCGACACCGGCGTCGGGCCCGCCATGGCATCCGCAAGCCAGGTGTGTAGCGGCAGCTGTGCCGACTTGCCCACCGCGCCCCCTAGCAGCATCAGCGCCGCGAGCTGCGGCATCAGGCCACCCTCGGTCCAGACTTCCGGCGCCCGCGCCAGCAGCGTCTGCAGGTTGAGGGAGCCGAGCTCGAGATAGAGCAGGAACATGCCGATGGCGAGAAACACGTCGCCGGTACGGGTGATCACGAACGCCTTGAACGCCGCCCAGCCGTTGGCCGGCGTGCGATAGTAGTAGCCGATCAGCAGATAGCTGCAGAGCCCCACCCCTTCCCAGCCGAAGTAGAGCAGCAGCAGATTGTCCCCCAGCACCAGCAGGATCATGCTGAACACGAACAGGTTCATGTGGCAGAAGAAGCGGGTCACGCCATCCTCGCCACGCATGTACCAGGCCGCGAACAGGTGGATGAAGAAACCGACCCCGGTGATCACGCCGAGCAGGGTCAGCGACAACCCATCCAGCATCAGCCCCACGGTGGGCTGGAAATCACCCACGCTGATCCAGTGCCACAGGGTCAGCGTCTGCGCCGACTTGCCCTGGTCGTAGAAGTCGATGCCGACCCAGAGCGTGCACAGTGCAGCCAGGCCGATGGAGGCGACACCGATGGTCGCGCTGGCCCGCTCCGAGAGACGCCCGAACGACAGCGCCAGGGTCAGCGATCCCAGTAACGGGAAGACGAACGTGAGTGTCAGCAAGACATCGTGAAAAGTAGTCATCCGCGCAACCTGCTAGCCGCATCGATATCGAGAGTCTTGAAGCGACGGTAGAGCTGCATCAGCAGCGCCAGCCCCACGCTCGCCTCGGCCGCTGCCAGGGTGATGATCATCAGGAACATGACCTGGCCGTCGGCCTGCTGCCAGTGGGTGCCACCGACAATGAACGCCAGCCCGGCGGCGTTCATCATGATCTCCAGACTCATCAACACGAACAGCATGTTGCGCCGCGTCATCAGCCCCGCCAGCCCCAGCACGAACAGGATCGCCGCCAGCCACAGGCCATGCTCCACCGGAATGCCCGTCATGCCTTGCCCTCCTGCGTATCGCGACTCTCCTCGCGGGTGTGGATCGATGTCTCGCGTGGCGCTGCGGCGGAAGCCTGTTCGTTCAGCTCGCGCTGGCGTTCGCGGGCGAGATCGGCTTCATCGTGCGCTTCACTGCGACCCAGGTGAGACGCCGCCACCAGCGCCGCCAGCAGCAGCATCGCCGCCAGTTCGACGATGACCAGATAGGGCCCGAACAGTGACATGCCCACCATCTTGGCCGTCAACGTCTCGCCGCTGATACTGCCGTCGTAGTCGCCACTGGCCAGGGTCACCACCATCACGATCAACAGCACCGCCGTCAGTATCGCCGGGCCCACCCACGCCCTGGGCTGGAGCCAGGCTCGCTCCTGTTCCACCGCCGACTCGCCGAGATTGAGCATCATCACCACGAACACGAACAGCACCATGATCGCGCCGGCATAGACGATGATCTCCAGGGCCCCGGCGAACGGCGCCCCCAGCGCGAAGAACACCATCGCCACCGCGATCAGCGACACGATCAGATAGAGCAGCGCGTGGACCGGATGGGTGCCGGTCACCACGCGAAGGGTGGCGAGAATCGCGACCAGGCCACTCAAGTAAAACGCGATTTGCATATCTCTCTCCCAGCTTTGGGCAGCACAAGCCCCCTAACACGCCCCACCCGACTTGGAATCTGTTTACGATCTCGCGAGCTAGAGCCAAGGCTATGCCCGTTCCCTACGGGCCAACGCACTTCCCACATCCATGTGGATCGCGAGGCGAAAACACTTGAGGAAGCGGAGTTTACTTGGGGGTAAATGAGCATCTCGAAAGTGTTTTCAACAAAGTTTGGCCGACGCGCAGCAGATCGTAGGCAGGTTCTCATGGCATCAGCGACTTGACGTCGATGGGCTCGGCCTCGTTCTGCGCCTCGCCCTTGTCCTTGCCGGCAATCGACAGGCCGGCCACGCGATAGAAGTTGGTGTTGTGATCCTTGCCCGGGCCATCGATCAGCAGGTCCTGCTTCTCGTAGACGAGCTCCTGGCGTCGGAATTCGCTCATCTCGAAATCCGGGGTCAGCTGGATCGCCGAGGTCGGGCACGCCTCCTCGCACATGCCACAGAAGATGCAGCGCGAGAAATTGATGCGGAAGAACTCCGGATACCAGCGGCCATCCTCCTTCTCCCCCTTCTGCAACGAGATGCACGCCACCGGACAGGCCACGGCGCACAGGTTGCAGGCCACGCAGCGCTCCTCGCCGTCCGGATCGCGGGTCAGCACGATGCGGCCACGATAGCGCGGCGGCAGGTAGACCTGCTCTTCCGGGTACTGCAGCGTCTCGCGCTTGCGCCAGGCGTGCGAAAACACCATCCACAGCGTGCGCAGTTGCGTGCCGGTGCCGGACACGATCTTCCGGATCTGACTCAGCATGGTCGCTCTCCCTTACACGCCCGGGTCGATGAGCAGAATCATCGCCCCGGTGATCAATAGATTGACGAGTGTCAGCGGCAGACACACCTTCCAGCCGAAGCTCATCACCTTGTCGTAGCGCGGCCGCGGCAACGCCGCGCGCAGCAGCACGAACAGGATGACGAAGAACACCGTCTTGAGCAGGAACCAGACGATCGGCGGCAGCAGCGGCCCGTGCCAGCCGCCGAAGAACAGCGTCACCAGCAGCGCCGAGATCAGCACGATGCCGATGTACTCGCCGACGAAGAACATGCCCCATTTCATCCCGGAATATTCGATGTGGTAGCCGTCGGCCAGCTCCTGCTCGGCCTCGGGCTGATCGAACGGATGGCGGTGGGTCACCGCGATCCCGGCGATGACGAAGGTGCAGAAGCCGAAGAACTGCGGCACGATGAACCAGACGTTCTCCTGCGCATTGACGATGTCGCGCATGTTGAACGAGCCGGTCATGGCGACGATGCCCATCACCGCCAGGCCCATGAAGACCTCGTAGGAGAGCGTCTGGGCGGAGGCGCGCAGGGCGCCGAGCAGCGCGTACTTGTTGCTGCTGGCCCAACCGGCGAACAGCACCGCGTAGACGTTGATGCCGGCCATGGCGAAGAAGAACAGGATGCCGATGTTGAGATCCGCCACCCCCCAGCCGGGCGTGATCGGGATCACCATGAACGACAGCAGCAGCGAGGCCATGGCGATCGCCGGCGCCAGCACGAAGAAGGTCCGGTCGGCGAACGGCGGGATCCAGTCCTCCTTGAAGAAGATCTTGAGCATGTCCGCCGCGATCTGCAGAAGCCCGAACGGACCGACCCGGTTGGGGCCGTAGCGGTCCTGCCACAGCGCCAGCAGGCGCCGTTCGATCATGCTCAACAGCGCCCCGGAAACGACCACGACCAGCAGAATGACCACGGCCTGAACCATGGCGATCAACGTCGCCTCGACTTGCGGCGTCCACCAGTTCATGGGCGCGCCTCCCCGGCCGGCGCCTGGCCATCGTGCTCCGCTTTCGCGACCGCTCCCCAGCGCACGGCACCTGGCGTCAATCCTCCGGTGACTTCCTGGATCGAACCAGCGGGCAGGCCAACGACACCTGGCGGCAGACCGGCGCTGAGTCTCGCCGGCAGCCTGAAGCGAGTGCCATCGACAGCGATCGAGACCGCATCGCCGGCGCCGATACCCAGCCCCGCGGCGTCGGTCTGGTTGAGCGCGACCTGCGGCGGCGCCATGCGCTCGCGAATCGGTTCGGCCCGGCGCGACATGTCGTCGCCGCCGAACAGCTGGGGCAGGTCGAGCACTTGCCATTCGCCCTCGCGCGGCTTGAAGGCGGCTGGGATGTCGGTGCAGTAGTCGCCACCGGCGGCGGCGGCCGTGAACAGCCGCTTGCCCGGATCTCCGGCGCGCAGATGGCCACCGACCTCGTCCTGGAACTTGTTCCAGGCCTGCGGGGAGTTCCAGCCCGGCGCCCAGGCGAAGGCGACCTCCCGGCGCGGCTCCCGATAGCCGGAATAACCTTCCATCGAGAAGGCGAACGGCGTGTCGAGGTCCATCGGCGCCCGCGGCTCGTTGACGTCGAGATTGGCGCGCATGGCGGTACGGCCGCTGTAGCGGTGGGGCTCGCGGGCCAGTTTCAGGCCGTGGATGCGGAACATCGCCTCCGGCGTGTTCTGGTGCAGCGGGGCCAGGGCGGGGGCATCCTCGGCGACGGCCTGGGTCAGGTCGTCGAGCAGGATGGTCTCCACTGGCTGGCGCTCCAGCGTGGCGTGGAGCGCATGCAGCCAGCGCCAGCTCTCGCGAATCCGGGTGTCCGGGCGCATGTAGCTGGGGTCGAACACCTGATAGAAGCGCTGCGCGCGGCCTTCGAGGCTGACCAGGGTGCCGTCGCTCTCGGCGAACGTGCCCGCAGGCAAGCCGATGTCGGATCGCTCCCAGGTCGGCGTGCGCTGGTGATCGACCACGACGACCGCCGTGGCCCGCCCGAGCGCGCTATCCACGCGTGGCGCCGGCAGCCGGGTATAGAGATCGTTCTCGAGAATCACCACACCGTCGGCGTCCCCGGTTTCCAGTTGCGCCAGCGCCCAGTCGAGGGATTCCCCGCCCAGCAACCCGAGCCCGACGCTATTGGCCTCGCGACGGACGAGGGTCAGGCCGGCGTCCGAACGCTGGCGCCGGCCGAGCGCGCGGGCGATGTTGCCGGCCGCTTCCAGGATCGCCATCGACCCCAGTGACTCGCCGGCAATGACCAGCGGCTTTTTCGCCGCCAGCAGGGCATCGGCGATGCGCTCGACCAACTGTGACGTTGCCGCGTCGAGACCGTCGACGGCCGGCGCGGTGGAATCCAGGGCATGGGCCACGGCGAAACCGAGCCGGGCGATATCGTCGGGGGCGAGACGCTCGGCGTGGGCGGCGATTCCATCGAGCTTGGTGACATCGGGCGTGGCCAGGAAGAGCGGATGGCCAGCGTCCTGGGCGATGGTCTTCACCGCCTCGGCGTTCCATTCGGGGATGCCGCGCTCGGCGCCCAGCTCCGCGCCCTTGCCGCGCACCGCCTGACGTACCGACAACGCGACACGGGCGGCGCTCTGGATGAGGTCTTCGCCGAGCACCAGGATCGCGTCGCACTG